>CAZMVE010000055.1:0-19775 GCA_964569585.1 uncultured Bacteroidales bacterium | reverse complement strand
GGGTGTGAAAAGTGGTACAAGACAGAAGAAGTATCACATGTATCGTACATCCCTCAATTCACCATTGAAGAAGGCGAGTTCATCTCATTGTTGCGTTCCGATACGGCTGAATATACCGATCCGGGAGCAACAGCCGAATCGAACGGAGAAACCTTACAGGTTTATACATTTGGTGAAGTGGATGTTTCAAAAACTGGCGTGTATATTATAAGGTATATGGCCGAAAACCAGGACGGAATAATTGGTGAAGCCGACAGGATTGTTGCAGTAACTCATCACGATGTCAGCAGTAACGATCTTTCTGGCACCTATAATGGTACAAACTGGGATCCTGTGGAATCGAAAATTCGGAAAATTTATGAAAAGGGTCTTTACGAATGTGAGGAGATTCTCGGTTATTACAACCTTGAAATGCCCGGTAGGTTTGTCGATCTGGGGAATAACGAACTGGTGCTTCTTGCCGGTGAAGGATATCTGGGCAGGTATGCTGCATACGAGGGCAGCTACACACGCTCGACTCTAAGCTGGACTATTCGGTTGCTCGATCCTCCGAACGATGGAATAGAAATTGATGTATTATGGAGAAAACAAGATTAGAATGAAAATAAAGACAATCATATTACTATCGATTTTGATTTTTATTTTCCTCGCCTGCACAAAGAAGGAATATGATATAGAATACCAGGAAGGCTATCCGAATTTATTTGCCGATAACTGGATAGCATTCGAATTTCAGGGAGGTGAAATTGAAGGCAATATTTTGGAACCCTATGATCTTGTAACAGCCCTCGATCCTAATAGGGAAGATTATCTTATTATCGATAAAATCTATAATTCGGATGTACGTGTTAGGGTATCCTATTCCGATACTTCTTTTTCAGTGGTTATGGGTGAGCAGTTGGAGTTGATCAGTACGAATACCTACGGAATTAAATATGTAAGTGTGGACGGATATGTAACTGAAAATTCTGTATTAACAGGGTTTATATACGATCTGGCTATGGCTTTTTATGAGAATCTGGCATTTTATCCTGAGGATATTAAAGATGTAATTTTTCTCCGGGCAGGATTTTACGATGAATTCAGGGCCAGAATTGACACAGTTCTGATTCTCGGCTATAGGAAAACAGGATTTGAAAATGTCGAATATTAATAGGATTTTAACTATACAATGAAGTTGAAAACAAAATATCGTCTCCTGTTAATCTCTCTGATAATAATTTTTATCGGAGTTGGGTCAAGCCTCTATTTTCCAATGCTTTCATCCCGGTTTTCTAATGGTGAATTCGAAAAAGAAGGTTACGACAAACCTGAAGGATTTGCAGAATTTTACCGTCAAATTACCACATCATTTGGTCAGAAAAGGAACGGGTACGAAACTAATTATGCTTACAGGGAATATCAAAAGGCTCTCAGGAATTTGCGAAATAATAAATCTGCAAAAAGTACTTTTATCTGGGAACAACGTGGTCCGGGTAATGTGGGAGGCCGTACCCGTGAAGTAATTATCGATCCGGATGATGCGACTAACCAAACCTGGTTTGCAGCAGCAGTAAGCGGTGGGATTTGGAAAACCAGTAATGGCGGGCAAAGCTGGCAAAATCTGACAGAGAACGTCCCCACCCTTGCAACGAATACACTGGCAATGGCACCCTCTGATCATAATGTATTATTTACGGGCACAGGCGAAGGTTATGGAGGCTTTGGTATGGTAAACGGAGCGGGGATCTTTAAATCGACTGACAAAGGACAGACCTGGGTTCAGCTGGAATCCACTGTTGAGGGTGATAATTTCCGATGGGTAAATAAAATTGTAATTAATGAAAATGATGTCAATGAATTGGTTGTTGCCACCAATGTAGGTATTTTTAAATCGTACGATGGGGGACTGGTCTGGGATACTGTTTATTATAAGGGCTATTCTGTACAGGATTTAGCTCCCAATCCGGGAGATCCTGCTACACTATATGCAGCAGTGAATAGCCTGGGTATTATAAAATCCTACAATCATGGTTCAACATGGTTCAATGCCTACCAGGGCATTGCTACGGGATACAGGTTTTCTGTTACAGTCAGCCCTGCCGATACCAGCTATATTTATACCAGTGCCGAAGCTCCTGACTTAAGGACTGACGTGTATTTTTCTACAGATGGTGCAGCAAGTTGGCGAAAGCACAACGATTATGATTTTACTTTTATTCATTTTCTGGGTGTTCAGGGCTGGTTTAACAACGTAATAATAGCCGATCCTTTCAATAAGTTTAAAATATATATTGGAGGGGTATACCTTGGTAGCATGACATTCCGCAATACTACCCGTATTAGCGAACCTATGGTAATAAGGGTCGATACCTTTGGAACCGGCTCATACATGGAGTTTGTGAATTTTGGAGGTGACTATCTGCGGGGAGGCATGACCACAGGTTTGGAAGAAGATGCCGATGTTGAAGAAGAGGATTTTGTGAGTGTAGAAATACGTTTTGGTCCGGGAATATCGCAAAAGGCCCATCGTTTTACAGTGCCGGCAGGTGAAGGGCCTGGTGTCCCTCCTGAAGATTATACTTACCGGAATTATGTAAATGTTCCCTTTCAGGCATGGGATACGGATAACAACAGACAATTAATGATCTCTTTCCGTGACCAGGAAAACGATGGGCTATTCAATATTATTGAAAGGGAATTTGATGATGATATCGGAGGAAGGGAATATATTTTCATTCATGCCACGACTTATTCTAATTCTTCCGATCCGCAAATAGCAGTTAATGGGGGCCATTTCTATAAAATGCTGTATTTTATCTGGCCTACCTTGCCGGAAGATAAAACATGGAATGCTTATACCCTTCCTCATTCATCAATCAACATTCAGTATGGTACCCTGATGTTACAGGATGCATCTACCACTATTCTGGCTGATAATAACCGTAATAGTGACCTGCATGTCGATCATCATGATATGAAATTTGCTATTACTGATGAAGAGAACGAGGAATATATGATTCTTGAGGCAAATGATGGGGGTCTGGGAATTTCGTATGATAAAGGCTTATCATGGGAGCAGATTAAGAATGGTTATATTACGACACAATTTTATGGTGTGGCCAAAAAGCCCGGTGCATTCGAATTTATCGGAGGTATGCAGGATAACGGAACCTGGCAGTCACCTCCCGGTTTAATAGCTGGCTCAACTTCCGAATATGATGATAGGGTAGGAGGGGATGGCTTTGAGGCATTGTGGCACCCGTTGTATCCACATCGTATACTGGCTTCTTCTTATTATAATGCCATTAGGTTATCGACCGATGGTGGAGAAACATGGAGTGCTGTAACCGAGGGCATGACGGGAAGCGGACCCTTTATTACACGCTTATCCCACTCACCTGCTAATCCCGATTTGGTTTTTGCAGTAGGTGACGATGGAGTATTCCGTCATACAAATTTTTGTGTTGGAAGGTATCCATGGGAGCTTGTCGAAATCGATACAGGCTGGTCGGTATTCGGACAGGTTACCAGTTCGCATAATGTCGAAGTTTCGTTGGCAAGTCCATCCATAGTATGGGCAGGAGCAGGAATGTACGAGGATCCTGATCTGAATATGTATGTCTCTGATGATTATGGTGAGACTTTTAAAAAACTTACCAATTATACTGAAGCGGAGCTGGGTTATATAACTTCAATTGCCACACACCCAATTGATTCGGCAACAGCCTACTTGCTTTTTTCTCTCGATCATAAACCTAAGATATTACGTACAACCGATATGGGAGAGTCCTGGGAAGATATATCGGGATTTGTAGCCGATACAAGCAGTAATGGTTTCCCCGATGTTATGGTTTATTCGCTACTTGTATTCCCTTACAATACCGATATTATCTGGGCTGGAACGGAAATTGGGATCTTTGAAAGTACCGATAACGGATTATCATGGCACTATGCCGATAATGGATTGCCGGCCGTTTCTGTTTGGCAGATGTATATTCAGGATCAGCAAATTGTGATTGCTACGCATGGGAGGGGCCTCTGGACAGCCTCCCAATGGCCCGGAGGGATAGATGATACAGGACTGGAATCAAAATTTAAAATTTTGACCTATCCTAATCCTTCAAATGGCTTTATCACCCTCGAAATGGAATCCCCTCTGATGGCTCCCCTTCGTATAAGGGTTTACGATCCTTTGGGAAAAATTTATTATTCCTTTAATGATGAAAAGGTAGAGAACTATTTTTGCAGACGCCTCAATCTTACATTGCTTAAAAAGGGAACCTATCTGATTTCACTCGATATTTCAGGAAAGAACTATACCTCCCGGATTGTACTTCTCTGATGAAGCAATACTGTACCGATATCGATTTAGAAGGTTAAAGAGGATTTATTATATTTGCACACCGCTAAAACAAAGCGGTGTATTTTTTTCGATTAGAGAATTTCATTTATCATGGAAAAATATGTTATCAACCATTTGCGGGAGCTTGAAGCAGAATCGATTTATCTGATCCGCGAAGTGGCAGCACAATTTGAACGTCCAACCCTATTATTTTCAGGAGGGAAAGATTCCATTGTAATGTATTATTTAGCACGCAAAGCTTTCTGGCCTGCTAAGGTGCCTTTCCCGCTAATGCATATCGATACCGGACACAATTTTCAGGAAACACTTGACTTCAGAGACAGACTGGCTGAAGAAACCGCTGCAAAATGTATTGTCCGTTATGTTCAGGATTCTATCGATAAAGGGAAAGCGGTGGAGGAAACTGGTGTCAATGCCAGCAGGAATGTACTCCAAACAGTGACTTTACTTGATGCTATTGCAGAATTCAAATTCGATGCTGCACTTGGAGGTGGTCGTCGTGACGAAGAAAAGGCTAGGGCAAAGGAACGCTTTTTTTCGCATCGTGATGAATTTGGTCAATGGGATCCAAAAAACCAACGGCCCGAATTATGGAACCTCTTTAACGGAAAGAAAAGAATGGGTGAACATTTTAGGGTATTTCCCCTGAGTAATTGGACCGAGATGGATGTATGGCAATATATCTACATGGAAGATATTGAAATCCCCAATCTGTATTTTACACATAAACGCCGGGTGTTTAATCGCGATGGGGTATGGTTGGCTGAAGCACCTTTTATGCAACTTAAGGATAGCGAGAAAATCGAGGAGCTTGACATACGATGCCGTACAATTGGTGACATCACTTGCACTGGATTAACACTATCAAAGGCCAATACACTTGAAGATATTATTAAGGAAGTAGCTGCTACAAGAACTACGGAGCGGGGCGGGAGATATGACGATAAGCGTTCTGATGCTGCTATGGAGGATCGTAAAAAAGAAGGTTATTTTTAATTGAGAATTATAAGTGTCAGATTTAGACTGAGCTTAAAATTCTGAACTTTGAACAAAACAAAATTACATGACTGAATTTCAGGAAAAGCAGGACGGATATTTGAATATGCAGCTTTTACGCTTCACTACAGCTGGTAGTGTCGATGACGGAAAAAGCACTTTGATCGGACGCTTACTTTACGATAGCAAGGCTATTTTTGAAGATCAGATGGAGGCTATCGAACTAGCCAGTTTTAACAGGGGCGAAGAACAGGTAAACCTGGCCCTGCTGACTGATGGTCTGAGAGCTGAGAGGGAACAGGGTATTACCATCGATGTTGCGTACCGTTATTTTGCCACACCCAAACGTAAATTTATTATAGCCGATACGCCGGGGCATATTCAATACACACGCAATATGGTTACCGGGGCATCGACAGCCAATGCTGCAATAATACTTGTGGATGCAAGAAATGGAGTGGTGGAGCAAACACTTCGTCATTCCTATATTGCTACTCTTTTGAGAATTCCACACATAATAATATGTGTGAACAAAATGGATCTGATGGATTATAAGGAGGAAGTGTTTGAAAAAATCAGGAATGATTACGAAAGTGTTTCCGATAAATTTGAAGTACAGGATATTCGTTTTGTCCCCATCAGTGCGCTTAAGGGGGATAATGTAGTTGACAGGTCGGAAAAAATGAATTGGTATGATGGTCCGACATTAATGTATCTTCTCGAGAATATTCATATTGCCAATGACAGGAATTTTACGGATCCCCGTTTTGCGGTACAATATGTAATCAGGCCACAGTCGCAGGAATATCATGATTTCAGGGGATATGCAGGTCGTGTTGCAGGAGGTGTAATGAAAAAAGGCGACCGTGTTGTTGTGTTACCTTCCGGACTGTCAACCAAAATACAGTCAATTGAAACAATGAATGGAAAGCTTGATTCTGCTTTCCCTCCCCAATCAGTTGTTGTAACCCTCGAAGATGACATCGACATCAGCAGGGGCGATATGATAGTGTCTGAAAACAATCAGCCAAAAGTTTCGCAGGACATTACCATGATGTTCTGTTGGTTGAATGATAAATCCTTAGTTCCCGGCGGAAAATATGTAATCCGTCATACCACAAATGAAGCAAAGTGTATTGTGAAATCAGTGGATTATAAAGTAAATGTCAATACACTGGCAAAAGTTGAGAAGGATAAGAATGTGGCATTGAATGAAATTGGTCAGATGACATTGCGTACTACCAAACCATTACTTTTCGATTCCTATAAAGTCAATCGGGTTACCGGAAGTGTGGTACTGATCGATGAGGCTACTAATGAGACTATCTGTGCAGGGATGATTCTATAGATTAGTACAATGTTGCTGTGGAATTTATTGTTTGCCAGTCCAGATATACATTCAACTCTGAACTCCATACTCTAAACTCGACTAAGCGTCATTATTCAATACGTCTGATACACCTGAGTATATGGGTATACATTTTCAACTCTTTCCTGTAAATACCCTTTTCATCTATTGTATCAATTCTGACCCATTTAGATGCATGGATTATTTTGTTATCGCCAAGGTATAATCCTACATGGGTGATATTTCCATTTTCATTCTCAAAGAATACCAGATCACCAGCCAGAATCTTACTGAATGATTCCTGTCCGATACCCATGTTTGCCTGATCCTTGGCATCGCGAGGAAGGTTTATGTTATTGATCTTGAATACAATTTGTATAAATCCTGAACAATCCATTCCAAAAACCGTTCTCCCTCCCCACAGATAGGGAGTGTTAATGAATTTCAAGGCATCACTCGGGATCGAATTTTCCTCTGAAAAATTGAAATTTGATTGAAAACTTTTGTCTTTTATGACAATAGTTCCATTTGTATCGGGCAGTGGAATTTCAGAACCTGCACAAATAATTAAATTTTCATCTTTATACCTTAATTTGAGAAAGGGTTCCCTAACTATCATCTTCTTTTGATTCTTTTCTCCGGCAGGTATCACATCCACCGAATCTTTTTCCAGCCATCCGGCATAGGAGTCAAAGTCCGGAACAATTTTATACCAATTTTGCTTCTCTTCTATAACGTTGGCAGTTTCGCCAAATAGCATCTGGCTGACCTGTTCTGAGCGGTGATCAGGTTCACTACGCAGCGGAATTAAAGTGAGTGGACAAATAATCTTGATCATAATCCGATCTTTATCCAAAAATAGTGTGAATGAATTCTATTTCAAACAAATCAATGTCAATAC
The DNA here is from genome assembly GCA_964569585.1 of uncultured Bacteroidales bacterium. Taxonomy (GTDB): domain Bacteria; phylum Bacteroidota; class Bacteroidia; order Bacteroidales; family UBA10428; genus UBA10428. The sequence continues at coordinate 12,185 of CAZMVE010000055.1, read as the reverse complement.
TGTTAATTGAATGATCTATTTTTTGAATCATTTATAGGTATTCCGTGAGAAATCATTTTTTTTGGTATTTTTAGCGTGAATTACACGAAGTATGCATCCATTTTTTGAGAAAATAAAAAACAACTACAAATTTGTAAGCACCATCCTGCTATTTGTAGTAACTTTTTTCATACTGGCATATTTGATGCCAAGAGAACGTAGATTTACTTATGAGTTTCAGGTTGCCAGTCCTTGGAAAGAATTAGATCTTACAGCACCCTTTAAGTTTTCAATTCTGAAAACTGACCAGGAATTCAAGGCTGAAAAAGATTCGGTTCTTGCTGAAGTTAAGTTGTTCTTTGCTTTCGATGTATATTATTCGGCTGAACAATTAAACAAATTCAGGGAAAATTTTAACAGTGAATGGATAGCTTATGCTCTGAAAGAATTCAACATTGACAGCGAAGATGAATACAGGGGTAGTAAAAAATATGCAATGCTACGCGAAATGCAGGAATACTACAGCGGATATATTTATTCTTTGCTGGAAAAAACTTTTGTAAATGGAATTATTGAAATACCAGAGGGTGACTTTACATTAACTCCAAATACTGATATTGTATTACTCCGGGGTAACATAGCCGATGAAATTAGCTTATCAAAGATCCATACTTCTATGTCGGCCTATGAAGATATCAGGATTAAACTTGAAGATGACGAAACTTATAAGAACAACTGGTATCGGAAAAAATTCAATAAATTTTTCAATGAATATGAGATAGAACAGTTTATTACACCTAATGTATTCTACGATCAGGAGGCCTCTGAACGTGAGAAAAATGCGCTTTTAGGTGAAATCTCCACGAGAAAAGGAATGATTCAGCAAGGAGAATTAATTGTATCGAATGGAGAGATAATTACACCTGAAATATTCCAGGTACTTCAATCACTCAAAGCAGCTTACGGCGATCAGCAACGAAATGTGAATACTATATTGGTGTTGGCAGGAAAGCTGATTTTTGTATTTTTTGTATTAATCCTGATTTATGTATTCTTATATAACTTTCGAAGGGAACTTTTACGCGATGTAGTAAAAACCTCATTCATTCTTTTTCTGGTAGTTCTAATGGTATTTGTCGCCAGTACTATGGTTAGAGTTGAACAAATCAGTTTCTATATTATTCCCTTTGCCATTTTACCCATTATTTTACGGACTTTTTTCGATGAGCGTGTGGCTGTATTTGTGCATGTACTTACAATACTTATTATTGGAATTATTGCCCCTAATAGTTATGAATTTGTTGTACTCAATATAATTGCCGGAATAGTAGCGATTTTTAGTCTCACAAATTTATACCGGCGTTCGCGTTTCTTTCTGTCAGCCTTGTTGGTTGTTATTACATATAGTATAGCCTATGTAGGTATTCTTCTGGTTAACGAAGGAAACCTGTCACTGATAAACTTCACCTATTTTGCCAACTTCGGAATAAATGGAGTTCTTATTTTAATATCCTTTTTGTTAATCTACGTTTTCGAAAAGGTATTCGGCTTTCTTTCCGATACTACCCTTATGGAACTTTCGGATACAAATCAGCCATTACTCAGAAAATTGGCTGAGATAGCCCCCGGAACATTCCAACATTGTATGCAGGTGGCCAATCTTTCGGAAGAGGCCATTCACCATATTGGAGGCAATCCTTTACTGGTTCGTACCGGCGCTCTTTATCATGATATCGGTAAGATGGATGAACCTATATATTTTATTGAAAATCAAACGAGTGGATTTAATCCACACGATATACTTGAATTTGAGAAAAGTGCCGGGATCATTTTAGGTCATGTTGAGAAAGGCGTAGAAATGGCAAAAAAATTCAATTTACCGGAACCCATCATCGACTTTATCAGAACACATCATGGAACTACTACAGTGCAATATTTCTATCGTTCCTATATTAAAAAATATCCTGAACAGGACGTCGATGTTAAGAACTTTTCATATCCAGGACCAAAACCTTCTTCAAAGGAAATGGCAGTATTAATGATGGCTGATTCTGTCGAAGCTGCTTCTAGGAGTTTAACGGATTATAGCCAGGAATCGATTTCAGGCCTGGTGGAAAAGATCATTTCCAGACAGCTTGAAGATAATCAGTTTGAAGATGCTCCTGTGACTTACAAAGATATTTCTGCTGTCAAAGAGGTATTCAAAACCCGGTTAAAAAATATTTATCACGCCAGGATTTCTTACCCGAGGGAGGCTTAAACAGTTCTAGAATCGCAGATCAATAATTTCAACACTTTTATGCTTCGCCTGATTGAAAATAAAGATATCGTCACTGAGAGGTTGATTATATTCTGCATTTCGTATATATACCGTATAGTCGATTCCATCTTTACCAACGGCCTTAACCATATAGAGCTCTTCAGTATCGCGAATTATCAGAATTTTAAAACGTGAATAGGGTTGATCGAGATTTACTGGATATAAATCGATTTCAAACATCCAGCCTGCATCTGTTCTAACTTCTCCGACCAATCGGTATTTGAAATCGCGATTATAAAAATCGAAGATTAGGGCTGGATTTTCGATAAAATCGTCAGACGATTCATCAGGTTCGCTGATGGTTACTTCCTTAATATCCTCCATGAAAGTCCAAAGGGTTTTACCATTGAAAAATACTTTTGATCCCATCGATTCCATATAATATTTCCTGCCCTTTATTTTTATTATGCCTTTACTGTTTGTTTTATGATTTTCAGTACGGTTTTCAATAATCAATTCGAAATCGGCCTGAATAGTTGAATATTCTTTTGTTTTTACCGATACGCGATCAAGTATTTTCTTTGCCTCCGGATCTTGTTGTGCATTTATCGATAGTGAGACCAGTAAGGCAAATAATATAAAGCAACTATTTTTCATGACATGCAGATTTTATTCATCAAGTGATTTCAAATACTGTTCCAAAGAGTATTCATCGGGGAACAATACCTGGCGGGCCTTGCTGCCCTCAAAGGGGCCAACAATACCGGTAGCCTCCAACTGATCGATAATACGGCCGGCTCTGTTATATCCGATAGAAAATTTTCGTTGTATTAGGGATGTTGAGCCTTGCTGGTGGGCAACCACAAGTCGTGCGGCATCGTTGAAAAGTCCATCGCGTTTGCTCAGATCAAATTCCAATAAACCATCTCCGGTATTCTCATCGACATATTCAGGTAGAAAATAGGGGGTAGGGTAGGCACGCTGGTTTCCGATGAATTCTGTAATTTTTTCAAGTTCCGGAATATCGATAAAAGCGCATTGCAGACGGATGAGTTCACTGCCAGGAGCAAATAACAGGTCACCCCGACCAATCAGCTGATTCGCGCCGGGTTGATCGATGATTGTACGGGAATCGATCATTGAGGTGACACGAAATGCTATACGTGCTGGGAAATTAGCCTTGATAACACCGGTAATAATATTGGTTGTGGGACGTTGTGTAGCTATGACCAAATGAATTCCTATGGCTCGTGCCAGCTGGGCCAGTCGAGCCAGGGGAGTTTCTACTTCGCGGCCGGCCGTCATAATTAAATCGGCAAATTCATCAATCACCACAACAATATAAGGCATATACCGATGACCGTTTTCGGGATTAAGCTTACGCTTAATAAATTTCCTATTATACTCTTTTATATTCCTGACCTGCGCTTTCTTTAACAAATTATAGCGCTGATCCATTTCGATAGTGAGCGAGTTCAGAGTGTATATAACCTTCTGAGTATCGGTAATAATAGCCTCTTCCGAATCAGGGATTTTGGCCAGGTAATGCTTGTCGATACGGGAATATAATGTAAGCTCAACCTTCTTGGGATCAATCAGTACAAGTTTAAGCTGGGAAGGATGTTTTTTATATAGAAGGGACGCAATAATAGCATTTAGCCCTACTGATTTACCTTGACCTGTAGCCCCTGCAACAAGCAGGTGAGGCATTTTAGCCAGATCAAAAACAAAAGTCTCGTTCGAGATGGTCTTCCCCAGAGCAATAGCAAGATCATAATCCGATTCCTGGTATTTTTTAGAAGCAAGCAAGGACCGCATGGAAACAATTTCAGGTGTCTGATTTGGCACTTCTATTCCGATAGTACCACGTCCGGGTATAGGGGCAATAATCCGAATTCCCAATGCAGACAGATTTAACGCAATATCATCTTCAAGATTTTTTATTTTTGAAATTCTGACACCTGGGGCAGGGACAATTTCATATAGTGTAACAGTAGGTCCGATTGTTGCCTTTATTTTGTCGATCTGGATTTTATAATGCCCCAGGGTTTCAACTATCTTGTTTTTATTACTGATTAATTCTTGATTGGTTACGGTTGTATTTTCGTTATCGTGTTTTTCAAGTAAATCCAGCGAAGGAAGTACATATGAAGATAAATCCAGCGTTGGATCAAAATCTTCCAGTTCACGATTTTCACTAAATTCTTCCTCTGCTTCTCCCTCTTCAACAGTTAGCTTTACTTTCTCATATTCAGTATCTTCATCCGAATCATCCTTTGAAATGGTTTTAACAGTAAAATTATCCGATTCTCCAGTTTTTTCCCTTTGAGGAAATTCTGTTTCAAAAACAAGATCGTCATCCTCCATTTCATCCTGTTTGAAATCCTCTATATTGTTATCAGTTAAATCAGATTCCTGTTGTTCCAGGGAAGGTTCGCTTGTTCTTTTAAGAATACCGGCTAATGCAGGAATCAGTTTTATTAAAAATTGCCGGGCTATGGAAAGTGATTTCTCAGAACTATAAAGAATAATAGCTGTTGAAATAATCAACAATAGAATAAAAACACCAATACTTCCCAGCAGGCTGGTTAGCCATTCACTCATAAAATATCCATGTCGTCCCCCGGGTCCTGAACCCAATATCTCATTGGTCCCCGAAAAAAAACCCAGCCATATCGAAAAGACTATTACGGACAGCATGGTAATAATAAGTGTCTTACCAAGGGGAACGAATTTAATCCTGAGTAGGTAAAGCCCTGTAAGGGCTATTAGAAATGGAAATGAACAGGCTGAGATACCGAACCATTTGTTAATAGTAAGGTTTGCCAGAAAAGCTCCAATTTTGCCTGCCCAGTTTTCAACAACAATATCAGCATTTCGCCAGGCTACCGACCATTCAAAACTTTGGTCGATCTTCCATGTAAAAAGGTAGGATATCTGTGAAACCAGCAGGAGAAAAGAGAAACCAAGCAAAATCAGCGCAATAAGAATCTTAAACCGTTCATCACGAAAAATATTGCCTCTTACTTTTCGTTTACCGGCAGCCGACCCTTTTCTATTTTTCTTTCTCGCAATGACCATAAAATACACATTGAACTGATTTAACGTTCAAAATTAATAAGCCTGTGTATTAAACCGGAAAGAAATAAAAATATTATTTAACAATTGAAGAATTCCTGAGTGAAAATGGCTAGTAATAGATAATAAAGAATCCTTTGTATCTAAATATTTTGTTTCATCAGCCTGTTCAGAATAACTACCAGTTCGTTTCGATTAACTTCCAGGGCATCATCGGGAATGATCATTTCTTCTTTTGGCGATCGGCCAGCTTCAAATTTTGTTGCCTGGAAATACATGAGATAGGGTCCCATGGTAAGACGAAATGCGGTTAATACACCATCGATATCATGATAGGGATTCGTCACATTTGGTTTTGTAAGATTGATATCCTGAGTATAATATATTGAGAAAGTGTCCGGCTTTTCTTTAAAACTTACAAGGACTTTTTTCGATTTTAATCCGGCAAAATCATGCGATGTTTTGTCTTCGGTAAGGATCATACCGTCCATACAATCGAAGCAGCACATCATCTCGTTTCTTCCTCCGAGGAATGCATAACTTTTATCGAGTACTTTTAAATGTGTTTTAACCTTTTTGTGATGGAAATAAGTAATATTACCCAGTTTAAAAAATCCCATAAAACCATCGATCCGATTAATGGAATAATCCTGATTAAATTCCAGTATCATTTTCTTGGGTAGAAAAGATGGATCGTAATTGTTTTCCTTTGCATTTAAATAATATATTTTATATTCCAATCGTCCCTGATCATAAATCCCCATCTGTTTTGTATCCATACAAGACCAGGCCAGAAGCAGAATAAGGAAAACAATAATAAATCGCATCATTTTTTTAAATTTCATTAAATATACGCAGCACTTCTTCATAGGTTAACAATAAATCTTCTCTATTTGACCTAAGGCACATAATTCAGGATTAAGTTACGTTAATTTCGAACTAAAATTAATAATTAATTTTAATGAATTTATTTACATTATGAAAGCATAATTATACAAAAAACTGATATTCATCATTCCTGAATAAAATTAAGCATGCTAACTTTACGCTTTAAAATTATCTCTAACTTAAAGTTACTCTTATGGCTATTTCATTGAAAAACCGGCATTTTCTCAAACTTCTGGATTATACAGCAGAAGAAATAACCTATTTATTGGATTTTTCAGCACAGTTAAAAGAAGAAAAAAAGTCTGGAATTGAGAAACAGTTACTCAAAGGCAAAAACATTGCATTAATTTTTGAAAAGACTTCCACCCGAACGAGGTGTGCTTTTGAAGTGGCTGCTTTTGATCAGGGTGCTAATGTATCCTTTTTAGGACCTTCAGGGACTCAGATTGGAAATAAAGAATCGATGAAAGATACTGCCAAGGTGTTAGGCAGATTTTACGATGGGATCGAATACCGGGGCTATGCACAGGAAATTGTTGAAGAATTGGCTGCCTTTGCGGGTGTTCCTGTATGGAATGGCCTGACAGACGAGTTTCACCCTACACAAATACTGGCAGATTTCCTTACCATGAGGGAACATAGTAATAAACCCTTAAATAAGATTAAATTCTGTTACCTGGGAGACGCCCGCAATAATATGGGTAATTCGCTGATGGTAGGAGCTGCAAAATTAGGAATGGATTTCAGGGCGGCTGCTCCAAAACAATGTCAACCCAATGAAAAACTGGTAGAACAATGCAATCAAATTTCCCACAAATCAGGTGGTTCAATAACGCTCACATCCAATGTGGAAATAGCTGTTAAAGATGTAGACTTTCTTTATACCGATGTATGGGTATCGATGGGGGAACCAGATTCAGTTTGGGAGGAACGGATTCGTCTTTTAAAGCCCTATCAGGTTAATAGATCGGTTATTGAAAAAACAGGCAATCCTCTTGTTAAATTTCTACATTGCCTACCGGCATTTCATAATCTGGAGACAAAAGTCGGACGTGAAATAAATATTAAATTTGGTTTATCAGCCTTGGAAGTAACCGATGAGGTATTTGAATCGTTAAATTCAATTGTGTTTGATGAAGCAGAGAACAGGTTACATACCATAAAGGCAGTCATGGTGTCATCATTGGCAGGATAGCTTTTGATATAATTGATAGTCAATTTCTTCGGTTAAAATTATTTTTTGAGAAATTAATTTATTAACTTGTTTTGTGTTATTAATTTCAAATTTACCGATATGACAATCTATGTGGGCAATATCAATTATTCTCTCGGTGAAGAGGAGATTAAGAAGATTTTCGAGGTAATCGGGAAGGTAGATGCTATTAAGGTCATTCGCGACAAGCGAACAGGAAAGTCAAAGGGTTTCGGCTTTTTGGATATGTCGAATAAAAAAGAAGCCATGGAGGCCATTAAAACCCTTGACGGAAAAACAGTTGCTGGTAGAAATCTCAGAGTACTGCGTGCGCATACCAACAAGGTAAGAGTGGTTGTTGCTGCTTTACAGGATTAACCTGGTTATAAACATTTTCATGCCCTCTGTTTGTCAGGGATTACTCTTGGCAGTTTCGTACAGTTGAAAATTTTGAGTGGCAATTACAGTTGGCATGTCATTAAAATCTTCATTGAGATAGAATGCCGTACCGCATCCTAATTGCACAGCCTGTTGGGATAGGATATTTTCCTTGTGGTGGGAAGAATTCATCCAGCCCTCAATTAATGCTTCTCCCAGGCTGAGATAGGTATGGGGTTTAATTGCTTCATCTTCCTGATGGTAGCGGAAAATTCCCTTTTCACCTGTGAAAACAGGCTTTCCTTCACTATACTGTAAAACAAATGTTTCGATAATATTTTCAGCCAGAAAAGGATTGGCTATACCTGCAAATATTGCCCGATCGTTAGGACTTCGTAGTTCTTTCGATTTAGTATTAATATGGTCGAAAAAACTATACTCAATCATACTGTTACAATGAATGGTTGCACTCTCTTCAAGTCTCTTTTCATATAGCAAAACATTGATTTTCTTTTTTTTCCTTACTTCATTAGTTAGATAAAAAATCACAGCATTTAACCTGGGATGATCAGGATTTGATATATCAATGGATTCAAGGAATGGTTCTGCGTTACGAAAGTTCTCAAGTGTGTAGTCGTAATAGCTTTCCTCTTTGCCCGCCGGCCATGCAAAACTGAGGATGATAAGAATATAGCAAAGACATTGGTAAATCATGCTTAATTTTTAAAATGCAGGATGATTTCACGGACATAATAAAAGGTAATGATCGATGAGGTGATCAACTTCATAAGAGTACCTGTAAGAAATCCGACAAATGATCCGAATGCAGCCTTCATAGCCGCGCTAGAATCTTTCCCGGCAATTTTCTCACCGATCAATGCACCAACAAAGGGTCCACCAAGTATGGTTATAATACCAAAAGGACCTATAGCCGGTAAAAAGAATAATCCTGCAATAAGGCCCAGAATACTGCCCCATGTACCATATTTCGATCCGCCGAATTTTTTCGTTCCCCATGCAGGAACAATATAATCGAGTACCTGAACGATAAGAGCCAAGCCTCCAAGAAATAATAATGTGCTGGGAGTTAAGTCAGCAAATCTGGTAAAATGCAGGATAAGAATTCCGATAAAACTCAGGGGAGGTCCGGGCAATATAGGCAGAAGGCAACCAATGAAGCCAAGTACTATAATAATAATCGATAGGATGAGTAATAAATAGTCCATTATAATAAATAACAAAAAATCCTCCCAAAAATTATAAAATTTTCAGGGAGGATTTAAAGTAATTTTTAAAAATCTTGATTATCCGGCTATAGCACCATTGATCATAATAGTGGCCAACAGACCAAGAATGGCATAAAGTTCAGGGAATACACCCAGGATAAGGGTATTACCAAATACTTTAAAACCAGAACCGATAGCGGCAATACCATTGGCTACTACCTGTCCCTGACGAATAGCTGAAAATAAGCCTACAAGTCCTAATGCCAAACCTGCTCCGAAAACAGCACCGGCTATTGTCCAGTTCATTTCAGGAGTAGCTTTGAGAGTATTAAGCATCACGAAAAATCCGACAAATCCGTACAAACCCTGTGTACTTGGCATGGCCGAGAGGATCATGTAGTTTCCAAATGATTCCGGATCTTTTTTCAATGCTCCAATTGCCGCATTACCGGCTATCGATACGCCATAAGCACTTCCGGTTCCCGATAATCCTACCATAATTCCGAGTCCGATATAAGCTAAAATAATAGGTTCCATAATTATTTATAATTTGTATTAAACATTTATTTTTCTGATTATTGTGTATTAACAGCACTTCTGAAAGGGTCGTATTTTTTACCTCCTCCAGCAAATCCGGCATTTTTATAGAATTCCACAAATGTTAATCGCAAAGGATGAACAAAAGAACCCAATGCCGACATGAAAAGATTGAGGCTGTGTCCGAATAGCAATATAATTAGGGTTACAAGCTGCCCAACGACAATAATGTCAGGACTTAAGCTGAAAGCGAGCTGATTAAATACATTGCCCAATACAGCACTTGAAATTCCCAGAGCAAATAACCTAACATAGGACAAGAGATCGCCAAGAAGTCCCGATGCCATATTGTAAGTATCCCATATTCCAAGGCCCAGGTTGAGGAAAGGATTTTTACCAGGGCTATTAACAAAGAAAATGAAGAAACCTGCTACCACACCAATTATTATAAAAATGGTTTTAAACTTTGCAGGAGTAATAACATCAAAATATTTTAAGCCGAACAAGATGACACCACCTAAAATGACAACAATCCATCCTATGGTTGAGAGTGCATGAACAAAACCAAATTGTATGGCTTTATTAGCCGCCTTTATACACATTCCAAATATAGTCTGAACAAAACCGACTGCAAAGGCCAACAACATGAGTTGGTCAGTATTGAGCATTAAGAAGCGGAATGAATTGAGTATAGTATAGTCAGATTCAACGAATCTTAAGATTTGCGATCGATACATCCGAAAGGCTGGTTCGCCAATTACCGATTTAACCTGCGAAAGAAAACTACTTTGCTTTTCAATATGAGAATTAGTCAGGACAGATAATTGGTCAATAAGATTGTGAGGAAGTCCTGAATTTTTAAGAGCTTCAAGTGTTTTTGCAGTTATTGTGTAGCCCGAATCGATAAGATTGATTCCAAATAATGTACCTCCCAGCATGCCCATAAATATGGTGGCGGCACCCAGAAAAATCCCTAATGTAATAATGGGTTTTAATTGGGGTTTAACTCTGAAACGCAAAATTATGGCTGCTATGAGAATTAATAAGCCGTAGCCCATATCGCCCAGGCAAAAGCCAAAAAACATCATGAAAAAGGGCGCAAAAAACGGGGTCAGATCCAATTCCTTGTAATCGGGCATGGTGTATAGCTCACCAACAGGTTCAAAAAGCTTTGAAAATTTATTGTTTTTCAGTTTAATGGGCACATTTTCGGTAGGATCAGGTCGTGATACGATATAATACACTCCTTGCTCCTTGAGATAAGCATTAATATTTTCTTGCTTCTCTTTTGGTACCCATCCTTCCAGAAACATAAGCTTATCTTCCGCCTCTTTCTGAGTGCTAAGAATTACCCGGTTAAAGTTAAGGTGGGCGCTTAATTTTTCTTTTGTCTCTTTGAGCAAGTCAAGATACTGAGTAGAAAAATCATTGAAGAGGTCTTCCGTTTTTTCAAGAATATTCTCAACTTCCCCTATTAACTTATTTTGTTTTGTTAGCGATACTTCAGGAAGTCTGATATTTTCTGCATCGATCTCAATTGGTTCATCGGATTTTCCAATTACGACAAAATAGAGTTGTCCGCTCACTTCATTGATGCGACTAATAGTGTATGATTCTTCCCAGTCGGGATTAAAATTCCGGCTCTGACAAATAAAAAATTCAACTCTGTACCCGGATTTTTTAAGTTTTTCTATCGACTCCCAGCTAAAATCGCCCCAGGGTTCAAGTAAGGATTTCTCCTTTTTAAGTTGTGCCAGACTATGCTGGTAGGATTCCTCATTAGACTGAAGCTTCTTTAGCTCTTCTAATATTTTTAGTCCGTCCTTTTCTTTTTCGTCGGGTTGAGAAATAACAATGCGCTTTGAGAGAAATTTTATAGCATTGCTGAGTTCATTTATGTGCTGATATTTTATTCGTGTTTCTTCGTCCTGAATTTCTCCCGACCTCTTCTCAATTACATGCAACACTCCCAGTTCCTGAATTCCTTTCAGAAACTCGATATATTCCTTATGATAAATCAGGAAAGAATATTTTTTCATGGGTACTATCATGCTGCTTCCTCCTCTTGCTGACGGGTTTTCACTATTTTTTGTGCCGATTTTGAGAGGTTATCCTCGTCTTCCATGAACCGTTTGATCTTGCGAATAGCATCTTCGTAGCCGGGAATCTGAACTTTTTCGAAGAGATTAACTTTCTGGGTGGTCTTTTTTCTGGCATGGTAAAGCAATTCCATTTTTCTTGCAAACACTTCACCACCAATTGCCAGATCTACCATTTTTTTGACTATTGCTATGCCATCAAGAAACCATTTGGGTTGGTTGAATACGCTGAATTCTTTCATATAATAGTCGATTTCCTCCAGCACAGGGGTTTTTACACCGGCAATTTTTTTAACACCCAGTTTAACATCTTCTATATTAATAAGACTTGTATCAAATTCGCCCCATAGTTCAATCATATTTTCATACGATTGAATGGCTCTGCTTAACTCATCTTCAAAGCGTTTATTCTCGTCCTTAGCCTTTTTAACTTCCACTCTCAAAGCCGACTCCTTATTTTTGATGGTCGGTAAAGCACGTACCCTGACCTTGAGTTGTTTTTCCAGGCTTTGTAACGAGGTTTTATTATATTGAAACTTAATTGCCAT
>CAZMVE010000054.1:13399-19779 GCA_964569585.1 uncultured Bacteroidales bacterium | reverse complement strand
ATAGCCCGGTTCACTGTTAAAAATGCAACATCGAATACCAGAATTTGGGATATAACTGATTTGAACAATACATTTGCCATTCAGGGTGAACTTTCTTCAAATGAATACCGGTTTAAAGCTTCAGCGAATGAAATTCGGCAGTATGTTGCTTTTAATATCAATGGTACATTTCCGGCACCGATCATCAATTCCAATGAAAGAGGTGTAGGAGAGTTTGTAAATCAGAATATAAGAGCCCTCCCGGTAAACAAATATATCATTATTGCACCTGATGTTTTTCTGGAACAGGCAGAGCGGCTTGCCGATCATCGCCAGCAAACCAATGGATTTTCAACTTTAGTTGTTACTCCACAAATGATATATAATGAGTTTTCATCAGGAACTCCGGATATTAGTGCGATACGTGATTTCCTTCGTCATCAGTATCTGAAGAGCAACGAAGCAGATTCATTAAAATATGTCTTGCTTTTTGGTGATGGATCATTTAACAATCATATGTATACTCAGGGGAACACAAATTATATCCTTACGTATCAGTCGGAAAAATCATTAACACCAACGGAAAGCTATGTTTCTGACGATTTTTATGGCATGCTCGGTGAGGGTGAAGGTGAAGTTGTAGGTGATCTTGACATTGGTATTGGCAGACTATCCGTTAAATTGAATGACGGCAATGATTATGAGGCTGATGATGTTGTTGATAAACTCATTGCTTATGATAATTGTAAATTCAGTGACTGGAGGAGAACGCTATGTTTTGTCGGCGATGATGGATACGATCCGGGAGGAGTGAGAGATTATAATACACATATGGAGCATTCTGACCAATTTGCCGATTATATTGAACAGAATTACCAGGGTTTTGAGTTAAAAAAAGTTTATCTCGATGCCTATCCGCAGGTGAATACTGCCTCAGGCTCAACTTATCCTGAGGTGAACCGAGAATTAGAAAATTTATTTACTCGAGGAATATTAGTATTTACGTATAGCGGTCATGGTAGTGAAAATCAAATTACAGGCGAGAGGATATTGGAAAAACAGGATGTAATTGGAATGAAAAACGGGGATGTGCTTCCACTTTTTATCACAGCAACATGCCAGTTTAGCAGGTACGATCATGTGGCAACAGAGGAGGCTTCTATATACGATATTATAGCAAAGACTACTGCTGGTGAAGAAGCCCTGATTAATCCCGATGGAGGAGCTATAGCTCTTCTCAGTACTTCAAGAGTTGTCTATGCCCCCCCGAACAAAGAGCTGGTATTGGCTGTTCTCTCTCATATTTTCCGGAAAGATTACAAAGGGAATCAACTCCGCCTTGGCGACATCATACGGAATGCTAAGAATGACCGAGGTCCTGAGAATAACAAACTGAATTTCACTTTACTGGGTGATCCGGCAACCAAACTTGCCTATCCCGAATTTCGGGTATGTACCGATAGTATTAACAATATTTCTATCGATCAGGAACTGGATACTCTAAAAGCCTTTAGTCTGATCACCATTTCAGGTTATGTAGCCTATGATGACAGCACAATTATGGAGGATTTCAACGGATTTGTTTACCCGAATGTATATGATAAAAAAGTTGAAATAACAACTTTTGCAAACGACCCGGACATGTATCCTTTTGTTTATGAAGATCAGAAAAATCTATTATACAGAGGAAAGGCTACAGTAACAAACGGTCGGTTTCAATTCACTTTTGTTGTTCCTAAAGATATATCCTATAACATTGATTTCGGGAAAATAAGTTATTATGCTGAAAATGGATCGATTGATGCTAAGGGCGAATTCAGAGAAGTTCTGATAGGAGGTACTGATGATGATGCAGCAGATGACTTTGATGGGCCGCTTATTGATTTGTTCATGAATGATAATAGGTTTATTGATGGAGGTATGACGAATAACGAACCTTACATATACGCCGAATTGTACGATGAAATGGGTATGAATACTTCAGGTGTGGGTATAGGGCATGATATTGCAGCTATACTTGATGAAAATTATCAGGAACAATATATATTAAATGATTATTATGAGGCCACTGTCGACGATTATCAATCGGGAATAGTACGTTACCAGTTAAGAGATCTTGAAAGAGGAGAGCACTTTCTTTCTTTAAAGGTATGGGACGTTTTTAATAACTCTTCGGAGGCTTCCATAAGTTTTGTTGTCGAAGAAGGTGATGACTTGATACTTAAATCAGTATACAATTATCCCAATCCGGCAAATGAATATACGTATTTTCAATATACGCATAATGCTCCTGATGAAGATCACGAAATTACTCTGGAAGTTTTCGATCTTTCAGGTAGGCTCCTTGCACGAATCAGTGAAACCAGGTTTGAAAGCGGCTATGTTTCAAATCCGCTGGAATGGAATTTACGTAGTTCAGGCAATAGCTTTCTAAGTCCGGGAATATATCCCTACAGACTTAGAGTAAAAACATCTTTAGGGACTGCTTATATTAATCAAAAGCTAATAATATTACGCTAGAATATACGTTATACAATTAATTTTTATCTTTGCGAACTATTAATTTCCATAAGAATGATTAAAAAGACTTTAATTGTAATTATTACAATAATAACTCCATTGTTATCGATGGCACAGGGAGATGATGTTGATGCTTCAGGGCGAGATTTGGATCCTGAGCTTAATGCAATATTGACAACCGTTCCTTTTTTAACTATTGCCCCCGATTCACGGGCAGGTGCAATGGGTGACGCTGGTGTGGCAACAACACCCGATTTAAGCTCACAACATTGGAATCCGGCTAAATATGTTTTCATGAAAGAGCGTTCGGGCTTTGGATTTTCCTACACACCCTGGCTGGCAAATCTTGGTGTTACCGATCTTAATTTATTGTATTTATCCGGATACTATAAATTTGCTGATAATCAATCACTAAGTATGGGATTGCGTTACTTTGATCTTGGGACTATAAATTATACTAATGATATCGGTGAACCTGCGGGTTCCGGAAAACCCTATGAATTTGCAACCGATGTAGCCTATACTATGCTTTTCTCCGAATATTTCAGTGGGAGTATGCTGTTTCGCTTTATTTATTCTGATATTGCAGGTGGTACTGGAACCCTGAATAATATTGAATATAATCCGGGTACATCTGTGGGTGCCGATTTGGCAATTTATTACCAGCGGCCTTTAGAAATCGATGATCGCGATGCTGAAATGGCATTTGGATTGGACATTTCAAATATTGCGAGCAAGATGTCATACTCTCAGGGAGACACGAAGGAATTTGTTCCTACTAATATGAAACTTGGGGGCCGATTTACAATAAATCTGGACGAATACAATTCCATTACCGCAACTATTGATTTTAATAAATTACTGGTTCCCACACCTCCCCGTATGGAAGGTGATTCGCTAATTGCAGGACGACCAAACGATGTCAGTACCATACCCGGCATGATACAATCCTTCTATGATGCTCCGGGTGGATTCAAGGAAGAAATGAATGAAATAATGATTTCCGGTGGGGCTGAATACTGGTACAGGCAGCAATTTGCTGTGAGAGCTGGATATTTCCATGAACATCAGTTCAAGGGTAATAGAAAATTTATTACTGCGGGTGTAGGACTCAAACTGAATATTTTTTCTCTCGATTTCTCCTATCTGATTGCAACAGGAAGAACTAGTCCGCTTGACAGAACCAAGCGTTTCACATTAGGATTCACTTTTTAACACTCTATGCACTCTGGATACCGAATCGGATTTGGTTATGATGTGCATCAATTGTCGCAAAGCAGGAAATTAATACTTGGAGGTATTCATATACCTTCAGAAAAAGGAGCAATAGCTCATTCTGACGGAGATGTGCTGATTCATGCTATATGCGATGCTCTTCTGGGAGCTGCCTGTCTTGGCGATATTGGAATTCATTTTCCCGATAATTCTTCACAGTTTAAGGATATTGATAGTAAGTTATTGTTACAACGAGTTATAGAACTTATTGTTGCAGAAGGCTTTAGTATAGTTAATATAGATTCAACCATTTCACTTCAGCGTCCAAAATTAAAGGACTTTATCCCTGAGATGCAAAGAGCATTGGCTCCTATTTTGAATATTAATTCCAATTCGATAAGTATTAAAGCCACGACAACCGAGAAACTCGGATTTATTGGTCGTGAGGAGGGGATTTCTGCACATGCCATCGTACTCATTGAGAAAAAAGACTGATCAGACGCAACGTTCCGGAAATTATTTGGCCTTAATTTAAGGCAATCAATTATTTTGCTTCAGCCTCAATAAGAAAATTTCTACCTTTATAGAAATGATTCGATATGGGTAAAATGCTGATTATTGGAACAAGTCCGAATCCAAAAAAATATTCGTATACTGCAGTAAGAAAACTACTTTTTCAGCGGAACGAAGTAATACCTATAGGAACACGCGGAGAAATGATCGGTACTTGTCCAATTATTACGGATAAGCCTGTAATCGAAAATGTTAATCTTATTATACTTTATGTTAACAGTGAAAAGCAACAGGAATATTATAACTATATTTTACAGCTTAACCCTAAGAAGATTTTATTCAATCCGGGAACAGAAAATCCGGAGTTAGCCAGGATTGCATATGAGAACAATATCGATATCCAGTATGACTGTGCACTCACACTAGTTGATGCCCAGTTACTAGAATAATAGAGATCTACCAATAATGAGGAACACAAAAGCATACTATGTAATTTTTAACCTAGCAAAGGGATTGCTCTGGTTAGGGACATTTATATTTATCTATCTTTTATTCAAGAAGTATATAAATGTCGATTTCCTCAAATGGCTTCAACCTTTGTTTGATAATGAGACCCTGGTTATTTTTATTTTTCTTGTTTCTGAGGTTGTGGTTGGAATTATTCCACCTGAAATATTCATCATCTGGGCTCTTCGCGATGATCAATTAATTGCATTTATTTACAGGGTATCTCTTCTGGCTACAATATCCTATTGTGCGGGCATTATTGGCTATTTTATAGGACATAATCTTAACAGGTCATTATTTTTTCGCTGGGCCAAAAGGAGGTTTCTGACTAAACTCGATAACCGGCTTCAGACTTTCGGTATGTACCTGATTATTATTGCTGCAATGACGCCCTTACCTTTTTCAGGAGTTTCTATGCTGATTGGTTCTGTTCGCTTTCCTTTTAATAAATTTATTTTGTTTGCACTATCCCGTTTTGTGAGATTTGGACTTTATGCATTAGTATTCTGGGAAATCAATCCGAATATTTAAGAATGAAAAACCAATAAAGGTATATTGCTGTAATAGAATAACCGGCGGGTAAGACTCGGTTTAACAATTTTTTCCAGTAAATTCCTTTTTCTTGTTGTGATCGAAATAATATTAAGTTTATTGTTTTTAATATAATTATCGATGGCTGTAAGTATATTTTCTCTATCTGATAGTATTTCACAATGAACATCAACTTCTGCATAGGACTTTTTAAAATAATCCTTTAAGCCCTCCATTTTTAGTTTTTCCCGTTCTCCGGCTTTGCTGCCAATATGCAAACAATAAATAGAAAGATCCATAAGCCGGGCAAATCCCATCAGTTTCTTAATACTCATAAAATCTGATTCGTCATAATCAGTAAGAAAGAGTATTTTTTTGAGATTTTGTTCTCCTATGAAGGTATAGTTTTCGGGAATTGCAATAACAGGGTATTTTAATTTCTTAATGGCTATTTCTGTGATACTATCCAGAATGGAGTTTTCTTTTTTATCTTTCCCTCTTGTTCCCATGATAACCAGGTCGGGTTCGTATTTGTTGGCAAACTTTTGAATTTCATCTTTCGCCAATCCGGGCTTAACCTCTCTCCTTAAATTAGCGACAGGGAATTTTTTCCACTCTTTTTGTTGGGTTACTGTCTGAAGAAAAGAATCGATATTTTTAGTTTCTTCTATCATTAGCTTGGCAGTAACTTCATCCCAAAGTTTGTTCTGAGTACTTTTATTACCGGTCAACGCAATCAGGTCAAAAGCGGGAGAATAAAACGAATGAAAAATTGTAATGCTGGCATTAGCCTTATGCGCTATTTTCAGGGCATATCGGCAGGCTAATATGCTGTATTCGGAATAATCGACCGGAACAAGGATTCTATTGATTTCGACAAGATTTTCCAAAACTCAGTAGAAGAATTAAACACTATAATTTACGATTTTTTAATTAGAAGTTAGTACGCTGCTTTAGTATAAATAGAATTTATTTGCGAATATGTACCACTTCCTTCATCAGCGTAATAGAGCCACGTAATTTTTTTATAATTATCTGTAATTGTTCCTGAGCCATAAATTCTGAAACCATCTCCAATTGTTTGATTGGGAAGGGTTAAAGTCATTCCTGATATT
>CAZMVE010000054.1:0-13299 GCA_964569585.1 uncultured Bacteroidales bacterium | reverse complement strand
TCTGAAACCATCTCCAATTGTTTGATTGGGAAGGGTTAAAGTCATTCCTGATATTGTAGCCATTGCAGCACCTGATTGCAGTTGCAGGAAGTTATCAATTAAAATCGTATTAGAATCTATCGGACTTATATCAATATAAACCGGGTAAGCATCCGCGGCACTTTTAAAGGGATTATTTTCCTCTACATTCCACCTGCCTTCAAGCCGCTCGGCTACTGATAAATCAGTCTGATCGTCCAGAAGTTCACAGGAATAGAGGCCTGCTGACAGGCCAAGAGCTAATAATAAGAATATTCGTGTTGTTTTCATTGTTGTTAGATTTCTGAACCTGTTACCAAAATTATGCCATTAATTTAAGATAATAAGATTAAACTTGTAATCAATTACTGTTGTAAATACGTAAAACAACTTTGTTTTGTTTTCCATATACATTCTATTTGATTATGAAAAGGCTACTATCATTAACCTACGCTTTATTCTTACTCATTGTTAGTATCCAGATAAAGGCAGAGGATACAATACCCGTAATCGATACAAATTCCTTAACTCTTATATTTGCCGGTGATATTATGGGACATGATACCCAAATCGAAGGGGCCTATAATTCTGTTACACAATCCTATAATTATGAACCTGTATTCCGTTATATCTCGGATTATATTTCCGATGCTGATATTGCCATTGGAAATTTAGAAGTTACGCTGGCAGGACCTCCCTACAAGGGATACCCTCAATTTTCGAGTCCCGATGCTTTGGCTGAGGAAATTAAAAAAGCAGGTTTTGATATTCTCGTTACAGCAAATAACCACGCGCTTGACAGGGGTGAGGCCGGTTTTATCCGCACATTAGATATGCTCGACAGTTTAGGATTTTATAGGGCCGGTACCTATCGCGACTCATTGGAACAGGCAAGTATTCATCCTTTAATTATCGAAAAGAATTCAATTCGTATTGCATTACTGAACTATACCTATGGAACGAATGGCTTAAAGATAAAACCTCCGTCCAGGATTAACAGGATTGACACATCAATTATTGCCAGCGAAATAAATAAAGCAAAGCTTGCTAATCCCGATTTTATCATTGTTTTCATTCATTGGGGAAATGAATATCAAAGGGAAGAGAATCTGAATCAGAAGAACCTGGCTGAATTCATTCTCAACAAAGGTGTTGATGCTATCATTGGATCGCATCCTCATGTGGTGCAACCAATCCGGTTTATGCACCTGCAGGGAGACACGCTGAATACTTATCCAGTGGTTTTTTCGCTGGGGAATTTTGTGTCAAATCAACGCGCTCAGTATAAGGATGGTGGCATTGTAGCTGAATTGCATCTGTCTAAAATTGGACAAAAAACACAGGTAGATAGTTTAAATTATATGCCCTATTGGGTATGGAGGCAGGATAGGCCTGATGGAAAATCAAACTTTTATGTTGTACCGCTTGTCAGGTATGAATCAGATCCCGATGCATTCGAATTACTCCCGGAAGATATATACCGGCTAAACCGTTTTGCTACGGACACGCGAAAACACCTTAAAAATGTTCGGGAATCAGGGTATTATTCTAAAAGTGAAGAATAAAAAAAGCTGCTAAGGCAGCTTCCATTGTATAATTTATTCGGCGGCTTTATCTTCAAGGATTTCGCTATCAACCAATATACGTCCGCAATATTCACAGACAATAATTTTTTTCCTTGATTTTATATCGAGTTGTCTTTGGGGAGGAATCTTATTAAAGCAACCTCCGCATGCATCGCGCTCAACACTTACAACTGCCAATCCGTTTCTTGCATTTTTACGTATTTTTTTATAGGCAATAAGGATTCTTTCTTCGATCTTTGACTCAAGTTCTTTTGAATTTTTTAAAAGTGCTTCTTCTTCTTTCTTGGTATCTCCAACTATTTCATCCAATTCCGATTTTTTATCATCAAGATCCTTTTTCCGTTCTTCAAACAAATTCTTTGAGTCGTCAATAATTACTGATTTATCTTTTATTATCTGAGTGAACTCACGAATTCTTTTTTCACAGAGTTCAATTTCCAGGGTCTGATATTCTATTTCTTTTGAAAGTGAATCAAATTCACGGTTATTTCTGACATTATTTTGTTGCTCTTTGTATTTTTCAATTGCGGTCTGAGCCTGGGTGATTTCATTTTTCTTTCCTGTAATATTATGCTCCAGACTTTTAACTTCTTCGACATATTTTTCAATACGGGTTTCAAGTCCGACAATTTCATCTTCCAGATCCTGTACTTCGAGAGGAAGTTCACCCCTAAGAGTCCTGATTTTATCAACGTCGGAATTAATAACCTGCAACTGATAAAGAGTTCGTAATTTTTCTTCGACCGATATTTCTGATACTTCAGTAGATTTTGTTTTCTCTAGCGCCATTTTATATAAAATATTTTATCGGATTAGTAACAATGCTCGACAAATGAACGGCAAATGTACTGAATTTTTTATTAAGTAAATCATAAAATATTTCTTTCGTAAATTGCTCACTTTCATAGTGTCCAACATCACAAAACAGTATATTTTGTTCGGCATCGAA
This sequence comes from uncultured Bacteroidales bacterium, assembly GCA_964569585.1. Lineage (GTDB taxonomy): Bacteria > Bacteroidota > Bacteroidia > Bacteroidales > UBA10428 > UBA10428. The sequence continues at coordinate 10,746 of CAZMVE010000054.1, read as the reverse complement.
AAACTGATGATATTTTATATCACTCGTTACAAAGGCATCAGATTTTTCCTGGATGGCTTTTTTCAGGAGAAAGCTTCCTGATCCGCCGCAAACTGATATTTTTTTGTATTCTTTATTAATATTTCCTGAATAGCGGATAACAGGGATACTGAAAGTCTTTTGTAAAAGCTCCAGGAATTCTTTATGTGGAATTGGAATTTCGAGTTCTCCAACCATGCCTGCCCCGACTTCTTTATATTCATTTTCAATAGGGTATATATCGTAGGCGACTTCTTCGTAGGGGTGTGCATCAATCATTGCCTTAATACACTTATTGATTCTGTCCTTTGGGACAACAGTTTCAATGCGTATTTCATTTTCAAAATGCAGTTTACCTTGTTCTCCAACAAAGGGTGTGGTTCCTTCTTTCCCCCGAAAAGTGCCTTGCCCCGCGATATTATAGCTACATTTATCATAGTTGCCAATTTGTCCGGCTCCTGCAGAAAACAATGCTTCTCTAACTTTTGCAGCATGAACTTCAGGGACAAAAGTTACTATTTTAACCAACTTATCTTTACTGCTATCGAGGATATGACAGTTCAATAAACCTAACTTCTCGCAGATTTTGCTATTGACTCCGTTGTAAATATTGTCCAGATTTGTATGTGCAGCATAAATAGCTATATCATTTTTAATTGCTTTAATAAGAATACGTTCGGTAATTGTAACCCCTGTAATCGATTTTATTTCATTGAAAATAACAGGATGATGAGCAACGATGAGGTTATCGCCATATTTAATTGCTTCGTCGATAACTTTTTCAGTGACATCGAGAGTAGACAATATACCACTAACGGTCCAATCGTTACTTCCGGTGAGTAAACCTGCATTATCGTACGATTCCTGTAATTTTAAAGGAGCGAAGTCTTCAAGTACTTTTCTTATTTCTGCAATTTTCATTCCTGATTAAGATAAGAAAGCAACACAATTTATTTATATGTTGCATTAGAGATTGTCTCTAATTTGAAGCAGTAAGTTTTTTATTTCGGTAAGTGATTGAATAACCTGAAAATTGTTTTCGGTATCTTCTTTATTTTCTTTAATTTTTTTCTTGGCTCCACTAAGTGTCATTCCCCGCTCTTTCACCAAATGATAGATAAGTTGCAGATTATTTATATCCTGCTTGGTAAAGAACCGATTACCTTTTTTGTTTTTTTTGGGTTTTATAATATCAAATTCTTTTTCCCAGAAGCGAATCAGTGATGTATTAACATTAAACATCCTCGCAACTTCACCAATTGAATAATATAATTTTTCGATTTTCTTTTCTTTGTATGGCATATGACCAAAATTACGCTTCGGCAATAAATTGGTTTCTAATTTAATAAATAAATGTAAATAAACCAATAATTTACATCAATCTACTTAAAGGATGAAAACACACCTATTTCGGAACTAATGAAGTCTATTTTTGTTTCGTTAGGATTTTCTTAAGAGGTCATTTCAGAATTTGGTTATGCTTAAGATAAAAAATGTCTCAAGGAGTAATGTTTCCCTCATCGTCGATAATTAACATATTATTGGGGAAATCCATACGGATTAGGTCCTGAATTTTATAAATTACTCTCCTGTCCGGATCTGGCACTGCTCCGCCTTCTCCTACCTGCATTATCGGGGTAATTTTACCTCCCAGGAATTTTCCGTCGGAATCGATCCATATTTTAATAAGAGGAGCAATACCGTTGGGGCCGGAAATATTAAAGCGGGAGTAGGTAGCAAAATTCCCGAGACTGTAAGCAATTAACCGATCGTTATATATTTCCATGGCACGCGTAACATGAGGCCCGTGGCCGATAATAATATCAGCTCCGGCATCGATCATCCGGTGTGCAAACTCATAAACATTCCCCCGGTTGGCGTTAAGAAATATTTCTGTGTTTCGCGTAACATGCTGATGATCGCGTCCTTCAGCACCACCATGCATTGAAACAATAACGATATCACAAGTATCACTCAGCATCCGGACTATAGATTCGGCATCACTTAAATTTCTAATATCCATTACACCGCTATTGGGCGAAAATGCACAAAATCCAACGGTTAGCCCTTCATGAACGAATATGGTGTAGGGGCGATCAACAAAACCGGCAAAGTGCAGACCTGCATTTTCAAGAACCTGAATGGTGTTTACTCTGCCTGCTATTCCGAAATCGTTCACATGATTATTTGCCACACTCAGTAAATCGAATCCGGCATCGACCAGGCAACCTGCATATTCATCAGGCATTCTGAAGACATAACAGTTCTCCGGATTTTTACAACTTTTCGGAGTTCCGGATTCTCCAGCAAATACTCCCTCGAGATTACAGAAACTGATATCGGCATCCTGAATAAAATTCTTTACCGAATTAAGAAGTGGGTAACAATTATTTCCCGGAGGCAGATAGCTGGAGGATGGATAATTTGTACCCAGCATAACATCACCCACCATAACCAGGCTGAACGTATCAGGTTTAATAATTTCTTGAAAGCCTGCTGTATCGATCCCGGTTAAAGTATCACTGAGCTTCAAATTCAGACTGTCATCCTGGAGATCGATGGGAGGTAAAACAGTATCAACTGCCAGGGTATCTGAAGCAAGAGGTATAGTTAAGTTTTGCGATAAGGAATCAGTTCGAATAAGTGTATCGGAAATTGTAATTGAATCAGGATTACTGATGCCTGAGGCATGAATCCATAAAAAACTCAGGAATAACAGGAGATATTTTAAAGACACGTTCATACGAAATTATTCTTTCGCAAAGTAAGTACGAAAAAATGAGAGATTGGAAGGAATTTGCAAACAGGATGGAAATTATTAATCGAATGTCTGTCCCGATTTCAACGAAATTTCGATCATCTTTTCATATTCTTCTGCGGAGAGATCGTTGAAATAGTAATTTACAGGATTTACTTTTTTGCCGTTTAACATAACTTCATAATGAAGATGAGGAGCTGTTGAGAGTCCTGAGGTGCCAACAAATCCAATTACATCGCCCCTTTTAACAGTTTGTCCCTCTTTTACATTAAATCTATTGAGGTGAGCATAAAGGGTTTTGTAACCATATCCATGATTTACCACAATATGATTTCCATATCCTCTTTTTGAACTGGTTATATATTCAATAACACCATCTCCTGTGGCATATATATCAGTGTTCAGAGGAGCTGTGAAATCCTGACCATAATGGAATTTCTTGATTTTATAAATAGGATGAATGCGATAGCCCCAGCCACTGGCAGTGCGTTTCAGGTCTTTATTTGAAATGGGTTGAATTGCAGGAATCGAAGCCAGCATATCTTCTTTGTTTTTTGCCAGATCGATAACTTCATCATACGAAGTAGACTGTATGTAAATCTTCTTCATAATTTTATCGAGTCTCGATTTCACATCGATTACAATTTCTGAATTTTCGAGTTTTTCCAGATCACGATACATGTTTGTGCCACCTGTACCGGCTTCGCGTATCGTAGAGTGAATAGGTTCAGCTTCAAAAATAGTTCGATATATATTATCATCTCTTTCCTGCAGGTCTGTAAGAATTGCCTCTATTTTACTTAACTCGTCATTAACAATCTGATAATTCACTTTTAATTCACTGATTTGCCGTTTAAGACCCTTTTCTTTGGGTGAGTCGAAAAAGACAGAGAATACCAGAAAATAAAGAATTGATAAGACCACACTAGCAAAGAAATAGGTGAGAAAAATAAATACCTTCCGCTTCGTGGATTTTGCAACCTTAGTATAACTAAGCGACTCCGGATTAAATTTATATTTGTGTTTTGCCATTTGATTCTTAATGAAGTTATTTAGTGTTTTTTGCCAGTTGCTCAAATTCTTCCGGTGTCAGGTCATCAGCAAAAAAGTAAAGGGGATTTACAGGCTGATTCAAATACCAAACTTCGTAATGTAAGTGAGTCCCAGTCGATCTTCCTGTATTGCCCATCAGGCCTATTAACTGCCCGCGCTTAACTATTTGCCCTTCCTGAATCATAATACTGTTTAAATGAGCGTATCTTGTACAATGACCAAAACCATGGTCAACAACTATCTCATTTCCATAGCCTTTACGTGAATGTTCTACTAAGGTTACAATTCCATCGGCTGTAGCAAAAATTTCTGTATTTTTTGGGCCACAAAAATCGACTCCATGATGCACTCTATGTATGAATGAGAATGGATCTTTACGTGTTCCAAAATACGAGCTTATCCATACATGATCGGTGCAATTGACGGGAGGTATACCTGGAATATGTCTTAATTCATTAGTTTTCTCTAAGGCGGCAATCATAATCTCTTCATACGATTCATCCTGTATGTTAATTTGCATCTTTAGATTTTCAATCTTTTTCATCAGGTTACTGAAAAACTGGTCTGAAAGACTTTTCATAGGAGAAGCATAGGGATCATGGCCTCCTGTACCTGCCGAACGAATACTAAACGGAAGAGAGTCCATTTCAAGGATATTCCTGTATATCTGATCGTTTGTGTAATGAGATGAATGTAAACTACTGGTAAGGCTATCAACTTTATGGGTCAGGTAAGCATATCTAGTATAGTATTTTTTTGCCCGTAATTTTTGAATAGTTACTTCAGGAGAATCAAAAAATGAATAGAGCAAAAGAAGGAATACAACAGCAACTAAATTAATCGCAACGAAAGTTAAAAGACCCCTAAGTAGTTTAGTCCTTTTTGATCTGCTAACTTCGACAAAAGATAATGTTGAAGTATTGAAATAATATCTTTTTCTTCTTATTCTCAAGTACAGCAAGTAAAGTGTTAAGCGTTTCAGGTGAATGGCAACAAATCTATAAGAAAAAAATTAGTTTTACAAACTCTTTAGTAAGAGTATTGTTTATATTTTCGTAGATAGTTTATCAATTTAATTAAAAGAGTTACATGGATTCCATAGCAATTCGTCAAAAATTTTTCGATTTTTTTATCTCAAAAGGACATAAAATTGTTTCATCTGCCCCTATGGTTGTAAAGGATGATCCTACACTGATGTTTACCAATGCAGGAATGAACCAGTTTAAGGATATTTTTCTTGAAATCCGGCAGACTGAAGATAAGAGAATAGCCAATACACAAAAGTGTTTACGCGTATCAGGTAAACATAACGATCTTGAGGAAGTGGGTCACGATACCTATCATCATACCATGTTTGAGATGTTGGGAAATTGGTCCTTTGGCGATTATTTTAAAATGGAGGCCATTGCATGGGCATGGGAATTCTTGACAGAGGTTCTTGAAATAGATAAAGAGCGACTATATGTTACAATTTTTGAAGGAGAGGACTCCGAACATCTTGAGAAAGATGAAGAAGCCTTTAAATTTTGGAAATTCCGTATAGATGAAAAGAGAATCTTATTGGGAAACAAAAAAGATAATTTCTGGGAGATGGGTGATACGGGCCCCTGTGGACCCTGTTCAGAAATTCATTACGATCTCAGATCCGATGAGAAGAGAAAAAAGAAGGATGGTGCTGAGTTGGTAAATACCGGGCATCCAGAAGTTATTGAAATATGGAACCTTGTTTTTATTCAATATAACCGTACTGCTGATGGCAAATTAATTCACCTAAATAAACAACACGTTGATACAGGGATGGGCTTTGAGCGTCTTTGCATGGTTATTCAGAATAAAACATCAAATTACGATACCGATATTTTTCAGCCGATTATTAAAAAAATTGCTCAGATTACAGGAATTCCCTATGGCAAATCAGATAAGACGGATATTGCCATGCGTGTTGTGGCTGACCATCTGCGTGCTGTAGCATTTGCCATTGCCGACGGACAGTTGCCTTCGAATATTAAGGCCGGCTATGTGATCCGAAGAATACTGCGCCGGGCCATACGGTACAATTATAATTTTCTGGAGCAGAAAGACCCCGGTATTTATAAACTCGTCGACAAGCTGGCCATTACTATGGGCGATGCTTTCCCGGAGCTTCGCAAACAGCAGAAACTGATCGAAAATGTTATACAGGATGAAGAAAAGGCTTTTCTGCGAACTCTCGATTCGGGAATCAAGTTATTGGAGGGTCTTATGACTGCAGCCATATCGAAGGGATCAAACACTATTAGCGGAAGAAAAGCATTCGAGTTGTACGATACTTTTGGATTTCCCCTGGACCTGACGCAGCTTATTCTTCGGGAGAACGAGATGGATGTTAATCTGGTAGAATTTAACAGTGAAATGGAAGCACAAAAATCCCGTTCGAGGCAGGCTTCGGAAAGCGATACTTCAGATTGGGTTGTGCTTAGAACCAGTGAAGAGCAGGAATTTATTGGTTACGATTTGCTTGAGGCTGAGGTTAACCTGGTACGCTACAGAAAAGTAAGATCTAAAGGGAAGGATTTTTACCATCTTGTTTTCGATCATACACCCTTCTATGGTGAAGCCGGTGGCCAGGTGGGCGATCAGGGATACATCGAAATGAATAAGGAGCGTATTGAAATTTTGGATACCGTTAAAGAAAATAATCAAAGTCTACACATTGCAAACAAATTACCCTCTAATCCTGAATTGACAATGAAAGCTGTTGTCGATAAAAAAGCCAGACAGGCAACAGCCAATAACCATACTGCCACGCATCTGTTGCATTATGCATTGCGTAAAGTACTTGGTAAACATGTTGAACAGAAAGGTTCCCTGGTTCATCCGGATTACTTAAGATTCGACTTCTCTCATTTTCATAAGATAAGTGATGAGCAGCTAATTGAAATTGAACACAGGGTCAATGAATTGATACGCCAGAATTTCAGCATGGAAGAATTTCGGGATATGCCCCTGGAAATGGCGCGTGAACTTGGCGCTATGGCACTCTTCGGTGAAAAATATGGCAATCATGTTCGGGTGGTTAAGTTTGGCGATTCCGTTGAATTGTGCGGAGGCACACACGTAAGTTCAACGGGAAATATCGGACTCTGTAAAATTATTTCGGAAGCTTCAATTGCTGCAGGTATCAGGCGTATCCAGGCTTATACAGCACAAAAAGCGGAGGATTACATCGACAATCAGATGGGTATTTTAAAAGAAATTACGGCTTTGCTTGACGCACCAAACGACCTGAAACAAAGTGTGGCTTCACTGGCTGAACAAAACGCCGAGTTAAGAAAGAAAGTTGAAGAGTATAGCCGGTTGGAAGTGAAACGAATCAAGAACAATCTGAAGGATAAGGTTGAAGTACAATCGGGAATTAATTTTATAGCACAGAAGATATCCACCGATTCGGCCTCAGTTGTTAAAGATCTCGCTTTCCAGATGAAGAATGAAATTGAAAATCTGTTTCTTGTGCTTGTTGCTGAAATACATGATAAAGCACACATAGCCGTTATGATCTCCGATAATCTGGTAAAAGAAAAAAAATGGCATGCCGGACAAATTGTAAAAGAACTGGCAAAAGAAATAGAGGGAGGGGGAGGAGGCCAACCCTTTTTTGCTACAGCCGGTGGGTCTGATATATCGGGCTTAACTAAAGTGCTGAACAAAGCCAGAGAGTTTCTTCAATAAAACTTTATTGTTCTTGATTTATCGGGGGATGAAGTTACTAGTGGCTGTTTCTCATTAAAGGAATAGTGTAAGGTAATTGAGTTCAATACTCGGAGATTCGAAAATAATTGTTTTATTTATCTGAAAATAATTATATTGTACCGCCGATAAAACTCTATTCTATGGAAATTACCCGGATTTTTGATCTGCTTGAAAATGCGCATGTAAACTATCAAGCAAAACCTGATATACTTGCCTGTAAAATTAAGGGACAATGGGAAAACTATTCCATTCAGGATTATTATGAAAATTCTCATAATGTAAGTTATGGTCTCCTCGCCTTAGGGTTGAAAAAAGGAGATCATGTTGTTACAATTTCCAATAACCGACCCGAATGGAACTTTTTCGATATGGCAATCAATCAGGCAGGCATGATTCATGTTCCTGTTTATCCTACACTTAGCGATTCGGATTACGAATTTATACTGAACCATTGTCAGCCAAAAATTCTGATTGTTTCCGACAACAGTCTGTATCAAAAATTAGAATCTATTGCAAAAAAAACTCCTTCCATACGGAATATTTACAGCTTTAATAAGCTTCCCGGAATAAAAGACTGGAAGGAAATCCATGATTTGGGTTTAGCGAATTCTAAAAAATATCATGCTCAACTCGAAAAAATAAAAAAGGGTATTTCTCCCGACGATCTGGCTACATTAATATATACTTCCGGCACCACCGGGAACCCCAAAGGAGTGATGCTTTCTCATAAAAATATTCTTAGTAATGTAAAAGGGATCGGTCAGATCTATCATTTCGGAACAAAGGATAAAGCGCTGAGTTTTCTCCCCATTAGTCATGTATTTGAGCGGACCATCAACTACTATTTTCAATATACCGGGGTTTCTATCTATTATGCAGAGAGCCTGGGTACAATATCCGAGAATCTTAAAGAAATAAAACCTACCATATTTATTGCCGTACCTCGCGTACTTGAACGTATCTACGATCGCATTATTGGGGTTGGAAAAGATTTAAAGGGGATTAAAAAGCGGCTTTTTTTCTGGGCAGTGAAATTGGGACTGCGGTTCGAATTCAATCATGAAAATGGCTGGTTCTATCATTTGAAATTGAAGTTGGCCGATAAACTCATTTTCTCAAAATGGCGTCTTGCTGTTGGCAGCAATGTAAATATTATTGTTGTGGGAGGTGCCGCACTTCAACCCAGGTTGATACGGATTTTCAATGCTGCCGGAATTCCTGTTGTCGAAGGCTACGGCATGACCGAAACTTCACCCGTAATAGCTGCAAATGTATACGATACCGGAGAGATGATGATTGGGACAGTGGGACCGGCATTACCGGGCATGAAGATAAAGATCTCAGAGGATAGTGAAATACTGGCGAAAGGCGATTCGGTAATGATGGGATATTACAAGGATCCGGATCAGACAAAAGAGGTATTTGACGAAGAAGGTTGGCTCAAGACCGGAGATGTTGGTATTATGATAGATAATAAGTACCTGAAAATCACCGACCGGAAAAAAGAAATATTTAAGTTATCCAGTGGCAAGTATATTGCCCCTCAGGTTATTGAAAACATATTCAAAGAATCTTTTTTCATTGAACAACTCATGGTTGTAGGGGAAAATGAAAAATTTGCCAGTGCCCTGATTGTGCCGAATTTTCCATTCCTCCACAATTGGTGCTCATTACATAACGTTAAGTTTCGCGATAATGAAGACTTAATTAAGAATCCGAAAGTGATTGAGAGGTATCAGCGCGAGGTGAATGAGATAAACAAAGAGATGGGGCAAACGGAACAAATTAAGCGATTCAGGCTTGTGCATGAAGAATGGACACCATTCACGGGCGAACTCTCACCTACTTTAAAAGTGAAAAGAAAGTTCATTGACGAGAAGTATAAGGATATTTTGCAGGAAATATATTTCGTGCAAAAGAATGGCAATAATTCCTGACTGGAGTTATTTTTCCCCTTGTTCTGATTCATCAAGTTTAGCCGCATGAATAGCTGTCAGGATATCTTCTTTCATGAAAAAAGCCTGAAATAATTGTTCGTATGTTTCTTCTCTGCATTTGTTCTGGCACGTAATAGCGTATTGATCCGATTTTTTAAAAACAGAGGCTATTATTTTACATGGAAATTGTTCACATTCCCCACAGTTCTTCTTCCCCTTAAGGTGCTCACAGACAGTAATAGAATACAAACACTTTTTTTCCCTGGTACATCCGTTGCATCGGATATCATCATTGCTCACGATAGTTTCTCGAAATCCCAGCCGGAACCATAATTCGGCTATAGCCGCCAGCTCATCTTCATCATTTTTTTGCGTAGCAATATACCTTGGACACAGGGTACAAATATCGCCACAGAACGAAATATATTCCGGTTGGGTCATAACGGCAGCATTTGTTCAAATTTAGTCTTCGTATTGCAAATTTGCTTGTAATAACAAAATTCAGTAAAAACTCAGAACAGGGCAACGATTTCTTAATGAATTTTTTACTATTACCTTCCATAGAGTAAAACGATAAAAACCAATGCGTATTATACTTAAAGTTAAATGAATCACGGACAACATCAGATAGCACCCTGCGGCATGAATTGTAAGCTTTGTATAGCTTATGTTCGCAAAAGAAAACCCTGCAGCGGATGCAACGGACCAGACGAAAATAAACCTTATCATTGCGCGGTATGCAGGATTAAAAATTGCGAAGAACATAAAACCCGTTCTACCAATTTTTGTTATGACTGCCGCCTGTTTCCCTGCTCCCGTCTCAAACAGCTCGATAAGCGCTACAGGACAAGATATGGCATGAGCATGATTGAAAACCTCAACTATATCAAACAATTTGGATTAAAACCGTTTATTACGGCCGAGAATACAAAATGGAGCTGTGAAAGTTGCGGCCGTTTACTTTCGGTACACAGAGATAGTTGTCCAGCGTGCGGAGGTGCAAACCAGTACTTTCCCGGAGGTACTGATAATTAAATTCTTGATTTTATTCTATGCGATATTCAGAAATTTCCTGACACAGATTATTCACGTAAAAAATGCATTTACTTCCGAATTTCACTCAACATCGCGCTTATTGGATTGCAATTTTCAGAGGAATTGAAATTCCGCCTATGAAAAAATGCGTGAAAAAAATCAATAAAATAACAACTTTAAAAAATTAAATACTCCCGAATTTTCCTACTTAGATAA
>CAZMVE010000053.1:8748-19873 GCA_964569585.1 uncultured Bacteroidales bacterium | reverse complement strand
AAGGAATGGAAGGAAAAATCGCCTGAGGCCTATGATCTCAGGAACCGTCTTGTTCATACCTTTTTGTTTGCCTTCCGTAATTCATCCGATTTGTTAAGCAGGGTGGCGGAAATAGAAAAGGGCAGCAGCCATGCCGATATGATACAGGACCTGAACGACCTCTCGGTGCTGGGAAAAGAAAACAGCGAACTGTTAAGTACCCTTCAGTTTGATATAAAAGAGCTGGATGATGCCGCCACCATGGCGGACAGCATGGCCGATCTGCTGGCCCGGGCCAATGGCGACGGACAGCAGGAAAACAGCAGCAAGACCATACGCGATAAAGCCTATACCCACCTTAAAGTAGCAGTGGACGAGATCCGGGCACACGGGAAATTTGTTTTCTGGCGTAATGATGACCGTTTAGGGGGATATGCCAGCGCCTACCTGCGGAGAATAGCAAAGAAATACCAGAAAAAAACAAGCGGGACGAATGTAACAGAGAATTAACGGAATTCATGCATAATTAAGAGAGGCTGCCGGAAAATCAGCCTCTTTTTTTGTTTCCTTAATCAAATATGCCTTCCTGAATAGGTTTTCCCCGAATCTTAATGAAGATTTCAGCTTCCTGAGCCAATGGGAACAAAAAAACTTATTGAGGAAAGGGAAAAAACCCTTGAGGAAATAAAAAAATTGCTAAAAAAGGACATAATTTTATTCAGGAAAGCACCAAACTCCTTAAGAACGGTAAAATCCTGCCAGGGGGAGGCCTCACATGTCACGGAATAGGACAGGGGTTTTGAAGTGGATATAAGCAAATTATTTACGGAACTATTCTGGTGCTTATACTGGTCCGGTATAGAAAAGTGTTATTAAAAATTAAATGATATTCAAAATCTATTATTAGGAATATTTTAGAATAAATGTAAAACAATCGTCAATATTTACAAGCAATATAGCAAATTGTAATATTTAAAATTTAGATTTAGTGAAAAACATTATCAGAGAACTATATGTAGATAAGGAACAATATGTTATTTACTTATTGGAAAAATACGGTCTAGACCAACCATTACAGAATTTAGTGAATATCATTAATGTAAGAATTCATAAAAAGGATTTAAAAAATTTAGGGATAAAGGGAATTCCAAGTTCATTTTTAACAACTATTAATTCCAGATACCTTGATAAAATAAAAGACACAAAAGAAAAAGAAGAATTAGAATATCTTATAACAGAAATCTCAATACATCTTTTAAATAAATACATTCAATCAATCAAAGCACCTCAATCTGAAATCATTAAAGACTTACATGTTGAACTTAGGACAGCTTGTGAATTAAACGATTTTGATTACAAAGCATTGAATAAAATATTCCCAATAGAAACATTAGTAAAATTTGCTAAAGTCAGCTCCAATTCAAGTGGGAAAAGTAATCTTTTAACTAAACCAACTATTTTTTATTACTACTGGAACGGTCGTTATGATTATGATTTAGATGATTTAGTAAAGAATTTAAAAGCTGAAAAACATATTTCAGATATCAGAGGTTTTAAAAAGATATTCAAGGAACACTCGGGTAACCTTGCTATTTCAATCAGTAGAAGCAGTCTGGATTTTATAATTATTCTTTTTGATATATTAAGTGATAAGAGCAAACAGCTCATCATTCCTAAGGGAAAAAACTGTGGCAAATTCCATCCTCTAAAGGTATACGCAGTTGACTTTGAAAATAAAGTTTTAATAAAAAATGAGGCTAAACACATTAAGTATAGGATAATGAAAAACAAGCCATACTATTTGAAACTAAAGGGAAAAGCTGAAAAATGGACTAAAAATTATGAAATAAAAAGTTGACCTCAGGTTGACTTTGATAAGAGTCAATCTCTAGATGAAACTTCAAGCATATATATTTGTACATACAAAATATTAATTATTATGACACTCAATCAATTTATCAGGACATACAATTTAAAACCGGCTGATGCCATTGTATTACAAAAGAAATTTTTTGGCATGCTTGACCATTACGCAATATATATAGGAATGAGAAATGGAGAACCCACATTTGTAGCTAATTATACAAAAGGCGTTCAAATTATTACAAGAAGTGAAATGAATGAATTCTTAAAAATGCTAATTCCTGTTAAAATTGACCGCTTTCCTGGAAAAGAATCTGATAGATCTAAAGCGTTAAGAAGAGCTTTGTCTCAAGTTGGCAAAAAAGCATATAGTTATCTGTCAAATAATTGCGAACATTTCAAAAACTGGGTTCACTATGGAACTCCAAGAAGCGAGCAAGTTATTCGATTTGGAGAGGGATTAGCAGTTGGAACGGCAGTATTCGTGGGTTTAGCATTACTCTCTGAAATATTTGGAGATTAATAGCAAAATTTCACTAATTTATTCATAAAGAAGGCTCCATTAACAATAATTATTTTTCTAAATATTCTTGGTATAATCTTTTAGCATATTGATTTCCTAGCCTGTTCAGGATTGCTTTATTAAAAAGGATGATAAATAAAAAGAGAATAGCTAGTACCAGACTAATCATACAAATGAAATTATTTTGAATAATGTAAAAATAAATTGTATCAATAATTGAAATTAAAATAGAGATTATAGAACCGCCAACAAGATTTCGAGCAAATCCATACTCGATGTTGTGTTGCAGAAGTAATCTGCCATTTTTTACCTTTTGTCTAATTAATCCAACTGCTTCAACAATTCTTCGTTTACTCTCTTCTAAATTAATTAATTCGTCATCTTGGGTTGGCATTTCAATTTTGAAATCTTGCTTTATTTTTTTTCGTATTTGATTTTTGTAATTCAGTGAAAATGTTCCATTCGAAAATAGCAGGAACACAGAAGTAGGCATATTAAGTTCCTCCCTAAATAAACTCTTTTCAAATATATATTTACCTAAGAATCTGTTTAATTGGGCCAGAAAATATAAAAGAGCTACTGAAATAGAAATATTTCCGACTATTTTAACCTGCAATAAATTATTAAAATAGCTATTCAAATAATCAATATTACAGCTTGTAGTAAAAATTATTATTGGAATTAATGTAATAATTGCAGGAAATATTCTTGCAATTATTGTATACTTATCGAATTTCATATTAGTATCTTTTATATAAATTACATGAAAATTATTTTTATTCGATTGTTTTTCCCATAAAGAAATTATATTGTAGGTCTTCGCCTTTAATCATCATTAATGCGGGTAAATTTTCTATACTCATATTTTCAGTAAGCCACGCTAATAAGATAAAATCATCCTCACTTAAGTTTGGAGGGCAACCATCTGGATGGGAATGCCACTCACCAATATATTTTATCATGCAAGCAGTTAGTTTTCCAATATTTTCCAAGCTCTCATGTAAACCTTCGATTCCTCTATAAAAACAAGTAGGATATTCATAATTATTATCAGGAATAATTGTATCGAGTAGATAAATTCTTTTGTATTCAACATCCCAAGAGCCAATTAAAATACCACCTGTTTCATTTGGTAGCCTATCTTGACGTATCGCATTTATTTTATTTAATAAGACATCATCAATTATTATCTCCCAATCAGATAATTTCTTTCTTGATACTTTTGGAATTTTTATATCATGCTTTATAAGTTCAAAATTATTATTATAATACATTATGCATGCGACTGGATTATCTTTATCATACATCTGTTTAATAAAATTTGATGTTACAGAAGCATGTATAGCCATAAAATCTTGGGGTATTCTACTACTTAAATCCTTGCATGAAGTTGAATATCTAATTTCTCCCTTATCACTATAAATGAAATAATTTTGAAAAGATATTGTTGAAATTAATTCCCTGTAAAATAGCATTTCTAGTATATCGATAGTGACGCTTTTATCTTCACTCTCAAATAATATAACATTATAGTTTCCAGTAGGATTTAAGAAAGACGATAAAATACGTTTTTTTGAAAACAAACTATTATTACATAAAAATCTTGGCACTGATGTACTTGCGGAAAAATCAAAAACTAAATCACTTTCGTTAATCTTTTCTTCTAATATCTTTTTATCATTTTCATCTTGTTGTCTCAATATATTAATATCTAAAGGAAATGAAAATGAATTGTCATTAAGCATATTATTTGCTATGTTGGACAGACTAATAACTTTAGGGATATATAAGTAGTTTGCATCTAAGTGATGTCTTGCTAAATTATGAGGAAAGAAGGTGTCGTTATCAATTAAAAACCATTTACCAAAACCACTTCTTGCTAAATTTATAAACACTTGAGAGCCCAGTGCTCCTAATCCAATGGCTAAAATATTTGGTATATCAGCCGGATTATTAAAATCATTTAAAAGATTGGCTAGCTTTCTGTTAAATGAAAACTGTGGCGTTAAAAGTCCAATTTTAAGCTCTCCAAAATTGCTTTGATCAATATCAAAATCCAAAATGTCAGCAAGATTCTTATTTTCAAACAATTGCCACAATCCTATTTTTATTCCAATATCTCTTATTGTATCAAATGTAAGGTAAGAATGATATTCAAATTTTAATTCTGCAGATGTGGAGTTTCTTTTTATAGGTAATGCAATAAGGAATAATAGCTTATCAGAATTGTTAGATTTTTTATTCTTTAGAGCTTTAATTAACTCGCTATTTAAATCTATTTTAGCTTTAAGTAGAAATAAATGTAAATCCTCAATGTTTTGAGGTAATTCATTAATAATTCCATGTAGTTGTGGTTTACCTGTTAAATTTATAAGACTGAAGCTTATATTTTCTTTAGTATCAAATGGAATCCGACTGGTAATTACAGTTATTTTGTCAGATTTCTGTTTAAAAGCTAACGTATATAGTTGTTCATTTGGCTTAATATCATATGGTAAAATAATATCACCTTCATTAAAAAGAACTAGCGGTTCCAATTGTTGGTCTTCTTGATGAAGTGCTCCTTTAGCAGTCAATTTTAGCCAGTTCCTTATATCCTCAATAAAAACAGCTGATGACCATGTTATTTTTAATTCATCAAAAGATTTATCGTAGATACATAACGATTTCGGATAATCCTTAAAGAATAAATTTTCATGCATTGCTTTCGGAAAGTTCGTTCGTAATGCAAATACATAAGGTGTAAAATCATCCTCTCGTGAACAAACAATAGCTAACCTTTCACTTTTTTGAATATCATTTTTCGGGTATTGAGGTACTTCAACTTCAGTGTCAAATATTAATAATTCATCACCTTGTTTAAAGATATCTTTTTTGTGAGCAATTTTACCCAAACTTATTAAAGTACAAAATGGTGAATTTTGAACTGCGCTAAGACATGATTTTGCCCTGGGTATTTCAAAATTTTCAACTTTTTCTATTTTAAGCGGTATTTCAAAATATACGGTGCTCATTTAACCTGCTTTTGGTGCTGGTTTATTTGTCAAAAATAGAAGAGAAGGATTTATTTTTTCCAGAGTAATCCCATCATCATCAATAGAAATCTTTATTGGTTTTGGTTCATCTTTAGTTGGATATTCCATTGTTACCTTGAATTCACCGTCTTTTAAGTCCTTAACGTCTTCATAGTAGTTGGCAGCTTCTTTATGAGGTGGTTGTATATCACCATAATTAGATGGTATTTCCCAACTTGGTGAAATCATTGTTCCCTTTTCCCTTCCTTTCGTTTCAAACAACCATTTTACATTTTTAATAGGTGAAGTTTTAGTTTTACCCCTTTCATCCTTGTTTAATGCTTTATAACTACAGTGATGGGATATATGAAGAATGTCCCAAGCCAATCGTTCTTCTCTTTTATAATATTTTGTTATTTCAACAATATCGTCCCATAAAACAGAATCTGCATCAGCTCCCAATATCATAGCAGAATTATGAGTATTGTTGAAAACAGCTTGCATTATTAGACATGCTTCATTTCTTTCAATTTCTTTATCATCAATTTTTTCAGAAAAGGGTGAATGTACAAAAAATTCTATCCCATTGTTCTTAAGATTCCATCCAGGCACTAAAGTGCCAGCATTCACCAATAAATGACTAACTTCTTCATATTTTACACCTTCTTTCTTTAACCAATCTTTCAATTTTTCAGGTTTGGAAAATACTTTGATTCTTTTCTTATTCTTTAGTCTATAACGAGCCTCAGTCCTTAATATTTCTGCTTCTGGATTATCCAAATTAGTTTCCAGAATAATTGCCGCAGGAACCCACAAATCATTTATTTTTCTTCTCTCTCCCTCCTGATATTTTTTTGCATGTTCAAGGTAGAAATAATCCGAAAATTTATTAATATGGTCTTTGTCTGCATGTGTGAATGCTACAACGTCGTAGTCACCTTTCACATCTTTGTTTAATTCGACTGGTAAATCACAACGTTTATCCTTCTCGTCATTTGCGTCTTTTTTATTCGCATAGTCAAAAAGTACTACTTGACCATTGTCAAGTTTAATTAAGGTAGTGTCAGCGTTACCTAATGGATAAAATTTCACAAAATTTTTCATCTTAAATAAATTTTGGTAGAACAATAAATCTGCTCCATTACTTTAACCGGCTCAGGAAACTTTTTTGCCGGATGTGCTGAATAATTTTGCGTAGTATTCCGAAAATGTTTGCAGTTTAAAAAAACTTTTTACTTTTGCGGTTGTTTAAACACAAAACTGGAATATCAAAATTTAACTCACATTAAAATCAACACATAAGATATTCCTTACTTTCAGAGCAGAAAAGGTTCAGAGCTTTTTCTGCTTTTTTTGTTCATATCACATTGTATGCCAGAATTTTGGGATATCACTCAAAATTGTTAGCTTATTAACAATGTTTATTTTATTTAAATCATGATGTATGTGAAAAACCTTATTATACTTCACATTCAGGCCAATATACTAAGGTATACAGATGTTTATTGAGTTATTAACATTTATTTTTCATATTATTAAATAGAATCTAAATATGACTTTTTGTCATTCTTGCTTCATCTATGTTGCTATTATTATATTTTGTCAGTGATTATTTTTCAAATCCTTTAACATTTCTAAACATATTCTAAATAATAATGATCAATATTTTGTTGTTATAGAATATGATAGTCGTTAATTATAAACTTAAATTCCTACATTATGACAACTACACGTAAGTACAATTTCAAGGATATCGATATGTTGCTGGCATCGAAAACCATTGTTCAAAGCTTAACGGATAATTTAGCCGATATCTCGGTGGCCCGAAGCAGTTGGACAGCAGACTATGTTAACGGACTGGGCGCTAAGATCGATAGTACCATAGATCATTTTCTCGGCCTGGATAAGAAGAAAGAGTTTCGCGAAGCTTCCATTCGCCTGGTAACCATTCAGACACCCGCACTTATGGACCTGTCTTTTTTCACCACCCCTCGCTAGGCGTAAACTCCTGTCTACGTCTTGAGTAGCAATGAATCTCTTATGCATTACACTTTTTATTTATGCATGGAATGTTATACTTTTAGTAAACAATTTTAATCATTTTCGTTATGGATTGGCTGCATTTTGTTGGAAAATGTAATTATAAGTATATTCACAATTTCACAAAAGAAGCTGAGGAATATAAGGTTTCAAGACGTATATCAAAGTATTTGTTAGGCAAATTTAATTTTGGAGATCGTGTATACCTTTTTCAATGGAATCCAAGAATAGGTAAGTCCACTTTATTTGGCTATTTTGTGGTAGATAGCATATATGGTGAATTTGATGAAAAAATAACTCACGAACTTCAAATAGAGGTTGGACCTAAAATAAGTATTGGAATATCAAGGGCGTGTGGAAGTTTTGAGATTAATGCAAAAATAGAACTGGATATTTCATTGGAGGAAATAGCAAAAAAGGTTAAAAAATATGGCTGTAAATATTTAATGATAGGAGGGACCTTTGTTCCACATGAGAGAATTGATACTCCGATAGAATTTCAGCGGGGCTTTCGCAATTTTGATTACAACAAATTTAAACGGCAGCACGATAATGGAGAAAGAACAAGAGGACAATATTATACTACTCCTGACAGCATAGTAACACAGCCTGAAAAAACAAAGTCTTATATGGTGCAGATAGTTAATTATAAGACAAAAGCTGAACTTAAAAAAACTTAGGTTTTAACTTTCAACCTACAAACTTTTCAACCTTTTAGCTCAATCCCACGTTCGGCGCAGAATCTCTAGTTTGTTGCCCATTGACTCCCTGATCAACTATCTCCTCAACCAACCTTTTTTATCTAAACCCACTTTAATTTTTTTGGCTTTGCAAACCAATTGGTCTGCAAAGCCGGTTAAAATCTATCGTTGATTATGTTTATTCCTATGCCGCCTTTGACGATGTTGTTTATTAGGGCTGTTATTTGCTTTACCCTGCCAGTTTACAACAGGGTAGTTCATTCTATTTCCTATTTTAATACCAAAGTAAAATGTACGGGGGGCAACCGGACCATACATATAGGCAGGGTCACGGTCAATACCCGTATCAAAATCCTTTTGATAGGCATTGAGTATATTTTTAATACCGGCCGACCATTGGAGACTGGCCCCATTGAGCTTCATGGTGTAGCTCAGCTTAATGCCCAGGTCGAAAAAGTCATCCGTCCGGCGAAGTTCCCCTAAGTCAGGGTCGGTTTCCTTACCAAAATAGGGTACCAGCATAGGACCTGTGTAGTTTCCGGTTGCTGAAAGACAAAGGTTTTTAGCAAAATCCCAGTCCATAGCAAAATATCCATACCGATCGGGCGTCCGGAAAAAACGTTTTTCATCAAACTCCTGAGGAATATCGTATGTACTGGATTGAAGTGTAAAGCCCGATGTTAACGAAAAAGCTTTCACGGGTCTGATTTTAAGCTCCATATTAATACCCTGCACGGTAGCGCCATCTTCGGCATTTCTCCGGGTATAGATTACCGTTCCGTCCGCATCGGGAGTCCCTATTTCATTTACAAACGGATTTACGAGGCGAGTATAAAATGCTTCGGCCAGAAATCCGGTGTATACATTTCCAATTAGTCCGTTAAAATCAAGCGATGCCATAATACTACGGCTTGTCTCCTGTTTCAGTTCAGGATCGTTCCGGTTGATAACCTGCCGGGAGCCGGAGGTTTCAATGTGCAGGTCCTCGTCAAATATCTGTGGAGCCCGGTATCCTTGTGAGTAGCTGATCCTGAATTGCAGGGGTTTCCATAGTTCATACAGCAGGTTGATTCGCGGACTAAAAACATGGCCCGATTTGACATTATCTTCTTCTTTGAGCAGGTCTTGTACCTTATAGGTATCATACCTGCCGCCAATGGCTATTTTAGTTTTTTGCCATGCAAGTTCGTATTGGGAAAAAATGCCTGTTGTAACGGAAGACTGATCGGACACGAGGGTATTTTCGGTATGAGGGATTTCAGCTATTGAATCGTTCACAATGACGGCATTATCATAATCAGGGTACCCCAGCTTTTTGTCGGTCAGAAAACCTCCCGTATTCTCAATACCTGCAATCAGAGAGGCATTCCCAAGTAATGCCTTATATTGTACTCCTATATTGTAGGTTTTGTCTGAAGAATAGCCATAGTCACTCAGCGACCGGTTTGCCCCGTAATACGAGTCTCTGTCCAGGTATTGCCCTGATGCATAAATTGAAAACAGATCGTATTCCCTGAAGTACTGCTCGTAGGTAATGGCTCCGATTTTCAGGTTATGTTTAACAGCTTCGGCAATATCCCTTTCGTGCAGGGGATAATCTTGTTTATTGCCTCCGTCACGCTTTTCTCTTATGGTGAAAAAATCAAACGTCAGCTTATTTCGGTACCCGAAGCGGTGGAAAAACCGGGTTCCCAGTGTCAGGTTATTGATAGGGGCAATTTCAGAAAGGCTGTCATTATTCGCATCGAACATATTACGTTCTCTTGTAAAGCCATACAGGGCCATCCCGGTCCTGTGATCGTCCGATACCAGGGAAGTATTAAAACTGACAGAATAATCGGGTGCAGCTCCGCCCGATCCGTTCATGCCAATCCCGATCGATGCCAGGTTAACACCTGCTTCGTAAGTATTATTCACCGGATCTTTTAAAATTATATTGATAGTTCCGGCTATGGCATTGCTTCCGAACAGAGCTGAGCCGCCTCCGCGTACCACTTCAACTTTTTCAATCATGTTGGCAGGGATCAGTTCCAATCCATAAACTCCTGCCAAACCACTGAAAATTGGACGGCTGTTGATTAGGATCTGTGCATACGGGCCCTCCATACCATTCAGACGAACCTGGGTGAAACCGCAATTCTGACAGTTATTTTCTAGGCGTAAACCGGGACTAAAATTCAGCCCTTCGCTTAATGTTAAGGATTGTGAAGTGTTGAATATCTTTGCGGAAATAGTATTAACAATCACCGGGGCCTCCGTACGTTTCACCTCAGCCCTGCTGGCCGATACTACTACTTCATCAATATTTAAAAGGTCGGCCTCCAGTTCAAATTTGACCTCAATAGTGGTATTTAATTTAAGCTCGACCTCTTTTTCCAGGGGTTTAAATCCTACCATACTGGCAACAATAATATGTCTGCCTTCAGGTAAATTGATCAGCTGATAATGTCCTGTTTCATCGGTAACAGTGCCAATAGTAGTTCCTTTTATGGTAACGTTGGCATAGGGAATATGCTGTCCCTCAGAAGCCACATGGCCAATAATATTGGCATCTGTTTTCTTATACTGCGCCACACTTAATTGAGCTAAGGGAAAAAGAACAACAACGAGGAGAATATATAATTTATACATAAGATTTTAATGTTGAATTTAAAGTAAGGATTTTCGAAAAAAAGGGGTTTCTTAACAGATGCAACCTGTCAGGATGCAGGTCTTAACAACTACGTTGATTGAAAAGGCTATCTGTAAGAATGTTAGAGTAAAACAGGAGGAGCCCTGTCTTTTAGCGCGATTACACAGGAAGGAACAGCTATGTTACAGAAATACTTTTTGTAGGATACCTCTCTAATAACTAAAATCAGGGTAACGATCAGGAAAACAACCAGAACAAGATTTTCCAATTGTTCGAAGAGGAGTATTTCGGTTTGGGTATGATGGTGCGATTTGAATGGTTTGGAATCGCTTGCCTTATCGTAAGGGTGGGCATGGCATATAACCCGGCCATC
>CAZMVE010000053.1:0-8648 GCA_964569585.1 uncultured Bacteroidales bacterium | reverse complement strand
AAGCAGGTTTGGAAGATATATCAAATCCCGACCATATAATCGGCACCGGAACACCGGAAAGCTGCAATTGCGATGCTGTGGTAGAAGCTGTTGCCCTGGGTGGAACTATTGTATTTAATTGTGGACCTAATCCGGTGACCATTGTTATGGACAGGCCGGCAAAGGTTTTTAATGATGCCGATCCGGATATCATAATTGATGGAGGTGGGTTGGTAACCCTAAGCGGCGAGGGAAGAACGCGTATCCTGTATATGAATACCTGCGATCCCGACCAGCACTGGACAACCCCGCATTGCCAGGATCAGGATCATCCGAGGCTAACGCTGCAGAATCTCACCTTCGCCGATGGTAACTCTACGGCCGAAGAAGAATACGACGGCGGGGGAGCAGTATGGGTGCGCGGCGGAAGGTTAAAAATTATCAACTGCCGGTTTTTTAATAATGTTTGTGCCGACCTGGGACCCGATGTGGGTGGCGCAGCAGTAAGGGTATTCAGCCAGTACAACGGATTACCCGTTTATGTGGTGAACAGCACCTTTGGAGGGCCGGGTGAATATGGAAATGTAGGATCGAACGGGGGCGCCATCAGTAGTATCGGCGTATCATGGACGCTTATCAACTGCCTGATCACCTATAACAGGGCAATAGGTAACGGGGGCAATCCGGCAGAAAGTCACACGCCGGGAGGTGGAAGTGGTGGCGCGATTTACAATGATGGCAATACCATGACCCTTACTGTTCTGGGTACGAGCATTGAATATAACGAGGTAAATGCCTATGGTTCGGCCATATTTTTTGTCAGCAACGATCATACGGGGAACATCCGTATCGATGAGTCAGTTATTCGCAATAACATAGGAGGATCATGGTATCCTGTTTATCCGCAGATCTCCATGCACAGCGATACTCCAATCGAGGTAACGAACAGTATTATCGAATAGCAGTTTTAAAAACTTCTCATCTGCTGCTGTTGATACAAGAGAGGATTTACTCATTCTTCCATTTCATGTTTCTGCAAATCTTTACAAAATGTTAAATATCATAAGAATGGAATGATCAATATCATCCATTCCACAGGGTAGTTATCAGCTGTAATCCGTATTAGTCACGAAAAGAGTTGTCCAAATGCTTAAAGATTAGGTTTTTTGGTAATAGGATTAATAATTATTTATCAGTTATGAAAGCTACAGATTTGAATGAAATCCTTTTTGACACATTAGCAATTCCTGTTGTACAGGTTACAACCGGTTTAAAATTTGTTAAGCTAAATAAAGCTTTTGCCAACTTCATAGGTTATACCAAAGAAGAATTGCTTCAAATGAGTATTATGGATATAATTGATGAAGCGGACAGTTCTGTGATTACTGAGCTACAAAAAAAACTTACAACAAGCGATTCTGATATGATTGAACTGGAACAACTTTTTCATAATAAATCAGGCGACCTGATCTGGGGTAAAGTTATAGTATATTCCTGTCTGGATCAAAACAATAAGTTTGAGCATATTATTAAAATGATAGATGATATTACTAAAAATAAAATAGCCGGAGACGAACTTAGTAAACTTGCAGATGTTTTGGATAAGACACAAAAAATAGCCCGGATAGGCTATTATGAGGGCAATATGAAAAACAATACTTCCTGGTGGTCTAAAGAAACATACGAAATACTAGGTTTTGATCCCAGAAATACTGATCCGTCCTTGGAAACCTATCTTTCCATGGTTCACCCCGATGACAAGCCTTTGTTTGAAAATAGGATTAAATTATTATTTGGGAATGGGGGTAACGATTTTCTTGTTGAATGCCGTTGTGTGTTGCCCGATAATACTATAAAGTATATTAGCGACCGTATTGAACTGATTAAAGATAAGGACGGTAATCCTGAATTTTTCAGAGGAATTATACAGGATATAACGGAACAAAAAACTAGTCAGTTGGCATTAGCAGAAAATGATGAGAATTACCGTGCCTTAGTGGAATCCCTCACCGATGGTGTTTGTATTGTACAAAACGGAATTATTAAGTTTTCTAACAAGTTTTGGTTGAGCATGACAGGGTCGAATGAGGAAGAAATGATTGGAATGCCGTTCATGGAATTTGTTCCGGTTGAAGAAAGAGAAAAAGTAGGTAATATGTATAGGGACTGGTTAGGAGGCAGCGATGGATTTGTGAATTTTGAAAGCTTTATGATTACCAGAGATGGCAGAAAAGTTGACTTAGATATAACAACTTCATTTTGTACTTTCAATGGTGAGAAAGCCGAGCTGGCTATTTTAAGGGATATAACCAACCGAAAAATGGCAGAATTTGAATTGAAGGAGAAAAATGAAGAAATTTCCCAGCAGAATGATCAATTAACTGAAAGTCTCGAACGTATTTATAATATTAATACTGAACTGGAAGAAGCCAAGGAGAAAGCTGAGGAGAGTGATCGTTTAAAATCTGCCTTTCTCGCCAATATGAGCCATGAAGTACGCACCCCAATGAACGGAATAATAGGATTTTCAGGCTTGTTACTAAAACCCGGCATTAAGGAAGAAAAGAGGAATTACTTTGCTAATATAGTAATTGACAGCTCAAAGCAACTATTACGGATTGTTGATGATATTCTGGATATTTCACGGATTGAAACCGGACAAGTCAAAATAATAAATGAAAAGGTGGTGGTCAACGATTTATTAATGGACTTATTTGCATTTTATAAACTAAGAATTGAGAATCAAAGAGTGTCAATATTCCCTTATAAAACTCTTAATGATGAGGAAAGCACAATTTTTACAGATAAAACTAAACTCTATCAGGTGTTTAATAACTTATTGAACAATGCCTTTAAATTTACAGATGAAGGTTTCGTTAAATTCGGGTATGAATTAGTAAAGGATAAATTACAATTTTACGTTAAAGATACCGGGATTGGAATAGCACCTGAACTGCACGATAAAATATTTGACCGTTTCAGGCAGGCAGAAATAGGACTCAATAGGAAGTTTGGTGGCACCGGACTGGGGCTTGCTATTTCGAAAAACTTTGTGCAGTTATTGGGAGGGAAAATATGGATTGAGTCCGAAGAAGGAAAAGGATCAACATTTTACTTTACCATTCCTTACAAACCGGTTCATAAAATTCAAAAGAAGAAAAATAATATTACCAAGGCTGAAGGAGAAGTAACAGAAGAAAACAAAGCTATGATATTGATAGCCGAAGATGAAGAAACAAATTACTTGTTTTTAGAAGAATTATTAGAAGAGACAGGGGCCCGGATATTACATGCACGAAACGGACAGGAGGCAATTGATCTTTGTAAAGATCAGCCTGAAATACAGCTGGTTTTAATGGATATCAAAATGCCGTTGATGGATGGTTATACAGCTACAAAAATCATAAAAAAGTTCAAACCTGATCTGCCGGTTATAGCTCAAACGGCATACGCAATGGCTGACGATAAAACTTTTGCGATTGCGGAAGGTTGTGACGATTATATTTCAAAACCCATTGAAAAGGTTGAATTAATAGCGTTGGTATACAAGTATGTCAATAAAGAAAAGACACGGTTTAAAAAGGCAGTCTGAATAAACGTAACGTTTCATCCTTAATCGGTGATTTTAAAGAAAGTACTAATTTATTGCTATAGGAGTGATACCAAAGAAACGTTAACCTATTAATCGTAAAAACAATTCACTGAATAGCGAGTCTATCAACGTAGTAAATCTTCAACTCTTTTTATCCCTGGCTATTGTCCGGAGATTATAATAATATCATATTAAAAGTCTATTTCAGATGAATCAGCTTGCCGGTTTCGATAAAGTCGTTTGTTTTCAATATGCAAAAGTAATAGCCATTGGGCAGGTTTTGCGGTATCCAGCTTACACGGTGTTCTCCTGCACTCAATTCACCGGCTACCAGGGTTTTTATTTTCTGTCCGTTTGAAGTATAGATATCAAGGTTTATATACCCGCTTTCAGGGAGGGAAAATAGTATCTGTATTTCCGTATGGAAAGGATTAGGTGCAAAGTTTATATAGTTGCTTCCGGATGTTATGGGTGAATCATGGATATCGGGATTACTCCAGTTATAATTCACAAATTCTCTCATCCATAGATACATATTGATCACATTTTCTTCCAGGTACTCATGTCCTCCGCCAAATGTCACGAATTCGACATTCTGATTACCGGCATCGAGAAGCAACTGGTATGCGGTCTGGTTCACACTCAGCAAGCCGTCGCTTGTTCCACAAACAAAATAGGTGGGAAGATCTCTTAATTGTTCAGCCACAGATGAATTTAATTCATTAGAACCACCGTAATAGAGCGCCCCGGCATGGATGCCTAAAGCGGCCCAAGTGTTGGGAAAACCAATAGCAATGTGCCATGCCCCGTAACCTCCCATTGAGTGGCCTGAAAGATATTTTCGTATCGGATTGATAGTAACAATTTCTTCCATGGCAGCCATACACTCCCAAATATCGGTTTCTGAAATTCCCTGGTACCACAAATTTCCGCGTCCCCAGGGCGATAAGAGATATCCATCCTCAAAGGCAATACTGGTGGAAGGATTATTTAAAAACGGATAGCTAAGATATTCGATAGAATTTGAGGCTACGCTCCACAGGCCGTGAAGTTGAATATACAAGGGGTATTCCTGATCAGGGTCCCAGTTGGCCGGAAGTTTCATCCATGAGAAGGAAACAGCCCCGTCGGTAGGCGATACCCAGGAAAGGATGAACGAGCGTCTGCGTTTTAAATAGGTTGAAACATCCTTGGCATTGCAGGTGTCGGTTTCATCGTTAAATGCTGTATAGATGCTTTCAATAAATGCCGAATCGCTGGCGCTATAGCTACTTTTTGCTTCAATCACTGCAACCATCGATTCGCAATGCAACCGGAAGTATTCATTCCCGGTATTATCCGAAAGATGGTTCAGTGTATCGATCAGTGCGGTAATGTAATCGAAATCTTTTTCCACTTGCGGACTAGGAATTGTTTTCTGAGCATTTACCTGTAGGGTAAAAAACGATACAATCAGGAAGAAAAGAGTGGTCTTGGCTTTCATAAGGGCATCTTATGCATGGTTTGATTATAAGACAATTCAGGATTCTGCAATGCGTATTCTAGATAGGTAAAATAAAACGCAGCCTTATGCTGATAAAATCAAAGCATCAGGATATTACTGATCTTCTTCATAAAATTGTGCAATTGCCGATTGTTTGCTAACATAAGCGAACATGAAAAATCCAATGGCCTCGGCTCCCTGGATATTTCCGGAGGCATTGGACGGAGGTCCCGACATATTGAACGGGTCGAAGGAAAGGTTGGCAATATTCTGAATACCCGTAATGAAATCAAAATAGTTTTTCTCCACCGATATCATCTCCAACTGAACTGTATCGCCCAAATCGAATTGTTCGAAAAAGAAAAATGAATTGACATACTCCCCGTTCATACCTTCCTTATCGTCAACCACCACAACTTCATCAATGGTGTCGTTAATTAACACCTGACTTTCGTATAGATTGAGCTGGTAATAATTTTTTATTTCGAATGGTTCCTGTCCCATGGCAATTATTATGATAAGGAGGGAATCCATATCTTCAGCACCTGAGTAATAAACAGGATTTTCGTAGATCAAAGCTATCAGGCTATCCATCTCAATACCAGGTATTATTTCTCCGGTAGCATAGTAATGCGTAGTCTGATTCACCGGTTCCCTGAGTCGTATATCAAGCGTATAGGTTTTTCCCGGAGTTCCCGCAACGGAATCATGAGTTTCATAAATACCCGAACCAACTGGATTTTCAAATAGATTATACACTAAAGTACCATCCGAAAGGGTGACAATAGCATCCGATACTTTAGGCGTAGGTTGATTATAGAAATAATTGGCCGACAGGGATAATTTCATCTGGTGCTTTTTCAGTTCATTCGTAAATGAACCTTCTACCACCAGCATCACGGACATTTCTTCTGTATCCCATGGAATTTCTTTTTCGCACGATGTTATTAAGCCGATGGTGTATATAAATCCTAAAATATAGGTCAGATTTCTCATAATAATCGGAATTTAGAATTTGAAATTATAGGTTAATGAGGGGAAAAATGGAATGTAGGTTACACGCATAGCCTGTGTTTTATAGTAATCTGTCTCATCCCTTTTAAAATAAATGATATCAGGTGTTTTGTAATTGTAGACATTGTAAACGGAAAGGATCAGTTCGTCGCTCCATTTCCTTTTTTTACTGAATACCGGGTGCAGTGTAACTGATAAATCGAGTCTGTGATAATTGGGCAGACGATCCTGGTTACGTCCCGGGAACACAGGCAAAATTAAATTCCCGTATTCATACCGCATCGAGGGAGCATTTAAAGGCTGTCCCTTTTTCCATAGCCAGTTGGCAGAAATATCAAGTCTTTTTGATAAATTATAAATAGCTACAAGAGTGACATCATGTGGCGAATCGTAAGGAGAGTAAAACCAGTCTTTTTCCTGTATATCCTCAATTTTAAATTTAGAAACGGAATAGTCATAACTGATCCATCCGTTCAATCTGCCTTCAGGTTTCTTAATTAAAAGTTCAAGACCATACGATTGGCCTTTACCAAAGCGCAGGTCCTCTTCGATAAGTTCATTGAACTGAGGTTCTGCGAACTCTTTAAAAGCCACCTGGTTTTGTGTGTTTTTAAAGTAAACCTCTATTGATGTTTCCAGGGTATTGTCAAAGAAATTCCTGAAATAGCCTGCACTTACCTGATCGCACAGTAAGGGTTTAATATTGGGATTCGATAGTATCCATACATCCAGAGGATTTCCCGTTGTTGAATTGGATGCGATCAGCATATACTGCCGGGTACGTGAATAGCTGGCTTTTATTGACTGTTTCTCATTGATTATATAGCTTATACTGAACCTTGGCTCCAAACCTTGATATACCGTATTTCTCCAGTTATATTTTGTTGTGTCAATGACGGTATGCTCATCATTTACAACATGAATATCATTATTGCCCGTATTAAAAAACTGCGAATACCGGATGCCATAATTCAGGGCTAAGTGTGTTCCGATTTTTTGTTCATTACTCAGGTAAAATGCGTTTTCCACTCCCGGAATTGAGGGTAATTTCAGTTTAAAATTTATGGTATCCTGGCGGCCTTTGACTTTACCCACATTTATATCATGCCAGGTAGAAAGAGCAC
Source organism: uncultured Bacteroidales bacterium (assembly GCA_964569585.1). GTDB lineage: Bacteria > Bacteroidota > Bacteroidia > Bacteroidales > UBA10428 > UBA10428. The sequence goes on along the minus strand of CAZMVE010000053.1, from coordinate 1,456 downwards.
CAAACCTGATCGTATTGTTCCGGTTAAGGTAATATCCCAAATCGATTTTAAGAGAATAATCTTTGATATAGGCGTTGTATTTATAGGCAAAAGTCTTTTTCTCCCGGCCGATAACATACTTCGTATCCATAAGATAGTCATAGTTGCTGGCAAGGAGTGTAATATTTGAAAACAGCCGGCTGTTGAAGACATGATTCCAGCGGAGAGTACCGGTATAATTTCCCCAGTTAAATTGCGTATGGGCATCTTTGCTGATGGAATATGAAAAAACATCGCGGCCGAAATACCCCGACAGATAGATTCTATTATTCTGATTGATGGAATAATTCAGTTTGGTATTCAGATCATAAAAATGGACCGGAAAATCTTGTATATTATCATTCTTTGATAATTTCTTTGCGGCTCCCATAATGGCATCAAGATACGTGCGCCGACCGGAGATGATGAACGACCCCTTGTCTTTAACGATGGGGCCCTCAATAGTCAGCCTGCTTGAAACAAAACCCAAACCTCCGTTACAGGAAAATTGCTTGGAATTGCCATCTTTCATCCTTACATCCAGAACTGATGCCAACCGGCCACCCATCTCGGCCGGAATAAATCCTTTATATATTTCGACATTTTTAATGGCATCGCTATTAAAAACCGAAAAAATACCACCCAGGTGCGCTGCACTATAGACAGGAGCTTCATCGAGTAAAATAAGGTTCTGGTCGCGCGAACTTCCCCTTACGCTCATTCCTGCACTCAATCCTCCGGTCGATTTGATTCCGGGTAATAGCTGCAGGGTTTTAATGATATCCGTTTCGCCCATAAATACCGGAATTTGCTTTATCGTGGCAGCATTTAACTTTACAGTACTCATTTCCGATGACACCACATGGCTATTCCCGCGTGTGGCTTTTACCACAACTTCTTCAATTTCATCCACCAAAAGTGTGAGATCAACATTAAGGATAACATTGTCACTGAGATTTAACTGAGTGGAGTATTCAGAAAAGCCCACATAGTTAAACAGGATTTCATATAAGCCTTTTTCGAGAGTAAGTGAATAGAATCCGTATGGATTCGATACCGTTCCCACATACATTCCTTTAACTGAAACACTAGCCCCGATAAGCGATTCTCCGTTACTATTATCCTTTATATATCCGCTGATGGTATATTTCTGTGAGAGTATGGGGAGTGAAGTCAGACAAAAGGTGAAAATTGAAATCAGTAGTTGTTTGATCATAGAGGTATAATTTGATTAAATAGCAAGCTCAAAGACAAATTCTATGAGTATTAGTTATCTTATTGTTTATGAAAATACAAGAATAAAAATGAAAATATTAGTAAAATTCTGCTTCATAATATACATTTCCTGAACTTTTCAGATTCGTAATACAGTTAGCTTTATAATAATTATATTATAAAAACAGGATTGCCACCCGTCCAAAAGGGAATCATAGCTAGC
>CAZMVE010000052.1:13709-20378 GCA_964569585.1 uncultured Bacteroidales bacterium | reverse complement strand
TTTACAACATGCTCCATCTGATAGTTGGCATTCTCTGTATATTCGCCTACTGCAGACTTTGAATAGGCTTCACAAGCAGCTACACTATCACCCTTCCCAAAATAGGCATTACCCAATTCGTAATTAAATCTTGCCTGGTTTCCATTAGTTTCATATTTCAATCCTTCACTGGCTGCGGCTATTGCATTATCCCAATCCGACTTTGAATTATAAATAGATGCTAATAAGAAGTAAGCATCCGCATTTTCAGCATTAAATTCTAATGAAACAAGTATTTTCTGTAAAGCTTTATCATAATCGGATGATTGCTTGGCCAATATTCCTTCGTTATAAAAGTAATTACCCACCAGTTGAGTGAACTTTTCTTTATATTCTGTGTTATTAGCCGTTTCCGCTGCAGCTATTGCAGTTTTGGAAGCTTGGATAAAAAGCTCTTCATCACTTCTATCCTTAAGAATAACCAGTTTTAGATTGTGTGCTTTAAGATTATTATCTTCAGCAATAGCATTGTCCAGCTGAACTAATGCCTCATTGAAATTTTCAGCTTTGTATTTCGATAATCCCAAGCTATAATAAATCTTGCCCAGCAATCCTATGGATTTTTCCAAAGTCTCGCTATCACCATATTCTTCCGAAGTTTCTTTAGCTTTGAGGGCATATTCGAGACCCGTACTAATATCCCTTTCCTTTAATTTGTTCACACTGAGTTGGTAGTATAATTTAGGTATCTTCTGCTTAATGGTAATCATAAGACTTTCAGCATCCAGATCTTCTTCTTCTTCATACAGTGTTTCACAAATGCTGATACATTCGTTAAACTTCTGAATGGCTAGTTCGATATCCCCTTCCTGAACTGCAGAACCACCATCGTTGTACAAGGTTCTTGCTTCGTCCAGTGTTTGCGCCGATACGCCAGCTACTAGGAAGATTACCAGCAGACTTCCTATAATCCTGAAATACATTTGAATTCTTCGCATAAAAATCAGACTTTTAGTTATTTACTCATTTGAAACTGACAAAGATAGTGATTGAAATAAAAAATGCAACTCAATAGTATAGGTATGACAAATAAAGTACCAATTTTACTTAATCTGTTTCAGGTTTCATAATTTAATCTATGGCAGAAACAGAATAATAATAGGTAAGTTCTGCCATTACTATTACAATGATAAATTAAGGCTTTTATGAACTATGAAGTAAAGCAATCGATTGAAAGTGTGAATTTCTTGTATTTTTGTAATTCCATGAAAAAATTGTCAAATGACAACCCGACAAAATAAAGTAGCCAAACAAATACAGAAGGATATTGCCGAAATAATCCAGATTCATTCAAGAGAAATCTTCAGCGGAAAAATGCTTACGGTCACAAATGTCCGTATTACTCCCGATTTGAGTTTGGCCAGAATATATGTGAGTGTTTTCCCTTCAACAGATTCCGGCGAAACTATTTCAAAAATGAATGATCACCGCGGCCTTTTCAGAAATGAATTAGGCAGAAAATTAAGACACCAGGTAAAAAAAATTCCTGATATTATATTTTATCTGGATGATTCCCTGGATTATATTGAGAATATTGAAAACTTACTCAAAGAATAAATCTTGAATTTTCCTCTTTACATAGCCCGGCGTTATGTTTTTGCCAAGAAATCGCACAACGCAATCAATATAATTGCGACTATTTCAATTGTGGGTATTTCGGTTGGCACAATCGCTTTTATCATTGTGCTATCGGTATTTAATGGTTTCGATTCCGTTGTCAGGGATTTATTCAATTCCTTTTATGCCGATCTGGAAATAGTACCCAACTATGGAAAAACATTTGTAATCGATCCTGATACCTTACATAGTATTAAAATACTGGAAGGTGTTGATGATATTGCGCAAATTGCCGAAGAAAATGCTCTTATATTATATGACGACCGGCAAACCGCCGCCACAGTGAGAGGAGTCAGCGATAATTACGATGAGGTGACAGGCATCGATACCATGATGTGGGATGGCGAATACAAATTATGGGATCAGTCAACTCCCTATGCTGTTATTGGTCGAAGTATAAAATACATGCTGAATATCGATACGGAATTCTTTGAAACTCTGAGAATAATTGTTCCCCGCAGGACAGAAAAAATATCACTTGATCCGAACAGAGCCTTAAATTCCAAAGCCATCCAACCAGCAGGTTTTTTTTCATCCCAACCAGAAATTGAAATCAGGTATATTATAGTGTCCATTGATTTTGCCCGCTCACTTTTTGATTATAAAAACGATGAAATAACAGCATTGGAAATTAAGCTTGTGTCGGGAAGTAATACATATCGGGTTCAAAAGCGAATCCAGCAGATCGTGGGAGAAAAGTTAAGCGTCAAAAATCGTATTCAGCAAAACGAACTGCTGTATAAGACCATGCAGTCAGAAAAATGGGCTATATTTTTCATCCTTGTATTTATTTTACTGGTTGCCTCGTTCAATGTAGTGGGAACACTAACCATGCTCATTATCGAAAAGAAAAATGATATTCAAACCCTGCGTCATCTGGGTTCTAATATGAAGACCATAAAAAAAGTATTCCTTCTGGAAGGCTTGATTATTTCATCTATTGGAGCCATTACCGGTTTGTTGATTGGTACAATCATCTGTCTTATTCAGCAACATTATGGTATCATTAAGCTACAGGGAGCCGAATCATTTGTAATTGACGCTTACCCGATAAAAATTATGGTAAAAGATATTATTCTGGTGCTAGTCACTATTACAACAATAGGATTTTTTGCATCATGGTATCCGATTCGTTTTATTACTCGCAGATATCTTTCCCCTGAAAATTGATCAGAAATCAGTAAATCTTGCTATTCACATCGTTTTTGGCCATTTAATATATCATATATCCAATACATTAGATATTTTAATCTGAAATGATGAATATTAGCAGAACTGCCTGACAATAAATTTAGATTATGCTCTTATTACCACTTCCAATTGAGAATCAAATATTTATTAACAAACAGAAAATAGGCATTTTACAAGTAAAATTCTGATTTCCTGATACTTATATGATAATCTATATACATACTACTTATAGCACCCAATTACCCATCTTCTTTACCCTTACTTTTTACTTTATTTTTATGAGTTGAAGCCGAAAAGAAGCCATAAGTCTTGAAACATAAATTATTCCGCGTGCGTAGAACTATTTACTAGTATTAAGGGTGAAAAAGAAGTTTAATAAAACTATCTCAGAAATGCTCTCTCACAGCTTATTGATAGCCATATTATTTCTTTGTTGTTTTGGCAGAGAAATATTGGGTAACGAGCCTAAGGTAAAAATTATCTCTTCCCCGGTAAGTTGTATTGACGCTTCGGATGGAGAAATAAAAATAAAAATCCCGGATGTTTCACAGGTATTTACAGTTCAAATCTACAAATATTCTCCCTCTGGAAATCAGATAGAAGCGCAACAAGATAATGATACCACTATTTTCAATGCTTCTGATTTAACTTCCGGGAAATATTTTATCGAGATAAAAAGCGATAAAGGATTTTCATTTACACAAAGCATTGAAGTATTACAGCCTGAAAAATTTGTATCGGGAAAAATAGTAGTGGAAAAAAAACTTTCCACTCTCGCTGCCAATGATGCAATATTAAAGGCCTCTCCAATGGGTGGAGTTCCTCCTTATACATATAGCTGGAATATTGAAGGAGAAAATAAAAATGATCCTGTAATTAAAAATGTTGGACAGGGCACCTATTCCTGTATAATAAATGATGCAAATAATTGTGGCCCTCTAAAAGTCACTATCTTATTTAATCAGTATGTAATACCCGATATTGTTGAAGAATAATACTAACTACTATGAATAGCAAAAAACATATCGTCCTATTGTCACTTATCCTGATAACAGTCTTTTCCAGTAGTTTCATACGTTCCGAAGGTATTAATTTCACGACAAAAGTGAATCTGATATCAAATGACAGAATTGATATCGAAATAACAGTTATCTCAGGTGAACCTGAATTTACATATTCCCTTTGGGAAAATGAACCCTGGGAGAATGGCCGCGAAATTGAAAACAGCGGGAAAACCGGTTCATTCAGCTATACTTTTCGTAATCTCAGCAGGAAGCCATACTTTGTAATGGTGTACGGCAAAGACGGCCTGAAACGGGTTAAACAAGTTCAGCTTCCGTCCGGCAATAAATAAGAAACCAGCCAGGCAGGTTATTGATTGGTTTTTTAAACCTCTTTTAAATTGAAAATATCATGACAAAAACAAATACTCTCCGGCACCTTATAAAGTGGCTTATACTTCTGATTATTCCATTATTCTTCAATCAAAATTTAAGCAGTCAGGATATTGACTCAATAGTAGACATTGTGGGTTGTTCCGGCACAAACAGGGGTAAGGTTACAGTAATGGTAACCGGCGGATCGCCCCGGTACAATTACTTTATACGGTCGGGAGGCATCCTGGGAACACCGCTCGCCTCCAAAGAATTCACCACCGATACCTTTGCCGTATTTCAAAACCTTAACCAGGGCACGTATGGTGTCATTGTTTATCATAACGATGCCGCTGCAGGAGCACCATGGGGTACATTTGTCGATGCTTTCGAATTTACCATCCAATACCTAGGTTTCGATCCGATTACAGTAGTAAAAGGACTGACTTGTTTCGATGGCAACGATGCCGAAATAAAAGCGAATCCAAAAGGCGGAATACCTCCCTATTCCTATGCATGGAGCAATGGCGATATTACACAGATTGCAACAGGTATTGGCCAGGGTATACATTCTGTTACTATTACCGACCAAAAGACATGTTGGGTCAAATCTACCATACTATTCTTCAAAAATTATTATCCCACTTATATTCCCGATGAGATCTTTGTAAGTTCCATAGCAACAGGAACATGCCAGGGATTTACAAATGGTACCATAACCGTAACCGGAAGTGGAGGAACAGGGGATCTGGATTATGCTATTGTCAGAGTGGCTACCTCCGACTCAACATTCCAGGCAACAAATGTGTTCACAAATCTGGCTGCCGGAACATACAGAGTTTATGTGATCGATAACAATGGATGTATTGCCCGTCAGGTACCGGATGCAATAGTGGCTGAATATCCAAATCCTGTAGCCAGTGCTTCAAGTAATAGTCCGGTTTGTGTAGGAAGTCCTTTAAATCTCTCCAGTTTACCCAATGGAATGACCTCCTATAGCTGGTCAGGTCCCAACGGTTATACAAGTAACCAACAAAATCCACAGGTATCACTTAATGCCACACCTGCTATGGCAGGCGTCTATACCGTTACGGTTACCGATGCCAACGGTTGTTCGAATACTGCCAATACCACTGTCGTTGTAAATGCACTACCTACACCTACTGCCAGCAATAATGGTCCTGTGTGCGAAGGACAACTATTACAGGTATCTGCTCTTCCTAATGCAATGACTTCCTATAGCTGGACAGGGCCTAACGGATTTACCAGCAACCAGCAAAATCCGGTGGTATCTCCTAATGCTACTATGGCCATGGCCGGAACCTATACCGTTACTGTGACCGATGGAAATTTATGTGTAAATTCTGCTTTTACAGTAGCTGTGGTCATACAAGCCCCTACAGCCGATGCTGGCTCTGATGCTTCTATTTGTGTCGGATCTACTCATACCCTGAACGGAACAGCAACTAATTACTCCAGTCTGCTATGGACATCCAGCGGTACGGGTTCATTTAATGATCCCAATATCGAAGATCCTATATACACACCAAGCGCCGCCGATATCACTGCCGGTTCCGTTGTTCTTACCTTCACTGCTTTCGGTAATGCACCCTGTGGTAATGCTGCCGATAACATGACTTTGACAATTATCCCGGCTCCCACAGCTGATGCTGGTCCTGATGCTTCTATTTGTGAAGGTTCGACACATACTCTGGACGGAACAGCAACTAATTACTCCAGCCTTTTATGGACATCCAGTGGAACGGGTTCATTTAATGATCCCAATATTGATGATCCAATTTACACTCCGAGTGCTGCCGATATTACAAGTGGATCCGTAATCCTTACCCTCACAGCTTTCGGTAATGCGCCCTGCGGTAACGCTGCGGATAATATGACTCTGACAATTATCCCGGCTCCTACGGCCAATGCGGGTCTCGATGCTTCTATTTGCGCCGGTTCAACCTATACCCTGAATGGAACAGCAACTAACTACTCCAGCCTGTTATGGACATCCAGCGGTACGGGTTTATTTAATGATCCCAATATTGAAGACCCGATATACACTCCAAGTGCTGCCGATATTGCCAGTGGGTCCGTCATTCTTACCCTCACAGCCTTCGGTAATGCCCCCTGCGTTAATGCTGCCGATAATATGACATTGACTATTAATTTACCTCCTTCTGCCAATGCAGGCCCTGATGCTTCTATTTGCGAAGGTTCGACATATACACTGGACGGAACAGCCACTAACTATTCCAGCCTCCTATGGACATCCAGTGGTACGGGATTATTCAACAATCCAAATATCGAAGACCCGATATACACTCCAAGTGCTGCCGATATCGCCGGTGGATCTGTCATCCTTACCCTCACAGCTTTCGGTAATGCACCCTGCAGTGATGCTTCAGACAACATGACCCTGACGATAATCCCGGCTCCCACAGCT
>CAZMVE010000052.1:0-13609 GCA_964569585.1 uncultured Bacteroidales bacterium | reverse complement strand
CTGCAGTGATGCTTCAGACAACATGACCCTGACGATAATCCCGGCTCCCACAGCTAATGCGGGTCCCGATGCTTCTATTTGCGAAGGTTCAACGTATACCCTGGATGGAACAGCAACTAATTACTCCAGCCTGCTATGGACATCCAGCGGAACGGGATCATTTAATAATCCCGCCATTGAAGATCCTGTTTATACTCCGAGTGCTGCCGATATTACAGCAGGTTCTGTTGTCCTTACCCTCACAGCTTTCGGTAATGCCCCCTGTAGTAATGCAGCCGATAACATGACCCTGACGATAATCCCGGCTCCCACAGCTGATGCGGGTCCCGATGCTTCTATTTGTGAAGGCACGACACATACCCTGGACGGAACAGCAACTAACTACTCCAGCCTGCTATGGACATCCAGCGGTACAGGCTCCTTTAACAATCCTGTCATTGAAGATCCAATCTATACTCCAAGTGCTGCCGATATTGCCAGTGGGTCTGTCATTCTTACCCTTACGGCCTTCGGTAATGCATCCTGCAGTGATGCTTCAGACAACATGACCCTGACGATAATCCCGGCTCCCACAGCTGATGCTGGCCCCTATGCTTCAATTTGCGAAGGTTCGACACATACACTGAACGGAACAGCCACTAATTATTCCAGCCTGCTTTGGACAACGAGTGGTACAGGTTCATTTAACGATCCCAATATTGAAGACCCGATCTACACTCCAAGTGCTGCCGATATTACTGGTGGATCCGTAATCCTTACCCTCACAGCTTTCGGTAATGCCCCCTGTAGTAATGCTGCGGATAACATGACCCTGACGATAATCCCGGCGCCCACAGCCGATGCAGGCCCTGATGCTTCTACTTGCGAAGGTTCTACACATACCCTGGACGGAACTGCAACTAATTACTCCAGCCTGCTATGGACAACCAGTGGTACAGGTTCATTTAACAATCCTGCCATTGAAGATCCAATCTACACTCCAAGTGCTGCTGATATTGCCGGTGGATCTGTCATCCTTACCCTCACAGCTTTTGGTAATGCACCCTGCAGTGATGCTTCAGACAACATGACCCTGACGATAATTCCGGCTCCCACAGCTAATGCTGGCCCCGATGCTTCTATTTGCGAAGGTTCTACACATACATTGGACGGAACAGCTACTAATTATTCCAGCCTGCTTTGGACTACGAGTGGTACAGGTTCATTTAACGATCCCAACATCGAGGATCCGATCTACACTCCAAGTGCTGCCGATATCACCAGTGGATCCGTAATCCTTACCCTCACAGCTTTTGGTAATGCACCCTGTGGTAATGCTGCAGATAACATGACCCTAACGATAATCCATGCGCCCACAGCCGATGCAGGCCCTGATGCTTCTACTTGCGAAGGTTCTACACATACCCTGGACGGAACTGCAACTAATTACTCCAGCCTGCTATGGACAACCAGTGGTACAGGTTCATTTAACAATCCTGCCATTGAAGATCCAATCTACACTCCAAGTGCTGCTGATATTGCCGGTGGATCTGTCATCCTTACCCTCACAGCTTTTGGTAATGCACCCTGCAGTGATGCTTCAGACAACATGACCCTGACTATTATCCCGGCCCCTACCGCCGATGCCGGCCCCGATGATATAATATGTGAAGGTTCGACATATACCCTGGACGGAACTGCCACTAATTATTCCAGCCTGCTATGGACATCCAGTGGTACAGGTTCATTTAATGATCCCAATATTGAGGATCCGATTTACACTCCAAGTGCTGCCGATATTGCCGGTGGATCTGTCATCCTTACCCTCACAGCTTTTGGTAATGCACCCTGCAGTGATGCTGTGGATAATATGACATTGACTTTAATCCAGGCTTCTACTGCTGATGCCGGACCCGATGATATCATCTGCGAAGGCTCAACGCATACACTGGACGGTACAGCCACAAATTATTCTTCTCTGCTTTGGACTACAAGTGGTACGGGTTCATTTAATGATCCCAACATCGAGGATCCGATCTACACTCCAAGTGCTGCCGATATTGCCAGTGGGTCCGTAATCCTTACCCTCACAGCTTTTGGCAATGCTCCCTGCGGTAATGCTGTTGATGATATGATCCTGACAATAGCTCCGCTACCTGTGGTAGTAGCATCAAGCAATAGTCCTGTTTGTGAAGGAGATGCATTAAACCTTGCCTCACTGCCTAATGGAATGACTTCCTATAGTTGGTCGGGGCCTAACGGATTTACAAGTAACCAGCAAAATCCAACTGTTTCTGCCGCTGCCACGCTAGCCATGGCAGGAGATTACACCGTCACGGTAACAGACGCTATAGGTTGTTGGGATTTTGCGACGACATCAGTTTCCATAACTCAAGCTCCGATTGTTGATGCCGGACCTAATGATTCCGTTTGTTTCGGCGATACGCTATTCATAACAGGTGCAAGTGCATCAAATCAAAGTTCATTACTTTGGACATCCAGTTCGGGCTATAATGGTTTTAACGACAATAGTATCATAAATCCATACTATGTGCCGGGATCAACAGATCAGGCCAACGGACAGGTTACACTGTATTTAATCGGATTTGGTAATGGCCCCTGCGGTATAGCCATTGACTCTATGCTCCTGAAATTACCTTCTGAAATTCAGGTATCTGTTGGTTCCATTTCACCTTTCGTCATCGGGTCCAATACTGAGATAGAGGTATGTATGACTTATGAAGATCATGTGGTTGTTCAGGATTTGAGTTACTTCCTGCAGGCTCCTGACGGAATTACTATCATTCCACTTAAGGAAGCAGAAGATCCGGAAGGCATGTGTAACTTCTTCGGAGGTCCGGGGTCGTCAATCAGTCTGTGTTTCACAACCGAACTTACAGCCGATGATACCTTGAGTATCTGTGATATCCCTCCATTCAAGAAAGATATTTCAGGAACTTATGCCGCAACAGGTGACTGGAGTAACTTCTACGGAACAAATCCTGCTGACGGGGGTTGGTCGATCGTAATACTGGATTACCTGGCAACTGAAGGTTCCGGTAATCCGGACGGAAAGCTTACTCACGCAAGTATTACTTTTATCGACACTTCTATATTTACCAGTGAATTAGTTACTATTCAATTTGAATCAGGAATAATTGACATCCCTATGATCGAAGGTAATGGCCTTATTCCTGGTGGAGTCACCTATGCGGTACCTTTGGGCTTAAGAACGAGTTGTGCCGGAACATGCGATGCTTTAGCCCTCGTAACTGTCACAGGAGGAACTCCACCCTATATCCTCTATGACTGGGATGATCCTCTGATCCCCGATGAAGACTCTGTTATGTTATGCGAAGGCATTTACAACATAACGGTTACTGACGCCATGGGATGTACGGGTTCAACAAGTGTAACTGTGATTTCTCCACCGGAAATAATTTTTGATGAAGTATCACATACTGATACATTGGAATGCTATAACGATTCTACCGGAGTTATTACTGTAAAAGCTTCAGGTGGCACTGGTGTTCTGACTTATATGCTTCTTCCGGATATTCCCTCCGAAACAGCCGATTCCGGATATTTCTCCGGTTTGCCTGCCGGAGCCTACACTATACGTGTCGAAGATGCCAGAGGTTGCTATCACGATACTACATTATTTATTTACCAGCGCCCGCAATTAATACTGGTCAGTGCCGAAGTGACTGACAGTGTTTTCTGTGCCGGCGATACCAACGGAAGAATTGAAGCAACAGCCAGTGGAGGTACCGAACCGTATACATTTATCCTGGAACCTCCAGGAACTTCGAATAGCACAGGTATCTTTATAAATCTGGGTCCTGGGAGCTATGTTGTCCGACTAACCGATGCCAACGATTGTGATACGATTAATAGTGATACCCTAATTTTGGGTGTGCCTATACCATTAGTAATAGATACTGTAATAGTCGATCCGATTCTTTGTAACGGTGACACAGCTACATTGACAGTAGTTGTGTTGGGCGGTAAAGCTCCTTATGATGTTTTTGTGAATGGATTGCCGGAACAATCAGGAATCACTGACACGGCTGTAATAAGACGTACTGCCGGCAATTATGACATATCTGTAACTGACGCACATGCCTGCAACGCAGTCTGGCCTACTATTATCCTAACCAATCCACCTGCACTGGTTCTCGATAGTATAAAGATAATGCCGATAACAACATGCTATACTGATCCGGTGGGAGAAATCGAGATCTATGCATCAGGAGGTACAGGACCTATTGAATATTCGATAAATGGGATCGACTATCAGGCAGGGAACTTGTTTACCGGACTCACAGGTGGACCCATTACTGCATATTACCGCGATGCCAATGGCTGTACTCAAAGCCATGATACGATTATTGCCAGTCCTCCATTATTGCTGGGTAATCCGATTGTCACTCACGTTGAGGGAGATAACCTGGGTTCTATTCTGCTGAATCCGACAGGAGGTACACCTTTCCCTCCGCCCGATGAATACCGGTATTCAATCGATGGTGGTCCGCTGACAACAAATCCGCTCTTTGAAGATTTGGTACCCGGAACCTATCATGTACATGTCGAAGATGTCAATGGATGTCCGTGGGACGATTATATTACGATTATAGAACTCGATCTGGACGTAACAGTTGTTGCTATTGATGCTGATTGTTACGGAGAGCCTTTGGGAGAAATCAGGATCTGGATGAATGATGGGACACCACCCTATGATATCTATTTTGCCGAATCAGGTTTCCCGCTGGAATTAGTTTATACCGGTGTTATGGAATACTTCCGAACCATTCCTTCAGTAAATGCCGGGGATTATGATATACGAGTAGAAGATTTAAACTCACGCCGTTTCGATACAACGGTTACCGTAAGTTCACCTCCTCCTATTACTTTTGGAATAAGTTCCACTCAGGTAAGTTGCCATGAATATAGCCTGGATGGAGGTATTCCAAACGATGGTGGTATCGCCATAAATAATGCATCGGGAGGTGTTGGAGATTTCACATATACATGGAGCGATATTGGAGAATCGGGTCCGACACGTGAAAATCTGGAGGCAGGATTGTATATAGTAACCGTTACGGATGGTAATGACTGTGTAATAATTCAGAGTATTTTACTGACAGGACAAGATACAATCAATGCCGCCATAAATCTTATCTATATTGATCCAAACCGTTTGATGGATCCTCTGGAGATATTGAATTATCCATCATTGGCTGATGATACACTCTGTTATCTTTCAAACTGGAATCTTTATGCTACATACAATAATATTCCGGTTGAAACATTAGAATGGATTCCCGATACGGTACTTGATGATCCGAATGACAACGATCAGCCGGATGTGTCGATCACTATGCGATATCCGCTGCATATCCGTCTGACCATAACGAACGACCGGTGTATGGATTATGATGAAATCAATCTCCTTATGTATGATACGATTAGCATGTATATCGAAACTGATGCTAACCGGATTGGCGATAGTATCTTTAACCAGGAAGGTATACCACTGAACCTGTTTTCCACCGATGGTTACATTGCTTACCTGTGGCTGGCTGATGATGAATTTGATGACGACGAAGCACAGAATCCGATCCTTACAACATTCACCGATCAGGAAATCATGGTGATAGGTACCACTCCTGACAGATGCTATGAATGGGATACGGCATATGTAGTGATTCAGCGATCGATTGGAGACATTTATGATGTATTTACCCCCAATAATGATGGCTATAACGATTACTGGGAAATACCGAATGCAGAAGGATGGGCCAATATTGAAGTGATCATATTCAACCGCTGGGGGCAGCAGATATTTTACAGCAAACCTTATGGTATCGATAACTACCATAAATGGGATGGTAAATCACAGAAAAACGGAAAAGACCTGCCGATAGGCAGCTATTACTATATTATTAAATACAACGACGGAGACCTGGAACCGGTTTCCGGAACCGTTACAATTGTGAGATGATGAGAAAACTGACCATAATTTTAATATTCCTAATAAGCTGTGTACTGAAAACAAGTTCACAGATGGATCCGCTCTATACGCAGTTTATGACGAATCCTTTTCTGATCAATCCTGCACTGGCGGGCACTTATCCCTACTACCAGATAATTTCTAACAGCCGTTTGCAGTGGGCAGGAATTACTGATGCACCCATTACCAACGTGATCAGTATGTTTGGCCCCACGGTTACGCAACCCATGGGACTTGGCGGATACATTATGCACGATGTGTATGGCATGACCAGTAAAACTACATTCAACGTAAGTTATGCCTATAATTATAGTATTGCAGAAGATCTGAAAATATCCATGGGATTGGCGCTGGGACTCTTCCAATTTAAAATTGATGGTGGGGGATCTACTGAATACCCCGACCCGGTTTATGCAGGAGGCACCTACACTCAGTTCGGCCCCGATGCAACACTCGGATTCTATTTATATTCTTCGATCTATCACGTAGGTTTATCAATGACAAATTTACTTGGAAACAAAATTAACATCGGCTCGGATACTACTATAACCGGTCTGAGCCGGTTCAAACAACATGTTTACCTGCATGGAGGATACAAATACCTGATTACCCGCGAACTATCAGTTGAACCTACTGTGATATTCCGTAAAGTTGGTGCCACACCCCTACAAATGGATTTCAATGTGAGAGTGTGGTATGGCAAACGACAATGGGAAAATAATAAACTTTGGGGAGGTCTCTCATTCCGGAGTCAGGATGCAGTTACTTTAATGATTGGATTCACCTATCAGCGAAAAATAGAAATAGGATATTCCTACGATATCGGAATCAATAAACTTCGGATAGCACACAACGGCAGCCACGAATTAATGTTAGGTTTTAAATTCAACGATATTAAAGAATACTGATCAATATAAGAATAACGACCGAAAGCCGTTTTCTTTTCAGGTAAGAAAGGAATTTCCTTTAAATTTGCTGTAAATAATGTACCCGATGAGAAAATGGCTTTTCATTTCCCTGATGTTATTGAGTATTGTTGCCTGCAATAAGAGTGAGTATGACAATATTATTCCTCGCAGAGTTCTCGTTCCGCTTTTGGTCGATATGCACATTGCCGACGCAATAGCCCTTAATACCATAGTTAGTAATCAATTCGGAGGTCTCGATTCAACCATACTGTATCAAACCGTACTGGAAAAATACGGATATACCAAAGATGACCTGGTTCAAACGCTCGAATATTATTCTTCAAAGCCCGAAAAGTTAATCGCTATTTATGATGATGTTTTCTCTGAATTAAGCAAACAATCAGAGAAAGCTAAAAAATTATATAGCGCCACAACTGTCGCACAAACCTATCATATCTGGAAACCAAATAAAAAACGGTATTCTGTTCATGGCGATACTGTTTTATATCCTCCCGTATTCGATATTAGTATTGATACTACGGGAACTTTTGTATTATCGGCGAAAATTAAACTTACATCAAAGGATGAATCCATCAATCCCCGAATACTGGCTTATTTCTATAATCCTTTGAAAGATTCATTGGAAAACCGGATATATTTCGAAGAATTGTCTTTGCTTAAATCGATTTACATGCGGGAATATACGCTGCTCCAGGAATGCTACGATACAAGTCTTTCGAAGTTGCGAATTATAATACCTATGCACGATACTACTGACTCAACATTCCGTAAGGATTTTGATATGTCGGATCTTCGTGTCTCTTTATATCGATCCGACAAGAAAAAATAATCTCCTCTAGTCACTCATGGCAACTTTTCTTTTCAATGAAATTATTTTTGGCCCTGTTACCAGCAGAAGACTTGGTGAATCGCTGGGTATTAATCTTCTGCCTGTGGATAGTAAATATTGTAATTTTAATTGCCTGTATTGTGAATGCGGATTTACTCCTAAATCCTTTGGAAAAAATAAAAATGCACTCCCCACCTCAATTGAAGTTCGTAAAACCCTTGAAAATGCACTTCGAACTTACCAGTATAAGAACTTAAAAATCGATACCATTACTTTTGCCGGGAACGGAGAACCCACATTACATCCCGAATTTCCAAAAATAATTAACGATACCATCAAGGCTCGCAACAAGTATTATCCCAAAGCCAAAATTGCCGTATTGTCCAATGCAACTCTTATTAATAAACCTGCCATAAGAAAGGCTCTTCGAAAAGTAGAATACAATATACTGAAACTAGATTCGGTAAATGAAGAAACCCTTAATCTGATCAATTGTCCTTTAGGGCATTTCTCTTTACCGGATTTACTGGATAATCTGAAAAGTTTCCAAGGCAATATTACAATCCAGACTCTTTTTGTCAGGGGCGAATACCAGGGTAAAACATTTGATAATTCAACAGAAGAAGAGGTAGAAAACTGGTTGAATTTATTGCATATTATACAACCGGAACTTGTCATGATTTATACTTTCCGGCGCGACACGCCCATTGATACCATACAAAAAATTTCTCCTCAAAGGCTGCAGGAAATTGCCATGAAAGTTAAGGCATTGGAAATACAGGTCTCCGTATCGGCATGAACGGTTTTAAAAGCATAAGAAAAAAACGAATACTGGTTGTGCCCCTAAACTGGGGATTGGGACATGCCACCCGACTGATTCCGGTGATCAAACAATTAATTGCATTAGAAGTTGAAGTGATTACAGGAGGCAGTCCCCAACATCAACAATTGCTGAAGCAGGAAATTACCCATCTGGAAACCGTCGATTTCCCTTATTTGAATATTCATTTGTCAGGGCGAAAAACACAGTTATTTTCACTGGCCTTTCAATTACCAACTTTTTTATTTCAGATCGTCAGAGAACATTATGCGCTGAAGAAGTTGATCCGAAGTAAAAATATTGATGTGGTAATTTCCGATAACTGCTATGGTTTGTGGAACCGTTCCGTTTATTCTGTTTTTATCACGCATCAGCTACAAATAAGATTACCTCAAGGTATCAGATTTCTGGAAAGATCAGTGAATCGAATTAATTCATACTTTATCCACAAATTCAATGAATGCTGGGTCCCCGATTGGGAAGAAGAGGGAGGATTTGCCGGTGAATTATCGCATACTGTACCATTTGATACCAGGGTGAAGTACATCGGTATTCTATCTCGTTTTACCTGCATGAAACAATATACACAGTCTGCCCATATTAAATTCAATAAGAAGATCCTTTTTATTATTTCCGGCCCCGAAAAGCAGCGGACCGTTTTCGAAAATATCATCAGAGAAGAACTCACTCACATCCCGAAAAAATATGACTATATGGTAATCCGGGGTTTACCCTCAGAGAAAGAACCTGATAGTGATCAGTGGCTCTCCCATGCCGGGTCTGGTAAAATGCATCGCTTGATGGTGGATGCAGATGTAATTGTATGCCGGGCAGGATACAGCACCATAATGGATCTTCTCGCATTAGGTAAAACGGCTATTCTAATCCCTACTCCCGGACAAACCGAACAGGAATATCTGGCCGGTTATTTAGCTACAAAAGGATATTTCCACACATACCAACAGCACCAATTCAAGCTAAGTTCCGCTATTTCCTACTTCGAAAAACTGGATATTAATAATCCTCCGGTCCCTTGCGATAAAACAAATTTCAGAACCTTCCTGGAAAAGCTTCCGATAAATAGTACAAAAAAATAAAAAAGTTTTTATCGCATAAGTTGCAAAAGCAATCCCGATACGATTAATAATCCCGCGAGGTATCCTGCTATAAGCTGCATGGGACTATGTGCATGAAGTGCCAGCCGTGCTGAGGCAACAATACCTGAAATAAATACCACCAGCGCCAGGAAAAAAGTCATGTCGAGGGTATAGGTGAAGGATAACATAAGAATTAAGCCGGTAATCCCTCCCAGACCTGCCATATGAATGCTGATCTTCCAGAAAATGGATACTATCATGATAGCCATAACTACAATCACACCCGAAAATAAAAATATATCGATTAACCTGATGGTTGAAATCCTTGAAACCAGATAATATCCCAGGTAGAAACAAATGGTGGAGAAGAACAGTGGAATGAGTCGTTCTCTCCTCTCATTAAGTGTAATGTGTTGTATATTTTTAAGCAGGTACAATGCAGGGATCAGGGTGAGGGGTATCAAAACATTACAGAGAAAGACAATGGTATAGATAAAACGTTTGTATTCGTCCGGTATATCGGAAATATAAATACCGGCATTGAAAATAATAAAAATTCCGATCAGGGACATTAAAATCGGATGGAACAGGTAGGAAAAAATGTTAGCTATGCGTGTAATCATCTCTTTTCAGAATAGCTATAATTCTTTACGTAAACGGGCAACAGGTATATTAAGCTGTTCACGATATTTTGCCACAGTCCGCCGGGCAATATGATATCCCTTTTCCTGTAAAATACCTGCCAGCATATCATCGGTAAGAGGTTTACGTTTCTCCTCATTGTTAATACATTCCTGTAATATTTTTTTTATTTCCCGGCTCGATACTTCTTCACCATCGTCGGTTTGTAAACCTTCGGAAAAGAAATATTTAAGCGGATATATTCCGAAATGAGTCTGAATATATTTGCTGTTTGCTACACGCGATATGGTAGAAATATCCAAACCGGTAATCTCGGCAATATCTTTCAGGATCATGGGTTTCAGTTGTGTCTCATCACCTTCATCAAAGTATTCACGCTGGTATTCGATGATAGCATTCATAGTAACCAGCATGGTGTTCTGCCGCTGTTTGATGGCATCGATAAACCATTTTGCCGAGTCTATTTTCTGTTTCACAAAGTTTACAGCTTCCTTTTGTTCTGAGGAAGGTTTCTCTTTGTTCTTAGCATACGACTGAAGCATCTCCCTGTAAGTACGGCTGATCTTAAGGTCGGGTGTATTTTTTGAATTAAGACTGATAGTTAATTCGCCTTCGTCGTTGTCGAGTATGAAATCGGGAATAATGACCAGCGTAGATTTATTTAAGGGATCGCTGAAAGCACTGCCAGGCTTTGGATTAAGTTTTAAAATTTCATCGACAGCATGTTTTAATTCCTCTTCGTTTATTCCCAGACGATTCCTGATCTTATCGTAATGTTTGCGTGTAAACTCATCAAAATGGTGCCGGATAATTTTTTCGGCTGTTACAATTTCGTTTGATTCCTGATCCCTCGCTCTGATCTGTAAAAGCAGACACTCTCTCAGATCGCGGGCTCCGACACCCACAGGATCAAAATCCTGGATAATTCTTAATATTTCAAGAAGTTCCTGTCCGGTAGTGGTAATATTCACCGAAAAGGCCAGATCGTCGGCAACAGCATCCAGTTCTCTCCTGAGATAACCGTCCTCGTCCAGATTTCCTATCAGGTATTCGGCCAGTGCATGCTGACGGTCATCAAGTTTACGAAGTCCCAGCTGTGCTTCAAGAAATTCATGGAAGGTGGAACCTACGGAAAAGGGAATCTCCTCCCTTTTTTCACCCTTTGAATAATTCTGTGCTTCAAGCCGGTAAGAGGGTACATCTTCATCGTTCAGGTAATCTTCGATTGAAAATTCGTCGTTATCCTTGTCCTCTTCTTCCGTTAAAGCTTCCTCTTCATCCCGTACATCCGTATCCTCTTCTTCTTTTCCCTCTTCGAGAATAGGATTTTCTTCCAGCTCACTCTTAATGCGCTGCTCAAGTTGCATTGTTGGGATCTCCAGCAGCTTTATCATCTGTATCTGCTGAGGCGAAAGCTTTTGCAGAAGTTTCTGCTGTAATTTCTGATTTAACATCACTCGTCACTTAGAGAAAATCACCAATTATAAAAATATAAAAATGCCCTGAATAAACAGGCTATTTCGTACAAAGAATACACGAAACACAACGAATTCCTGATGAAATAGTGTTCAGGAACCCTTCAATTTGTCCGGCACATAAAATCAGGAGTGCTAAAACTCTGCATTCTTTGGTGTGCGGGGGAAAGGAATTACATCGCGTATATTCGACATGCCGGTAATGAACAATACCATCCGTTCAAATCCCAGTCCGAAGCCGCTATGCGGGGCTGTTCCAAACCTGCGGGTATCAAGATACCACCAGAAGTCGTCAACATTCAGGTTCATTTCTTTTATCCGGTTCACAAGCTTTCCATGATCTTCTTCCCGTTGCGACCCTCCTATAATTTCACCTATCCTCGGAAACAGAACATCCATGGCAGCTACAGTTTTACCATCGTCGTTCTGTTTCATGTAAAAGGCTTTTATCTCCTTCGGATATCCTATAATAATTACCGGCCGCTTGAAATGCTTTTCTACCAGGTAGCGTTCATGTTCGGTCTGCAGATCAATGCCCCAGGATATCGGGTACTCAAATTTCTGCCCCGATTTTTCGAGTATCTCAATGCCCTTTGTATAGGTAATACGTTCAAAGCTGTTATTCACCACAAATTCCAAGCTTGTCCGGAGCTCCTTATCGTACATGTTGTTCAGAAAATCGATATCCTCCTTACAATTTTCAAGTATATATTTTACCACATGCTGAAGAAAATCTTCCGCCAGGTCCATGTTGTCATTAATATCGTAAAAGGCCATTTCGGGTTCTATCATCCAGAACTCGGCCAGGTGACGCGGAGTATTCGAGTTTTCCGCCCTGAATGTAGGACCGAAAGTATAAATTTCGGAAAGCGCCATGGCTCCCAGTTCACCTTCGAGCTGACCCGATACGGTAAGGTTGGTTTCTCTTCCGAAAAAATCGCGCGTATAATCGATAGCTCCCGTCTTGGTCAGGGGCGCTTTATTCAAGTCGAAGGTCGTAACCCGGAACATTTCACCGGCGCCTTCACAATCGGAACCGGTTATTATGGGAGTATGAAGATAGAAAAATCCCTTATCGTTGAAATACTTATGAATGGCAAAGGCCAGCGCATGCCGTATGCGCAGCACGGCCCCGAAAGTATTGGTCCTGGGGCGCAGGTGGGCTATGGTCCGCAGGAATTCCATGGAATGCTTTTTAGGCTGCAGGGGATATTCATCGGGGTGACTGTCGCCAAGAATAGTTAATGAGCTCACCTCTAACTCAACCTTTTGTCCCTTGCCCATCGATTCCACCAGCTTTCCGCTTACAGCCACACAGGCTCCGGTGGTAATGCGCTTCAGCTGGTCATCGCCGAACTTTTCAAAATCAATTACCGCCTGCATATTGTTGATGGTAGAGCCATCGTTGATATGGATAAAACGGTTGCTGCGGAAGGTGCGTACCCATCCCATTATTTTCACTCTTGTTCCAGGTACTTTAGTATCCAGTATTTCCTTAATCTTAGTTCTTTTCATTATAAATCGGTTTCCTGATAATTTTGCAAAAATAGTGGCAATTATGGCAATCGGAACATTTTCGGCGGGAAAATTGGCTTTAGGACCTTTCTTAATTCTTGAATCCCATGCATTTTAAAAGAAAATTCAATTATTTAAAATAATTCTAAATTATACAGAGTAAGGGTTACCTAATTCCTGTTTTCAAGATTAAAGGTTATTACCTAAACCCGCCACACATATGCAAGAATTCTTAAGTACATTAAAAAACCGGGTCGGAAATCCCCGTTTTTAATTATTCTTTATTTACAAACCCTTAATAATTTAGTAA
>CAZMVE010000051.1:0-20502 GCA_964569585.1 uncultured Bacteroidales bacterium | reverse complement strand
CAAATATTTTTCCTTAATATAATCAAAATGCCTCTAAATAGGAAATGACTCTCTCAAGAGGGTGTGTGTTTTATTTCAGGTAAATTACAATTTTCTGTGATCATTTCAAACTCAGGGGACCCGGAATTAAGCTCAATTTGATTACTATTCTGTCGGAACAAATAAATTAAAAACCGAATAATGAATATCGATCAACGAATGATGATTTTTAAATGTACTCATTACTTCTCAACTCTAAAATCCTTGTCCAGGCATGAGGCAGGCTAAGCTTTAATTACGACGTAGAGGCAATCTGCCCCTGGCGAGGGAAAATTTTGTTTTAAGGCAGTATGCAGGAGCTATTTTTAATCTTATCCTTCATTTTCTTTGCGGAAAGAAAACGAAGCAAAAGAAGCCGCCACGGGCAAAAAATCCGACCTGACCTTTTCACACAAAGCTCCGCTAACTAATGCTGGTCAGTCGTATTTCGCGCTGCCCGTGGACAAGCCAACCCATAAAGCGAATATGTATTAAATTTTTTAAAGGACGGTTTTGAAATTATTGCTGCATACACAAAAAAGAAATGACCGGAACTCTGCAGGCTAAGCTTTAATTACGAAGTTCAGTCAAGCTAATAAACCAATAATTTGGTTGTATAGTTAAGTCTGTTGCTGTTCACATTTACAAAATAAATTCCACTCTTCAGGTTAGAAACCTGAAGCAGATTATTATTTATGTTTTCCTGAGAAAAAATAATTATACCTGAAGCATCGTAAATCTTCACGCTTGCATGTAAGACAGATTCATCAAGTTTAATGGATACGTTCCCTGAGCTGGGATTTGGATAAACACAAAGGCTTATAGGTTTTAATGACGCTTCTGTTGCATCAGGGGCGTTATTCACAACCACATCTAATTCTGTAAATTCAAAGCTTCCACTATTCTGATATCCCTCTACAACAAAGGATACTTCATACATATCACCCATATCCAATTCCAGGGCCTCCCACTCATTAAAATGTTCGGAAATATTTATTGTTCCACTGTTTCGTACAGACCTTCGAATACTGAAATATTGCTGAAAAGTAGCAGTGCCAACAATGGAAGGTTGATTCACTCTTGTGTTTTCAATTATATCATAAGTACCTCCGTTAGCATCAAAAGAACCTTTTAGCGAAGCACTACCGGACATAGATGGTATCCAGTTGCGCCAGTCTTCAATGATGTAATACTCTACCAATGGATCAACCGTCCATCCATACACTGATAAATACGAATTTCCGGATGAACCTGAAGGATTGTAGTTGCAATTGTAGGTTGTATAAAATGTACCTATTTCCTGGTGTTCCTGTGTTTGATCATAACCTAAACCACGGCGGGCCAGGTAATTCTCCACACCATCCCATTCACCGCTAAACAGGGCACCACTCCCAAGAGTTATGCATGCAGTTCCCTGTGAGTTCTGATTCCATAATTCATAACGATAACCATCTTGCTCACCAGCTATCCAACTGGTACCGGGTTCTGTACAAAATGTCTGGGAACCTGAATTTTGAATACCAAGAACTAAAAAAATCAATGCCAGGCATATTGTTAGTTTCGTTTGATAAAAATTGATTTTTTTCATGATTGTGTATATTTCTAATTTATTTTTTAAATGATAACCGAACTCACTTTAGTCAGGTTTTAGGTGCGAAGAATTGCTGGTATGGTCAGCGGTAAGGAAAGTAGCGGATTTCGGGCTACCTGCCTGCCGGAAGGCAGGCGTTCTTATCTGCCGTTGGTGTTTTTGCCACAAGGTACAAAAGTCTAGCAAACTACCAACACCGCTATTGGTTCTACACCTTGTTGGCGGTATGTGCATATATATTAATACACTATTTCGTTAATAATATCATAATGTTGTGATCTTTCATCGTGTCTCAATAAAACTTTACGTGCTTTATCAGGCACATAAGATCTCTCATAATCTTCCCCAACAAATTCTTTTACTGAGTCAAGGTTATCAAATAACATAATTGTTATAAATTCAACTTCATTTTCTATTATTCTTTTTAGTAAGCTTATCTTCTTATAACCTTTTACTTTTTTATTTTCTATAGATTGGAACACTTCATTTCTTAATAAATCTTCATAAATGCTCGCATTTTCAAGTGTTGTCCATCCATGCCAAATTCGTGAAATCATAACATTTTTATTTAGTTATTATAAAATCTTAAAAGCATTAGCGCCAACGTGTTGCAAATATGGGTAGGCTGGGATTTACGAGCCTCTCACTTATCTGACCGTTAGCATGTTTGTTTTTTGTACTTACCATAAATATAGCACTTCCCTCCAGCTTACCTATATTGGCTGTTAGCGGCAGGTTTTAATTTTTTCTTAATTAATTTTATTGTAAAATCCAAAATTTCATCCTTATCATTAAAGGTATTATATTTAACTTGATAATCGGGCATAACCCCTTTGGGAGAAATATCTCCATTCGGGCGTATCGAGAATCCTTTCGGATATTGAACTGACAACTGCGTGTTTGGTAATTTAAACAGGTGAGTAGCTCCGAAAGCCGATGGCAAATCAGGTGTTTCTTCACCAATCAATATACCAAAACCATAATCTTTAATTATAGCTGCTGCTGATGTTGTATTAGAATAAGAATATCGGTTAATCAAAACGTATACTTTTCCGGTAAATATCAAAGAATCAGTACGCGGTTGATTTTTGGTAAAAGTTATATCAAAAATTTCACCATTTTTATGTGAGAGGATTTTCTGTTTCATATCCTGAAGGGAAGAATCATTGACATCTTTCCAAAAGTCTTTTGTTACTTGGCTGGTTTTTACTTTGAATTTCGAACAAAAATAAAAAGGGTTCGATGCAAAATAAGCAATCATATAATCACTGAAAGAATTGTCTCCACCCCAGTTATTTCTTAAATCAATAATCAGGTTTTTTACTTTTTTTTGATGAAATGCCGAAAACGCCGAATCAATAAATTGACGAAATTCAGTATTGTCTAACATTTCATGATTCATCATATCATGATTTCCCTTTGCATTGACAAATACGCCTGGCTGCATATAGGCAATACCATTAATAAACCGGAATTCCCTATTTAAACTGTAAAGAGGATTTGGATTTTTTGCATCAAATTCAAATCCTGAAATAGCGGAAAGCTT
Organism: uncultured Bacteroidales bacterium; assembly: GCA_964569585.1. Lineage (GTDB taxonomy): Bacteria > Bacteroidota > Bacteroidia > Bacteroidales > UBA10428 > UBA10428. Next base: position 17,347 of record CAZMVE010000051.1, on the reverse strand, counting down.
TGTATTTATTATTTTTCCATCCTTTTTCCTGATTTCCAAATTAAAAACATCGCATTTGCCGTACATCGACCAAAATATTTTTGCAAAGGTTATACTTTCAATTACGGAATTTTTATGATATTCACTCTCACCTGATACAAAATTATACATTTCAGCCAGAACTTTCTTGATTGGCTTTTCATTCAGTGATAATATTTCATCACCAACATCAATCAATGAATCATTAGAGCAGTTATTTTTTACAAATACCATGCTATTTGAAATACTTAAGTCCAATGGAAAAATGGTTCCGCCTTGCTTTAAATAGTACCCATAATATTCACCCCATGGAAATTCCATCTGGCAATGTCCAATTTTTGCCAATGCAACATAAGGCTGAAAAAACCTGTAAACCTGCAAAGATGTAAGTGAATCATTGATGGAATTATTTATGTTTTTATAAACACTATCAAAAACTTCTTTGTTGGTGTAGGCATAAAGATTATAATTTGAGGCCTCAAGGGTACTACGAAGATACTCCATATCAATCTTTACTTCTTTTGCCGAGAATCGTTTTGGTAATTGGGAATGAACACAAAAAGATATATTGTTAAGGTAAACCAACAGAATCAATAGCTTTTTCATTTTTTTTAATGATGGTTAAGTTGAATATTGGAATAATACAAAATAAAATTATACTGGTTTTGAATTGTCATTTTAATGTAATTATTTGTAAATATTTGTCATGATGTAACTTGCCGCTAACTAGCATATAAGTTAAGTTTCCCCGGGTTTATTATGCCATTTTAGAGAATAAAGTTGATGTTTATTGTTGTTTTCATATCCTGCAAATTACAATTTCCTTAAACAAAAAGTAAAACCCCTATTTCAAGAGGTTCCGGTCAGAACCGGCTAAAGTTTAGCGGTCCACAATGGTGTAGGCGCGCCGGTAGCCTTCGTAAAACTCCGGGTTGCTTTCGCGAGTCATTGCTTCCTACCGAAAGTTCATTTCACAATAAGGAGAGTTCATTTTCTGATACTAAGACTTTATTCCCGGATAAAGAATAGATCATCAAAAGACAAATGCTGCAACTTGAATGGTAATAAGAACAGGTTATTTTACGAACGAGCCAATAAACAGATGATCAATTCCACCAGGCTCCCCGTAGCTGGTACAGGGAAATAAAGCGTTCAATACTGCGGTCGCCGGAGCGTTCCACATCAGATGGAAAATAACAGGCCGGCAGTTCGCCCAATCCCTTGTGGTATTGAATGCATTCACAACATACTCCTTTTTTATTACAGGAAAAAGTACAGGAACAAAAATTTCGATTCGACTCTTTTTTACAATCCATAAAATTCCGGAAATTATTTAAAAGAAAAGGTCGTGAATAACATGCTCCGGTAAAGCCGCTTTATTAAGCATGATGGAAATGGTCTTGTATTGGAAATAAGATTTGGAAACAAAAATGTATCCATGATAGGGATTATCTTCACCCCAGGAGTTTTTCACATAGTAATAAAATCGCCCGTTTTTATCCTGCGCCAGTCCTATAATGTGCATGCCATGATCATCGGTAGTGGAATAATTATCAAAAGATTCCTGCCGTAGCTCGGGGGTTACCAAAACTTCTTCCACAGGATTATTCATATTGAAAATAATATCATTTCTTTCAGATTCGGGTATTTTCCGCCATTTATTCTTTTCCTTTTCCGAAGTGGGCGCATACACAAACTTAGGTACAATAGCCAGACCATTTTTAAAACTATATCCCTCTTCTGAAATATCGGTAGCCCAGACAACAGAATAACCTTCATAAATTGCAGAATCGACTATTTCTTCCAGCACATTGAGAGGAACATTATAGCTTTTGGCCCACGACCAGTTGTCAGGGATCTCAAGAATTATTGATTCGTAATAGGGTTGATGTATGAAGCTCGTGATCATAACATAATCGGAGGGATCAATTTCCAGCGATTCGGCAAAGCTGAAGGGTGTATAGCTTGTGCCATTGTAATCGAAATTATCGGGCATTTCGCCCAGATAGGAATCGAGTACCTTGTCGAAACCTTCTTTCCATACATTGCTTAACTCCTTATCGGGGTTAGCAACAATAGCGTCGACATATTTGCACAGTACGCGATCCATTTCTCCATGCACATGAAGTTCGGTATTTACCTTTAAGCCTGTATATACTTTTTCGGGAACAATACCAAAATAATCGATGACATCGGTTACATCATTGGCTTCACCACCGGGAGCAAAATTTGTTTTACCATGCATGCGTATATACCGGGAAGCCTTCCTCTCGTAATTATACCTTACTATGAACATCTCCGAAAGGTCATATTCTCCTTTACCCATTCGCATCAATTCCGATTCAAGCAAGGATAGCGCGCTAAAGCTCCAGCAAGTACTGGTTTTATATTGATTTCTTACAGGCGTGGCGGGTATCTCAGTAAGGATCCGGATCTTTTCGCCGGTGACTTTATTTTCAACAAAGGTCTCAATGTCTTTATCTCCTGCCGATATACTAAAAGAACTTAGTATAATGCAGATCAACAAAAAAAATACTTTCATCTGGTTAAGGTTAAATGGCCATCAATTTTATGAGAATACAAAGAAAAACAATAATGTAAAAAAATTAACAATAATAGTAAATTTTTTACCAGAGAGTTTTGAGCATAAGTCAGCTAACTGTTTTTTTACGTTAATGATAATTTGTAAAAATCCTGTTCGGGGGCTTCAGAAAATTTCATTTTTATTCCACAATCTTTAATTCCGTCCGGCGGTTATTGGCACGTCCCGTTTCAGTATCGTTTGTATCGATTGGTTTTGAAAGACCATAACCTTTATAAGTAAGTCGTTCCGTTGAGATGCCTTTCCCGATAAGGTATTGCACCACTGATTTTGCTCTGTTTTCCGACAGGATCTGGTTGTATACTGCCGTTCCGGTAGTATCGGTATGTCCGCTGATCTCAATATGAATGGAAGGATTGCTTTGCAGGAAACCTACAATCTTGTCAAGTTCATATTTCGATTCTGTTTTTAAGGCATAGGAATCAGTTTCATAGAAAATATTCTTAAGGACTATACTTACCCCGGCTTCGATGGGTTTTAAAGGAACGTCTTTCAGAAATGGTTTATCGAGGTGATAAATACCAATGAGGGCAAAATTATCGGAATAAAAGAGATAACCCGGGCGGGTAACAGTAAGCATATAATCGCAATCAGTAGGGATACAAAGCAGAAATTCACCGGAGCGCTCATCCGATTCCGATTGACTTGTCAAACTACCATCACTCAGGTTATACAATTCGAACCTGGCTTTTAACCGCTTTCTGGTTTTTTCATCAAATACCTGTCCTTTCATATAGGAAACTTCGTTGGGCCGGGCTTCTTTATACAATTCAAATTGAAAAATATCTTTACCATTTTCCTTTTGCATATCCGAGGCGTAATAGGCAATATTACCCTCTGCATTTACAATCAATCCTACTTCATCGCCCGAAGTGTTAATAGGGTAACCCAGGTTTTGTATCTGATTAAAGTGTCCTGTATTGTCACGTTTAGCCATAAAAAGATCGAAACCTCCCATGCCGGTATGATAATCGGAAGAAAAATACAGGGTGTTGTTATCATGATGAATGAATGGAGACATTTCATCGCCCGGCGTATTTATCGAATCGCCCAGATTCACCGGAGTCTGCCAGGTACCATCATCATTCCTCTGACTCCGCCACAGGTCCAGACCGCCTTTACCTCCGGGCCTGTCACTGGCAAAATAAAGGGTCCTTCCGTCGGCACTCAGGCTGGGTTGGGTTTCTTTGTATACGGTATTTATGGGAACACCCATATTTTTTGGTTGGGTCCATTCTTCTCCTTCCTTCTCAGCATAATAGATATCGCAACGGCCAATTACTCCTCTTCTGTTACACACCGTATACACCATCAGATTACCATTTGCCGAAATGGACTGTGCCCCTTCATTATCGTTCGTATTTAAAGGACTTCCGGCATTTTTCATAGGTTTCCATTCACCATTTTCATACTGGCTGAAAAAGAAATCCTCCTGAATCCGGTTACCCATAACGACATCATAAAAATCGACAAGGCGTGTAATAATCAGGGTCTGTCCATCGGCAGATAATGAGGGCCAGTATTCATTCTGTCTGGTATTGATATTCGGACCGAGATTGACAGGTTCAAAAGGAACAGGATTTTTCACAGCCCGGATGGCAAATTTTGCCTGCCGGATGCCTTTCCTGGCCAGCACGCTATATTTTGGATCATCCGGTTCCAGTTTCAGATAGGTCAGGTAACTGTTAAGCGCATCCTCGTACCGGGCTATTTTTACTTCGAGTCCGGCTTTATTATAATATCCCCTGGGATAAAAGAATGAGTCGATCTGTAATCCTTTGCCATAGTAATCAACGGCCAACTCGTATTTACCCTGTTCCCAGTATACTTCGGCAACCACCAGGTAGGCATTCTGAAACGACTCGTCGGTATTAATTGCCTCCAACAGGTATTGTTCGGCAGCACTATAATACTGCTTATTATAGTTATCCAGGCCTTCTTCATAAAAACGGATAGCTTTTTTCGATTCTGTCTTGTAGGGTTGCTGGCCCAATATAGTAAGTGGGATCAGGAATAATATAAAAAATAGTAAACGATACATAGTAAGGTGTTTCCGTTAAATTAACAAATTTACCGATAGGGCAGGAAGAAAAATTTCAATTTCTATTGAAGTGAAAATGACTTAATCTTCAACTGATATGCAGGGATCGATCCTGGCAGTTTGAGTTTATTTTAGACACTATTATCTGATCCGGTTACTGGTCAAACTCAAACGATTTCATCATTTTATGATAGATTTCAGTATTCTCATACATGCCGGCAAATTCTTCGGCTCCCGTGCCATAGGCAAATACAGGTACCATGACCGCTGAATGATCGGGAGTACTAAAATGTGTGGTTATTTCACCTTTTGCCAAATTCCCGCCGGTAATGGATAATCCTCCGGTTTCGTGGTCGGAAGTGACAATAACCAGCGTGCCCGGATTCTTATCAGCAAAACTGAAAGCTTCACCAATGGCCATATCGAAATCGAGCATCTCACTGACAACAAAATCAATATCATTTTCATGCCCGCCCCAGTCAATCTGTGAACCTTCGATCATTATAAAGAATCCGGTTGTATTTTTTGCCAGCTTAGTAAGAGCTATCCGGGTGGCTTTTGGAAGAAAATCACCACGTCCTTCAAGCATCCTGGGGAGCGCATCATCAGCTACCAGGCATCCAATATTAAGTGTATCGTCCGGATTAATATCAGCGAGATTATATGTGATTGAATAGCCTTTTTTACGAAGTACATCCTGAATATTCATTTCACTGCTCTCAAAAAATTTTCTTCCGCCACCAATGAATATATCGATATCGCTTTCTATAAAATCCTCTGCAATAAGCAAATTTTCATATCGGCTCACCTGATGCGCAATAAATGATGCCGGTGTTGCATGAGTAATGGAACTGGTTACAACAAGGCCGGTGGCCAATCCGTGTTCTTCGGCACTTTCCAGAATGGTTTCCACGGGGAGGCCCATCGAGTCGACTCCTATATAGGTATTTTTTGTTTTCACTCCGGTGGAAATGGCAGTACCACCGGCTCCAGAATCGGTAATATAGGCATTAGCCGAATACGTTTTTGAGAAACCGATAAAAGTTGCCTTTTCTAAATTGAGGCTACCTTTATTAACTGAATAGGCAGCATAGATCTGACTTACACCCATGCCGTCGCCAATAAGGAGTATGATGTTTTTTACTTTCTGTGTTTTTTCGACCGGCGCTGAACAGCTAACCGTAAGAAAGATGATACCAAAAAGAATAGAAATTTGACGCATGATTTTATTATTGGTTAATTAATTTTTGTTCTTAAAATTAACTTTTCCTCCGCAAATAAATCGTTTATTCCAGTATAATTGTTCAAAGGAATCGATGCAAATACCCCTTCCTTTACCAGAAGAATGAATGAACCGGATGCTGTCCATACAGATAGCGACATGAGAAATACCTTTACCTGAAGTATTAAAGAAAAGTAAGTCACCGGAATGAATATCTTTCTTCTCTAAATGTTTTGTTTTTCTATATTGTCCGGCAGAAGAGGAAGGAAGGTGAATAGAATACTTATTATATACAGCTTTGGTAAATCCTGAGCAGTCGAGTTGAGCTGCATACTCTTCTTTTGGTCCGCCGGGCAAAAACGATTGGGCATATGCTATAATATCTTCGGAAGAAGGTGGATTATTTTTATTTTTCTCAGTTTGACCGATTGAAATGCTTAGGACAAAAAGAAGAATTAAAATTGCCAGCAGGCCAACAATGGAGTACTTCTCAATTTTCCTTATCGTTTCCTTTTGTAAAAGGTACACTTTCAAAGATTTTATAATGGGCCAAACGCAACTTTTGCAGTAAATATTGCACAGAAACTTTCATCACACCTATGCCATACACTATGCTTCTTTTTATATTTATTGAAGATGCTTCCCGGAAATATTTGGTAGGACAGGTTATTTCAGCAATTTCAAATCTCTTATAGAAAATTTGTGCCAGCATCTGGTTATCGAACACAAAATCGTCGGAGTTGACGTTATAGTTTATAGATTGAAGTACGTTTTTGCTAAATGCTCTGTAGCCGGAATGGTATTCCGATAATTTCTGATTCATCAGAATATTCTGAGTTAGTGTTAAGAAACGGTTGGCTATGTATTTGTAAGCCGGCATTCCACCTTTCAGTGCTCCTTTTCCTAAAATTCTGGAACCCAATACTACTTCATAGATATCATTGGCAATAAGGTAGCACATGGAGTGAATAAGTTTAGGAGTATACTGGTAATCGGGGTGAAGCATGACAATAATATCTGATTCAAGTTCGAGAGCTTTACTATAACACGATTTCTGATTACCTCCATACCCTTTGTTTTCAGAGTGCCGGACAATATGTTTAATTCCCAGTTCCTTTGCTTTATCGATTGTTTTGTCATTGCTTAAGTCATCGACCAGTATAACTTCATCTACGATATCAAAAGGAATTTCCTTATAAGTCATTTCAAGTGTTTGCTCTGCATTATATGCCGGCAGTACAACCGTAATTTTTTTTGTACCTATCATATTATATCAGGTATTATTTGGTGGCCTTACGGATAAAGAAAACATAGCCATTTTTTTCATACAATTCAATAAGTTCAGGATATCTGTTTAATACTTCATCTTTCCTGTTGGACCGTTGAATAAAAAAGGCATCTTTGTCAATATCGCCTTTAATCAGCCAGTTCATATCAAAAACCTTACTATCGGCAGGTTGTTTTTGCCGGCCATAAAACAGAACGGCATAACTTTTATAGAATGATTTTATATACACATCTTCATCGGCCCTATTCTTAATAAATTCTATTGCCGCATTCTGCGATATTTTTTCAGCTCCCCGGGTAATAAAAGTCATCGACAGAAAAACAAATAGTAATGAAGTGATGTAAAGGGTAATCAGGCTAATAGCTTTATCCTTACGGGATAGGGCAAAGGAAATTATCAGGCCCGAAATCAGAAGAACTCCAATGAGAGAAATAAAAGGACTCCAGCCTGTTTCGGCCTGCAAATTTCCTATGACAAACGCATCGGTAATAAAACCATTTTCAATAAAATAATTTCTTTTTAAATAAAGCCAGGGAAGTAAAATAATGACGATAGCTAAAACAGAGCCAATAACACCAAGCATTATTTTTTGCCAGGCTCTGAAATTGAATTTACCATTAATTATGTTATAACCGGCAAAGACAGCCAGGTAGGTAAGGGGAAAATAGGTCAGGGATGAATAATGGATGATCTTGGTTTTAACAATGGAAAAGAGCAATAGTACTACCCAAAGTAATGCTATCATCGATGTGTGCAAAGTTTTCCTCAGATCGTTGGCTCCCGAATATTTGTGCCCCTGTATGGCGAATACGGAAGCAGGAAATACACCAAGCAGCAATACAATAAAATGATAGAAAGGAAATCCACCATGACCGGCATCCTTGGTTTTAAATAAATGGATCTGATATACAATGAAATCCCTGATCACATCATAATTACCCGTGAGGATCTGTAAAATAAACCAGAAGCCCCCAATTAGTATAAGGGATAGAACAAATAGTGTAATTTGTTTCCAGTTTAAACCTATCCGGAAACCGTTTAATAAGATAAGCCCCATCGCCAGCAAACCAAAAATCAGTATTGATACAGGGCCTTTTGTCAGCATGGCCAATCCGAGAAAGAGGGCAGAGAGGAAGCAATAAAAATATTTTTTACCGTTGAATTCGGTATCGATAGCAAAAACCCAATACACAACGCCAAGAAATGTAAACAGGTTGAACCAGGGATCGATAATCCCCGATTTGAAATAGAAAAAAGGCAGAATTGACCCGGCATAGGTTAATGTCCAGAGTAATGCAAATTTGTTATCGTACAACCGTCTGCCGAGATGATAGAGTACCAGCAACGTAATAATTCCGCATATTGCGTTTGGGAAGCGGGCTGCAAATTCGTTAATGCCAAAAATTTTCATCGATACTACCTGAAGCCAGATAAATAAAGGAGGCTTCTCCCAGAAGGGCTCAAAGTTGATTCTGACATTCAGATAATCGCCGGTAATGATCATTTCTCTTGCCGATTCGGCAAAATTGATCTCATCCCAATCAAAAAGATGCACTTTCCCAATCAGCGGAATAAAGAGAATTGCTGCTATGAAGACAATCAGCGCCTGGTAGAGTATGTTTTTTTTATTCATTACGGGTTATTTTTTTATTAACCTGTAATAATGAACTATCGAGCCACTTTGCTTTAAATCGGTCGAAAATTACAAAAATCAGCAAAGCACATAAAATACCAATAAATGAACCTGCATACATATCAACCAGAAAGTGTTGCGACAGGTATACTCTTGAAAAAGCTACAAGTAACGAAGTGAAAAGCAATATAATTTTAAGTACTTTATTTTTGGTTAATCCAGCCATGATAAAGCACATGGCAAAAATCGTCGCGGCATGACCTGATGGAAAACTAAATGAAGAATGCATATCAATTCCATTGACAATGTGAAATTGAGGTAATTCCTTAAATATAGCATACGGACGTTGGATTCCCGGAAATATCAGACGTTTGAAAAACTGAGCAATCAATCCTGCCAGGGTTCCTGCCGAACATATTTGTAATGCGTTCCGGAATGAGAAAAATACAAATACTATAGCAACCAGAAAGGGTGTTATTCCATCGCCAAGGTATGTGAAGTATTTGAAAAAGATATCAGTTGCAGATGAATGATATTGGTTAATAAGCAGGTGCAATGAATCTTTTGGAATACTTATGAAAACAGGTGCCAGAAGTATCACGATAATCAAATAGGGAACCAGGAATGTGGCATTGGATCGTATTAATTTTAAATATCGTTGCACGCAGGTTGGATAATTAGAAATATACGGCAAATAAGCAAATTTTCTGTCGAATATTAATGCTAAAGTTTAGCTATTTTAAATACTTCTTTATATTGGTCACGCCATACAATGATCTGGTATATTCCCGGTGTAAGGTCCGAGATATTTAAACTTCCAAAGGCACCGGAACTTTCAATTTCAGTAATGAAGGTACCTTTATAGTCATACAATTTAGCTTTAAACGGAAGTCCGATATCGTAATTTTCGATAAACACCTCGTTTACCGATGGATTAGGAAAAACCGAGAATTTTGAAGTTGAGTCTGCATCCCTTTCTCTTATAACAGCTTGAATTTCAGCAAGTAGACTCTTATAAGGATCAGGTATAATCTGAAATACTTTTTTATCCAACATTATATCAAACTTAGCTACGGGTGAAGACTGACGATATTGTATCAATGTATCACCACCCAGATAGTCTATCCTGAAGTCGATCAATAAATCGAAAAATGGAGTCACTGATGAAGCTGTAACTTCCTGCTCTATTCTGATCGTAAGAGTATCCTGATGCTGATTCCAGAAAAAATTTAATATAGGATATCCTTCACCAAAATACCATTGATTGAAAAATTCGCTGAAATTCTTTTGCGAAACATCCTGGAGCACAGCAATAAAATCGTTGACATCGGCAACGTCATCTTTATATCGTTCCTGGTACGTTTTTAATACGTCAAAGAATAATTCGTCATTACCTAATTCATGGCGTATCATATGTATAACATAAGCTCCCTTCCGGTACGAAAGTCTGTAATTAAAAATACGGCTACTGCTGGCCGAGTCACTTTCAGGAACATAAATGGAGCCATCGGGTTCCGAAACAATAAGATCGAATGCCTCGGATAGCCATACCTGACGCTCCTGATCCGTTTTTAGATTTTCAAGAGCGATATATTCGCTATAGCTGGCAAATCCTTCATTAATCCAGATATCCTGCCAGTTCTGGCAGGTTACATTATCCCCAAACCACTGATGAGCTAATTCGTGAGCCACTAAAAGAAATCCAAAATTTCCGAGAGTAGTCATAGTCTGGTGTTCCATGCCTCCCCCAATCGGGGCAATACAATGGCCATATTTTTCTGCATCAAAAGGATAGGGTCCATATTTTTCATGATAAACCTGAAGAAGATCTGCAGTCGCATCAATCGATCCCTTATTAGAAAGAAAAAAAGTGCTGTCGTTGTATACATAATTCTGTACCAAAATTGAATCGGAATTGTTCACTTTTGCATAAAAACTATAATCAAGATAATCGGCAACGGCAAAGGAAATAAGGTAATATGCCGTTGGATAGTAACTTTTCCACTCGAATCGTTGTTTTCCATCGGGGAGTTCTGTTATAGCCGTTAATATTCCATTCGAACCAACCTTTAAACTATCGGCAACAGTGAAAAACAAGTACAATGAGTCAGCTTTATCATCAAGAACCTGCTTACAGGGAAACCAGTTTTTTGAATAAAAGGGTTCGGAAAGCGTCCATGTCACCGATTTCCCTGTATTTATTATCTCCGTAGTAATTCCCCTGTTGGGATTCGGATTGCTTTCTAAAAGATTATAATATACGACAATATTTAACAATGTTCCGTAGGTAAGAACCTCATTTAAAGGTATATATATAAAATTTTCGGCATGATTATATTCTACCAACTGGTCATTGATATGAACAGAATCTATATGTGCACTATCAGTAAACTCAATTAAAATTGTATCAATTTCCGGATTTATAATTTCAACCAGAATAGATACACTACCCTCAATATATTCAGAAAGGTTATCAACCTCCAGATCCAACATGTAGAATTTAACATCGTAAGCATTTAACTTCTCAATAATATTATTATCGCCGCTAAACACTTTAATATGAGAGAAGTGAAGTTGAAAAAGTATTAATAAAGTATATTTTATAAACCTGGACACCTGATGTATATTTAGTGAAAAGACAATTTTATAAAATATTTTGCTTAACTGCTACGAAATAACTTATCTATTGAGTGTAATTCTATTTTCTTTTACTTCTCTATTAAGGGTAATTTGTTACAATCATGAATAATGTACAATAAAAAAGGTCCCTGGAAAGGGACCTTTTCTCACCTAAAACTAATAAACCCTATCAAATACCTACAACTGTAATGAAATAATATAGCCCAAATTAGTTCTTCTTTAAGCTTTGTTTGCAACATAAAGTGCTTAAACTTTCTATTTTCAAAATTAGTATGCTAAACATTTATTATCAAGCAATTTAAAATGATATTCACTATTACATAACGATGATATCTATCATTAAAGGGCAATAAAAAAACCCTGACGTTATCGCCAGGGCTTTTTCACCTAAAACTAAACACTCCTCTGAAAATCATCTTCACAATTAACCCTAAAATCTAACTAAACCCAACTATGAGAATTGCACTGCTTATCTATTATCAAATTTACTTTACAAGCGGTTGCAATGAAAACATTTTGTGATGACTTACATTACAACAACCTGATGATATATATCATATATATTAAAGATACTATCAATTTTTACGTCCATTTTACTAAAAGGTTCATGATTTATTAACAAAATAATCGGCAAAAGGTTCTTATCTTTTTTATTTTTGTTGACTAGCTAATTGCAATGCTTAATTATCAGCTCCTACAGGCATACGAATTACTCACATTAATTTTAAGTTTTAATAAGGATATTTTTGTCTCAGCCAGACATTCCATGGAGAAACTGGCAGAAAAATTTGATAAACATTTTTCAGGGAATAATTTTATTACTGCTTTTGAAGAATTGTCAGATAGCTCTCCAAATCAGATTCTTATTGAAGATGAATTATTCATTAATTTCCACAACGTAAATCTTAAGTATACAAAACTTGACGTACTGTCGAAGAAGGACAGGCATACTATTTATTTATGCATAACAGGTTGGCTTAGACAGCTGGAAATAGATGTTATTGATACCGGATTACCAGCAAGGATATTATCAATTGATAAGGAATTCGTTGAAATTGCTAATGTTTTTTTTAATGATAAAGTAAACGATCCCTTTATTAATGGCAGAAATAAGATGGTTATTCTGGGACCATCCACTGAGTCGATTGATAATTTGGAAGGTCATTGGGTAGAAAGTAATGTTCCAAAAGAGCTTATTGAGGCAGGGACATTCTTATTCGAAGGATTGAAACATCCATTTAAAGTTTTATTTATCGGCGATCTGAAAGTATTTATTATAACATGTACCGACTGCAGTGCAAGAATTCTTCGAGATGGAAAGCAGTCTTTATCAGGATGGGAACTTATCGACTCAGGCGACACGATCTATATTGAGGAAAATATTAAAATCGATTACTATGACCTGAAACGCAGGTATCTGAAAAATAAATTTGGTGAAAAACTTTCACTGAATGTTAAAGATCTGTCCTATGCTTATTCACCGGGGAAAGGTATCAGTAAATTCGATATGGAGGTTGAGGGAGGAACATTTCTTGGAATTATGGGGAAAGAAGGTACCGGTAAGTCAACTATACTCAAATTGTTGTCAGGTGAAATTATTAGTTCCCATGGGGAAGTGACGATAAATGGGTACTCTTTGAAGAAAGAATTATACCATTTAAAGGGGATGATTGGATATGTACCTGAAGAAGATCTGCTCTATGATGAACTTACCGTATTTGAGAATTTAAATAATGCGGCAAGATTGTATCTTGGAAAATTAGATGAAGCAGCCCTTTCTTTCAGGGTAAATCAATTGTTGAAGGACATTGATCTGATTGGTATTAAAAATAAAGTTGTCGGTAAAGTAAGAGATAAAAATTTGCAGCCTGGACAAAGAAGACTCCTCAATATAGCAATGGAGCTCATTCGTGAGCCTCAAATATTAATAGTTGATAATGCAATCTCACCCTTAAGTGTTGTTGATTCTGCTAAAGTTATTGAGGTACTCTCTAATTATAGTTTTCAGGGACATATTGTCATTACAAGCATCACACTTACTGATAATAGTTCGATACGGTTGTTTGATAATATTTTAATAATAGACGAAGGCGGATTCCCTGTATTTTATGGTAAATTAAATGATGCATGGAATACGTTCTTAGATATATTCCAATCAAAGAATACAGGACTGATTCAACTGGAACCAACATCTATTGTTCAGTATATCAGTCAGCCTTTTTATTCGGATGAGGGTGAAGTTATCGACAGGTATAAATCTCCTAATGAACTCTATTCAATTTATCGTGAACGTGAAAGTAGTAATAAATCGCAATTGTATGAACGAAAAGTGTTACCTGAAAATATTCTTAGTACACCTCCGCTACATCGGCAGTATCTGATTTTTAACCTGCGTAACTTTAAAATGAAAATTGCCAGGTCACGTGAACTTCTTTATACTGTATTATTATCTCCTTTTCTGGCGCTGGTTTTTTCATTTTTTATGAGGGGAGGCAATGCGCAGACCTATAGATTTTCAGAAAACCCCTATATTCCGAAGTTCTTTTTTATAAGCTTTCTATTGTCAATATTTATGGGATTAGTATTCTCTGTAAACGAAATATACAGGGAGAAGAATATCATTCATAAAGAAGCATACCTGAATATCAGTTTTTTTTCCTATATCAATTCGAAGATCACCTATCTGTTCATCATTATACTGATTCAATCATTCTTCTTTGTGAGCATATCTCACGTGGTTTTACAAATCAAGGGGATGATGTTAATGCATTGGATGATTTTTTTCAGTTGCCAGGCATTTGGAATGTTATTGGGTCTTATACTTTCCGGAAGTTACAGGTCAATTGAAAATCTTTATATGCGAGCGATACCTCTGGTTCTTTTATTTCAGATTCTTTTTGGAGGTGGATTTATTAATTTTGATTCATTTCCGGTAAACAAAAAAAATACTCCCGTTATAGCTGATCTGGCAGTTACACGATGGGCCTATGAAGCTATGCTTGTCCATCAATATCGTGAAAACAAGTATATTAAACCTTTATACCTGTTTAACCGGAATATTGTAATGGGTAAAACTTATTCATATCATGTTATTCCTGTACTCAGGAATCGTATTAATTACTGCATACAATATCCGGTATCAGTGCAGGATAGTATGGACTTATATTGCAAATCAATAAGAAATACCCTGGTGCATATTGCAAATCGTTTTGATGTGTTTCCATACGAAAATATCGACAGGATAACCCCTGATAATTTCAATGACGAACTTGTCGGTGATCTGAAAGATTATCTCGAATATATCGATCTGTATTTCTATGCGCTTTATGATCAAACTCTTATTGATAAGGAAGAATATATGATGTCTGTGTCTGATTCTTTAGGGAAGAACTACCTCAATACTATCAAAAGTACCTACTTAAATAATTATATCGAATCGGAGGTTACGCAAAGGGAGAAGAATCAGGAAGTAAAATTCGTTGGTGCTATACTTGTTATGGTGAGTGATCCAATTTACCAGTATCCATTATCGGATTATGGACGTGGACAATTTTTTGTTCCTGAGAAAAAAATAAACGGACAGCTTATCGATACGGTTGAGTTTGATATATCGGTTATCTGGCTGATGAATCTTTTTCTCTATATTCTACTTGTTTTTGATATATTCAATCTTACCGGAATCAGGATGAAATCAAATATAAAGTGACTGTAACCAGACGCGTTATGCTTGGAATTAAAAATAAATTACTTTTTAATGTTGCTGTGCTAACTTTAGATTACCTAAATTATACCAGTTTACCAGATCTTATTAATCGATTTGGCTGAAATAATAGCCGCAGTAATTTGAAGAGAAAAAAGCAATAGGAGATTGAATTCAGCTTATAAATATTTAACCAATACTTTTGACAGATCGTGAATTGTGAAGGGTTTAATCAGCACTTCAGTGCAGCCTGCTATAATTGAATCGTCAGTTTCATCCGGTGTGCGGGAAGCTGTCTGGGCTATGATCGGTGTATTAATATCAAAGTCCCGGATCTCTTTGGTTACTTCATTGCCGGAGATATCAGGAAGCTGGATATCCATCAGGATAATATCGTATTTATTATTTCTTACATATTCCAATGCTTCATGCCCGCTTTTTGCCCGGGTTATATCTCCCTTTGTTAACTTAAAAATTTGAGTCAGATAAATAAAGTTCATTTCATCATCTTCCACAACAAGTAAACTTTTACCCGATAAGTCAACTATTTCAGACATATTAAAATTGAACAACATTATGCGAATGAGTAAAAGTAGCAGAAACCCGATGAAGTATTGGCCGTAAAATGATATATTTATAAACATTTCTTCAAAATAAAATACAATGAGCTTCAAGTTTAAAGAACTTTTCTCAGCCGAGATTCTCCGAAAACCTCTAAGAAATTATTCGCGTCGAACCATGTTTCTTATCAGGCAAATTAAGATTTTCAGACTGACATTTAAAGGTTTTACAGAAGATCGGGTACAACTGAGGGCTTCGGCTCTTACCTATTACTCTATCCTTTCCATTGTACCTATCGTTGCCATGGTGTTTGGTATTGCAAAAGGTTTTGGTTTTGAAAGCTTTCTTAAGGATGAATTACTTCAAAACTTTTCAGGACAAGAGAAAGTTCTGGAATGGATACTCACATTTGTCGATCGCTATTTATCGCATATTAAAGGTGGACTTATTGCCGGTGTAGGTATTGTCGTATTGCTCTGGTCGGTGATGAAACTGCTGGGAAATATCGAAAGTTCGTTTAACGATATCTGGCAGATTAAAAAATCGAGAGTAATGTCGCGTAAAATGAGCGATTATATTTCGCTGGTAGTAATTACTCCGGTATTACTCTTTGTATCGAGCAGTACAACCATATTCCTCTCGGAACAAATACAGAGCAGTAGCATGCTATTTCCCTTATTTGAATATATTGGACCCATATTAAGCTTTTTTGTTAGTCTGATTCCCTATATTCTCATATGGCTTGTTTTCACATTGCTATACATAATAATGCCTAATACCAAAGTACAATTTAAATCGGCACTTATTGCAGGAATGATAGCAGGAACCATGTTTCAATTTCTTCAATGGGGTTATTTCTATTTTCAGGGCATGTTAACCAGTTATGGTGCTGTTTATGGGAGCTTTGCCGCCTTACCTTTATTTTTAATCTGGATGCAGACAAGTTGGTTAATAGTATTGTTTGGTGCTGAGGTCGCATTTGCCAATCAGAATGTTGAACATTTCGAGGCAGAATCGGAGTCATTCAGTATAAGCAACCATATGAAACGAACCGTAACCATCATATTATTAAGAGAGATTGTCATGAACTTCAAAAATGGAGATTCTCCTGCGACTGCTGAAATGCTTGCCAATAAATATGGCATGTCGGTACGTCTTGTGCGTGAGATTATATATGAATTACTTGAATCAAATATTATCTCGGAAACTGTTACTAAAAATATTAAAGAAAATGCATATCAACCGGCCCAGGATATTCAAAAACTTTCGATTGGCTATGTTTTTACTCTGCTAGATAAAAGAGGCCAGGATAATATAACAATTGAAGATGTTAAAGGATTTGAATCGATGAAAAAAGCTGTCGATAATCTCATGGAAGAGATTCAGAAATCGAAAAACAACAAACTCGTACATGAACTGGGATAATCACTTTATTAGAATTTCCCTTTGATATGATTGAATTTAAACCTGTAAATTTTCCTGATGATCTGTACCAGAGTTCAAAGATTATTTGTGATTCTTTTATTACCGTTGCAGATGAATTTGGACTTACTCGCTCTAACTGCCCGACAAATCCCGCCTTTATCGAACCAATGCAAGTGGATAAATTACTTACTGATAATCGTGAGTTATATTTACTTTA
>CAZMVE010000050.1:0-21241 GCA_964569585.1 uncultured Bacteroidales bacterium | reverse complement strand
AAAATAAAAAATTTAAATAACTGGCTGATTGAGGTCCCATTTGTACCGGAAACTATGTCGGCACGAAGATTACTGGAGAAATTTATACAGGAGAAGAAAAATCTTGCAGTTGTTGTCGATGAGTTTGGAGGCGTATCGGGCATGCTTACAATCGAAGATATCATTGAAGAGATTTTTGGGGAAATTGAAGACGAGCATGATACCACCAAACTTATTGAAAGGCAAATCAACGAAAGTGAATTCATATTTTCAGGCAGACTCGAAATTGATTATTTAAACGATAAATATCACCTGAAAATTCCCGAATCGGAAGATTATGAAACGCTTGCCGGTTTTATCTTTCATCGACACGAAAATATTCCTCTGTTCAACGAACATATCATAATAGAATCATTTACTTTTAAAATCCTTAAAGTATCAAAAACGAAAATAGACCTGATACATCTAATAACTTCAACCCGCCAATAATCATTACAGGGATCAATTTAATAATTTCTCAATACAACCCGATCGAACATTTTTAACCAGGTATTAGTCTATCGCTTTTCCGATAGCGATTAATCGCTCAAAATTTTATCAGTTTCTGTTGTATATAGCTATTAATTATTATCTTCGTACCCTATTTTTCAAATATAAAATTCTTATTCAATGGCGATTATACAAAGGATCAGAACGCGAGCAGGAATTTTGCTGGCAGTTGTTGTTGGTATGGCACTATTTGCTTTTATTCTGGGTGATTTCATTACATCAGGAGGTTTTTTATACAGAAAATCGAAAATGAACATTGCAGAAATTAATGGTACAAAAATACCTTACCCTGAATACCAAAAAATACTTACATACATCGAAGAAGTAATGAAAGCCCAATACCAGACTACGACTCTTGACCAGACATTGCTTGAGAATATACGGAACCAGACATGGCAGGAGCTGATTCAAATATACCTGCTCGATAAGGAATACCGTAAATTGGGATTGTCAGTATCTAACCAGGAATTCTCTGATCTGATCCAGGGCCGGAATCCGCATCCTCTTGTAATGCAGATGTTTGCAAATCCTGAAACCGGAACTCTGAACCGGCTTCAACTATCCGAGTTTCTAAGCAGAATTGATGAAATATCAGGTGCTCCTAAGATGATTTGGGTTTTTTATGAAAATGTAATAAACAAAGAAAGGCTGTTCTCAAAGTACAACTCTCTGATACGTAAAGGCCTTTATGTAAATACGCTGGAAATCGAGCGACGCCAGAAAGATATGACTACTGCTGTTGATATCAGCTTTGTTCAGAGAGGTTATTTTGAAATCCCAGATAGCACTATCAGTATAAGTCAATCGGAGATTAAGAAATATTACAACGATTACAAAGAAAGGTTCAAACAGGAAGAAACCCGTGATTTAAAATATGTTGCTTTTGAAGTAAAACCATCAGAAGATGATTTTAAGGATGCTGAATTATGGATCAATGATATCAGGAGTGAGTTTGAAGAAGTGGAGGATGTTGAACAATATATAAATTTTACCTCTCCCCCTTACGATCCTACGAATTATAAAAAAGGTGAATTACCGGAAGCACTCGACGAGTTTATGTTCTCATCCGAGTTGGGTGCCGTATATGGATCATATTTTGAAAATAATTCATATAACCTTGCCAAATTAGCCAAAATCAATTATATCTCCGACTCCGTAAGAGCAAGCCATATTTTATTACCTGCAAACCAATCCAATGCTCAGGAAATGCGCTATTTGGCTGACAGTCTGAAAATCCTGGCTGAAGAGGGCTATAATTTTGCAAATTTGGTCACAGAAAATTCACGCGATTTTGCTACCGTAATGTCTGGAGGTGATCTTGGATGGTTTAAAGAAGGAATGAAAGGACGATATTTCAGTGATACCTGTTTTACTGCCAATATAGGTGATGTTAAAGTAACCTATAGTGAAGAAGGTTTTCATGTGGTTAAAATCATGGATAAATCAAAACCTGTAAAAAAAGTTCAGGTTGGAGTTCTGAGTCGTGAAGTCACACCCAGTGCAGAAACAGATCAATATTACTATTCACAGGCTATTGAATTTGCCAGTACAAATACTACGCTGGAAAAATTTGAGGAGGCGGTAGCCGATAATGATCCGGTAGTCATACCAATTTATGGCTTGCAACCCCTTGATAATGATGTTCAGGGTATAGATAACTCAAGAAATATAGTTCACTGGGCTTTTGAAGAAGCAGAAGAAGGAGATATGCTTAAAGATATTACGGAGTATGGTGGTAAATATATTGTTGCTGTGGTTACCAAAGTTTACCATAAAGGTTATAAGAACATTCTGGATGTTACAGAGGATATCCGTTTTGAATTAATAAAACAAATGAAAAGTGACAGACTGGTTGAAGAAATGAAGCAGATCGTGGCTAAGGCCGTCACAATTGATGAAGCAGCTACCACAATGCAACTCAATGTTAGCTCAGCAACAGGTATCCGATTCACTTCATTTTCAATCCCCGGAGCAGGAACTGAACCTAAACTCATTGCAGCCGTCACAAATGCTACTCCAAATGTAATTAGCGGACCCATTGCTGGCGAAAATGGAGTGTATATCTTTTCAGTCGATAATATAAATGCTACTAACGACCAGTTCAACAGCCCCATATTAGCAAGAAGTTATATCGAAAGAAGCTATGCAGCCCGTGCCAATCGGCAGAGTTTTGAAACATTAAAAAAATTAGGGAACATTAAAGATGTGCGTTACAGGTTCTATTAATAGTAACCGGTTTTCAATCAAGATATAATATAAGGGATGTTTAAAGCATCCCTTTTTTTATTAAAATTAGTACCGCTTAAAAAGGCAATGAATTACCATAGGGATGAAAAATGAATACTTTACTCCTGTAAGAGTGTTTTAACTATTGATGCAATTTCTTTCCCATCGGCCTTTCCAGCAAGCTCTTTTGAGGCAATCCCCATTATTTTACCCATATCCTTCATTCCTGAAGCACCTGTCTTCTCAATTAATGCTAATAGATAACTTTTAAGTTCCGAAGGGTCCATTTTTACAGGTAAGTACTTTTCCAATATTTCAGCTTCTGCAATTTCTTTTTGAAATAAATCGTTCCGCGACTGAGTCTTATAAATCTCTGCCGATTCCCGGCGCTGTTTCACAAGCTTTTGCACAATCAGTATTTCATCTTCAGCTGAAATTATTCCACTCGAATCTTCCTGGGTTTTTGCGAGTGTAAAAGCTGTTTTTGCAGCACGTAAGGCTTCAAGACCAATCTTATCCTTGGCTCGCATGGCTGTCTTCATATCTTCAATAAAACGTTCACTGATTTTCATGATTTATTGTGGTTATAAGTAATTTCAAATATAAGTTTTCCCAAAGAATTCAACTTATCCTCATATGAACATTGACTGCTCCATTTACCCTCGTTTGATTTGCATAATAATGTTTCAGAATGAATCATATAGCAGGTATGAATCCGGATAAATACATTATTTATGATAACAGAAATAACAGATAGCAGGAATCTAAGTCGCCTTGATATATGAATTTACATGGCGTTCGATTTTTGCCGGATACATATCGCTCATAGTCACCATAATGGCTGTTTCTTCCACGTCCCCAAAATGATCATTAAGCACTGTTCCAAATATTTTTAGAGTAGGTGAGAGATTAATATAAGCATTAATTAATGGAGGGATCACTTCACCATGGGCCCGAACAGCCTGAGAAAGAAATTTCAGATCGTCCTGAAAATTATCAGCCGTCAATATAGAATCAATGATTTTTTGACTTGTCTCAATTGGCAGCGGTCTATAGGGTAGTATTAAATTTTCTTTATCACGGAAATGTTTTTGCAAAAACGATAGAATAAGATCGCGTGCTTCACGATGAAAGGATGTGTACATGGTCACTTTGCCAAAGAAATACTTGTATGGCGGATGATCTTTCCAGATAGCACCTAATCCGTCCCATAAATTATCGAGAGCATACAGGCTTTTTTTATTCCGGTTGGAAGATTGATATGCAGGTTGTACAAAGGAACGACCCAATTCGATCATATAGGGAATATAATCCTTAACAAATTTATCAGTGAAATTAAACAAAGGAGCTGTAGCAAGGTTGATTTTTCCTTTTTCGTCCAGTTTTAAATCCCCTCCTAATATATAGCGGTAACCCCCTAGAATGTCCTGTTCCTGGGGATCCCAAACAATTAGTTGTTTGTAGGGAACCTCTGCCGTATCGTAGGAGTCGATATCCATCTCTTTTCCCGTTCCCCCACCAGCCAGACGGAAAGTTATTTCACGTAAGCGACCTATTTCGCGCATGGCACTGGGTGAATCGTGATGGGTTATGACATAAACTTCATTATTGCCATTATTCGTTACACGAAGAAATTTATCGGGTGTGAGTTCTTCAACAATAAGTTCTCTATCGACAGGAGGTATAACCTCTTTCATACGGGTATTTTTTAAAAGGAAAACAAAGTTAGAAATTATTTTCTCATGACAAGAATTGAGTTAAAGCGTTACATGGTAAACCTCATCGAGTGCATAGGCTTGTTCTTTGACCCACTTAGCCCATGCAACTGGCTTTTTGCTCGAATCGAAAGTTTTCCATGAAATGGGTTTTCCAAACTTTACTGTTAAGTGTTCATTTCTATGCCTATAGGTTTCATCCACCAGATACAGCATTTCGATATTGGCCTTTATACCCAAAAACTTACGTAAGTTGGCCAGTCTATAGAAAAAATTGGTATTTCGGCCGCTGAAATGCACCGGAATAATATCACGCTTGTATTTAACTGCTTTTGAAATAAAACTTTTTTGCCAAGGCAGATCGATGATTTGTCCTTTAATTCTACGGGAAACAAAACCCGACGGGAACGTTAATATCTGCATATCCGATTCAAATGCCTTTTCTATTTCTGCAGCTGCTTCAAAAGCGAGTTTGCCATGCTTATTAATAGGAATAAAAAAATCCTGGATGTTTTTCAGATTCATCAGGATATCATTTACTAGGAACCTGAATTCAGTATAGTACTCACTTATTATCTTCATTAAAATTATTCCATCGAAACCACCCAGAGGATGGTTAGCAACAAAAACAAACCTTCCTGATTTGGGAATATTTTCGTCGCCCTTTCTGGTAATTTTCACATTAAAATCTTCGACGATAGCCGTTACAAAATCATGATTTCTTTTTTGTCCATGCTTAACAAGGAAGTCATTGAGGTCATCCTCATGTACTATGCGCTTTAGATAATTATATATAAAATTTGGTATCAACCTGGCCAGCCTCGGATTCTTGTTGTAGAATACTTTCTTTACATCAAGCGGCTGAATAAGCTCTTCTGACATGGAATTTTTCATATTGTTAATAAGCAATGACCCTTCCTTGCACCCTCAAAATTAGCATAAAATCTATTAATTGAGTCCTATCTTTTATTCTTTCGAATAAAAACAAATGCTATGATAGAAGCCTTAAAATGGTCAAAGTTATTAACAAAGTGGGAAAAAGTGGGGGTAAATGGTTGAAAGTGGGTAAAAATTATATATTTTTACCCTGATCAACACTAACCTAATGGTAACCTTCATTGGAGAATATACCTGTAAGCTCGATGCAAAAGGAAGAGTAATTCTTCCCTCTGCTTTTAAAAAGCAGATGACGGGTAGCAGTCCGGAAAGGTTTGTCATTAAAAAAGACATTTTCGAAAAATGTCTGGTACTGTATCCATACCAGGAATGGGAAAGACAGAACAAGAACCTGCGCAAAAAGATCAATCCATATAAGAAAGAGCATAACAAGTTTCTTCGCCAGTTTTTTAAAGGAATGGCAGAAATTATGCTTGATGCAAACAATCGCCTGCTGATTCCTAAACGATTACTTGACGAGGTTGAGGTTGAAAAAGAAGTAATCATGGCAGGACAGTATGGAAAGATTGAAATATGGGCCAAAAATCTTTACGAGCAGATTGAAATGGGTGACGATGAATTCGCTGGTATGGCAGAAGATATTACAGAAGGATTGGTGGATGAAACCGATGAATAATGGATTACCATCTGCCAGTGCTCCTGGAAAAAAGTGTTGAAGGTTTAAAGATTAAACCAGATGGGGTTTATGTCGATGCGACTTTCGGAGGCGGAGGACACTCGAGAGAAATATTGAAAAGGTTGAGAAAGGGAAAGTTGTTAGCATTCGACCAGGATGAGGATGCAGAGGCAAATGTTCCTGATGACCAGCGATTGATTTTTGTGCGTCAGAATTTCCGTTTCCTGAAGAATTTCCTGAAGTACTATGGTGTAGAAGCCATTGATGGTCTGCTCGCAGACCTTGGTGTTTCCTCGCATCATTTTGATTCACCTCACCGAGGTTTTTCATTTAGGTTCGACTCAGAATTAGATATGCGGATGAACACTAAATCAGATTTCTCAGCAAAAGAACTGGTAAATACCTATACGTTTGAAAGGCTTTTTTCCGTGTTCCATAATTATGGCGAACTGCGGAATTCAAAAGCCCTTGCCTTGTCTATTATCGATTATCGCGAAAATAATCCGATTAATTTCATCCGCGATCTACTCGAATCAATAAAGCAATGTCTCCCAAGATACAACGAAAATCAATACCTCGCAAAGGTTTTCCAATCATTACGCATTGAAGTAAACAAAGAAATTGAATACCTGAAAGCGCTTTTAATCCAAGCTTCTGAACTCCTAGTTCCGGAAGGCAGATTTGTGGTTATTAGTTATCATTCGCTGGAGGACAGAGTAGTAAAAAATTTCTTCCGAAACGGAACTTTTGATACTACTAGGCAAACCGATTTGTATGGAAATGTAATTCGTCCCCTGCAACCGGTGAACAGAAAAGTAATTGTTCCTTCAGAAGAAGAAATACAAAAGAACGTAAGGGCACGGAGTGCCCGATTACGAATTGCTGAAAAAATAGTCAGTTAATGCAAAAGAAAGAGAATATAGAATTTGTCGATGCAAAGGTAGAACGAGAAGAAATTACAGGTTTTTCTCTTAAAAGCATTATTGACGGAAGTTTACTCACTGTCCGGTCGGTGGTGAAGCAGCTACCCTTTATTCTGTTTCTGGTTTTACTGGCTCTGCTCTATATCGCAAACCGATACCATGCAGAGAAAATGATCAGGCAGATAGATTCGCTGAAAACAGAGGTTAAAGATCTGAGAGCCGAGGAAATAACAACAGCATCGGAACTTATGAACCTTAACAGGCCATCGAATGTGCAGAATCTCATTAATGAGAAGCAACTTGGATTAACACTTTCGAGTGAGCCACCATACAAAATCGTAAAAAAGAAATGATAAAGAATGTCAATTAAAACCGACATATTATGGAGAGTTGGTCTTGTATATCTGGCCATTACACTATTTGCCCTCATCATAGTGGCAAAAATTGTATATCTCCAATTTATCGACGATGATGTCTGGAAAGCAAAAGCCGAAAATACACGAATTAAAAATTTCAGGATTCCACCTCATCGCGGTGATATCTATGCAACCGATATGCGCTTATTGGCCAGTTCGGTACCTTACTATGAAATAAGAATGGATATGAAAACTCCGGCTCTGACCGACCGAATTTTTTATAAACAAGCTGATTCTCTGGCCCTATGCCTATCAGGTCTTTTTAGGGACCGCTCTACTGAAACCTACAAGAAGTTATTGGTTGAAGCCAGAAAAAAGGGCAACCGGTATCTCCTCATTAAAAAGGGGGTTAACTATGTTCAGCTTAAAAAATTGAAAACTTTTCCCCTGTTTCGTCTTGGGCAATATGGAGGCGGATTAATAGTAAATCAGGAAAGTCTTCGGCAAAAGCCCTATTATAATCTTGCTTCACGAACCATAGGTTATACTACTCAAAGCACTTCAGGTAACATAGTCGGCATTGAGGGAGCCTTCGATCAATATCTTGGAGGAGTAGAAGGGGTTAAAAAAATGCAAAAACTTGCAGGAAATGTGTGGATGCCCCTTGATGGTGCAGGTGAAATTGAGCCTCATGACGGCAGCAGTGTTGTGACTACCATCGATATTAATCTTCAGGATGTAGCAGAAAAAGCCCTGATGCGTCAATTAATAGCTAATAGGGCACATGCAGGCACTGTTGTTCTTATGGAAGTTAAAACCGGTAAGGTTAAAGCTATAGTAAACCTGACCGATACTTTCGGGGCTTACAGGGAATATTATAATTATGCTATTGGTCAAAGCAGTGAACCGGGATCAACTTTCAAACTTCCGGCTATTATCGCTGCTATCGAAGACGGATATATTAAGCTGGACGATACGGTCGAAACCAATAAGGGTGTGTTTACATACTACGATCTGACCATCCGCGATGATAATTACCCCCAGGGTGGTCATGGCGTACTTACGGTGGAAAAAGTTTTTGAATTATCGTCGAATGTAGGCATGGCAAAAATCATTACCAGCTCCTATCGCCGGCATCCACATCGCTTTATTGACAGATTATACAGCATGAATCTTAACGAACCTCTGAATATTGCAATTAAAGGTGAAGGCAAGCCTGTTATCCGCTATCCGGGCGATAAGCTATGGTCGGGCGTAACACTGGCTTCCATGTCATATGGTTATGAGGTGAAATTAACACCCCTTCAATTGCTGGCATTCTATAATGCAGTGGCAAATGACGGAAAACTGGTACGACCGCGCTTTGTGCAGGAAATCAGAAATCATGGTAAGATAGAGCGCACTTTTGTAACAGAAGTGATCAACCCATCGATATGCTCAAAATCGACACTGAAGGCCGTACAGAAATTACTTACAGGAGTTGTTGAAGCAGGGACCGCACAAAATCTGAAAACACCTCATTTCGGTATTGCCGGCAAAACAGGTACCACACAAATGTATGATAAGAATACCGGCTACAAGGTAAAGTCGTACCAGGCATCCTTTGTGGGATACTTTCCTGCTGATAAGCCAAAGTACTCGTGCATTGTAGTTATTTATTCACCGAAAAACTACGTATATCATGGAGCATATGTCGCCGGCCCGGTGTTCTATGAAATTGCTAATAAGTTATATGCAACCGATATTACCATGCAGGAACCGCTGAATAACAAAAAAAGTGCGGCGCTGGAAATTCCATTCTCGAAAAACGGATATCAACCTGAAATTTCAACGGTGCTCGACATGCTCGATATCCGGAAGTTATGTGAGCAACCTAATACGGAATGGGTATCGACAATCAGAACAGATGAATACATATCTCTTGAATCCAAAATTATAATTGATAACCTCGTTCCGAATGTAGTATCGATGGGACTTAAGGATGCCATGTATCTGCTCGAAAATATGGGATTAAAAGTACAGGTTGTAGGCCGGGGAAGTGTCCGGAACCAGTCGATACCGCCTGGAACTTTAGTTAAACCGGGAGAAATCATAAAACTTGAAATGAGCTTTACGGAAGGATAATGACAAAAAAACTGGAACATATCATCCACAATATTCCCTGCAAAGTAACTGGTAGCAGAGATATTATCATCAATAAAATTGCTTTCGATTCCCGAAAGATAGAACCCGGTGATATGTTCGTTGCTGTAAAGGGAACTCAGGTTGATGGTCATAATTACATTGAGAAAGTGATTCAGAGCGGAGCCATTGCCATCCTTTGCGAACAGCTTCCTTCAAGTGTAAATAAAAATATCACTTTCATTAAGGTCGATGACTCTGCCTGGGCACTGGGATTTGCAGTTTCGAACTATTTCGATAATCCCAGTTCCAAATTAAAACTGGTGGGAGTTACCGGAACAAACGGCAAAACATCCATCGCAACACTCCTGTACAGATTAATTACTCAGTTAGATCATAAATCGGGTTTACTTTCTACTGTCAGGAACATGGTAGGTGACAGGGAAATTGCTGCAACACACACAACCCCCGACTCCATTGCCATACAAAGCATGCTTAAAGAGATGGTCGATGAGAGATGTACACATGCTTTCATGGAAGTGAGCTCGCATGCTATCGATCAGAAACGTATTGCAGGACTGGAATTTGACATCGCCATTTTTACCAACATTACACACGATCATCTCGATTATCATAAAAACTTTGGATCCTATCTGAAAGCTAAAAAACAGCTTTTTGACAGCCTGGAACCATCGGCTTTTGCCCTGATTAACACCGACGACCATAACGGAAAGGTTATGGTTCAGAATACCCGTGCCAGGGTAAAAACCTACGGAGTCAGATCGATGGCCGATTTCAAAGCAAAAATTATCGAGAGCCATTTCGATGGTATGCTGGTGAACATAGATAAGATGGAACTCTGGATTAAACTCATTGGCGAATTCAATGCTTCGAATATTATGGCAGTATATGGTGCAGCCAGTCTTTTGGAATTTCAGCCGGGAGAAATCCTTCGCATCATAAGCAAGTTGGATACTGTTGAGGGTCGCTTCGAATATATAAAGTCGAATACAGGAGTGACAGCCATAATTGACTATGCACATACTCCCGATGCCTTAAAAAACGTACTGATCACCATCAACCAGATACGGAGCAATACCTCGCAACTGATAACTGTTGTAGGCGCAGGTGGCGATCGCGACCGTACCAAACGACCTGTAATGGGGAAAATATCGGCCGATTTGAGCAGCCGTGTAATACTTACATCCGATAATCCACGCAGTGAAGAGCCGGAAACAATTATTGAAGAAATGATGGAAGGAGTGGAAATAGCCGATCGTAACAGGGTGCTCTCCATTGCCAACCGGAAAGAAGCTATAAAAACAGCCTGTACAATAGCTCAACCCGGCGATGTAATACTGATCGCCGGAAAAGGTCATGAGACATACCAGGAAATTAAAGGAGTAAAGAATTATTTCAACGACAAACAGGTAGTGTCGGAAATATTTATGATAAATAATAGTAACTAATAAGAGGTCAATGCTGTATTATCTGTTTCAATACCTTGAGCAATTCGATTTCCCCGGAGCAGGAATGTTTCAATACATCTCGTTCCGCACAGCAATGACAGTTATTACTTCACTCATCATCTCGCTTTTATTTGGGAAACGGATAATTGATCTCCTGCAGCGAATGCAAATTGGTGAAAGTGTACGTGATCTGGGGCTAGACGGCCAGATGCAAAAGAAGGGCACTCCCACCATGGGAGGTTTAATAATACTGGGATCCATTCTTATCCCTGTTCTGCTATTTGGCGATTTAAGTAATGTATATGTAATTCTTATGCTAATAGCAACAGTATGGCTGGGATTTGTAGGTTTTCTCGACGATTATATCAAAGTATTCAAGAAGAACAAAGCAGGCCTCAGGGGCAAATTTAAGATCGGTGGACAAATAGTGCTTGGTCTTATTATTGGTTTTACCATGTACTTCAACAGAGATGTAGTAATTCGTGAGCGTGTTGTTGAAACTGAAACTGTTGAAAGCAACCAGATTATTATTGAAAGTGATGAAATTCAGCCCAATACCAAAGTAATTCCACACGATGTTAAATCAACCAAAGTTAATGTCCCGTTCTTCAAGGATAATGAATTCGATTATTTCTACCTGATCAGTTTTTTAGGTGAGAATGCCCGAAAATACACTTGGATTGTATTTGTGTTGGCAGTCATACTTATTATTACAGGAATTTCAAACGGAGCTAACCTTACTGATGGATTAGATGGTCTGGCAGCCGGTAGTTCTGCAATAATCGGAGCTACCCTGGGCATCCTGGCATACCTGTCGGGTAACCTCATTTATTCCGATTATCTGAACATCATGTATATTCCTCATACGGCAGAACTGGTGGTATATGTCGGTGCATTTATCGGCGCTTTGATCGGATTTATGTGGTACAACTCTTACCCTGCCCAGGTTTTTATGGGAGATACGGGAAGCCTTTCCATTGGAGGGATCATTGCAGTATTTGCCATCCTTATCCGAAAGGAATTATTGATACCCATACTTTGCGGAATTTTTGTTGTGGAAAGCCTGTCTGTAGTGATTCAGGTCAGCTATTTCAAATACACCAGAAAAAAATACGGAGAAGGTCGTCGAATTTTTCTTATGTCGCCTCTTCATCATCATTATCAGAAGAAAGGATATCCCGAACCTAAAATCGTAACCCGGTTTTGGATTGTAGGTATTCTATTGGCAGTAATAACAATTGTAACCCTTAAAATCAGGTAAGCTATGGAGAAAAGAATTGTAATACTCGGAGCAGGAGAAAGCGGTACTGGATCAGCCGTATTAGCTAAGACAAAAGGTTTTGATGTTTTCGTTTCCGATATCGCGAAGATAAAACCTCATTATAAGGAAATCCTGTATAATTATGAAATAGAATGGGAGGAGGAACAACATACCGAGCGATTAATTCTCAATGCCGATGAGATCATTAAAAGCCCTGGAATTTCAGAAAAATCTGAGATCATGCAGCTCGTGGCTAAAAAAGAAATCCCTGTTATATCAGAAATAGAATTTGCCGGACGCTATACCGATGCGAAAAAGATATGTATTACAGGCAGCAACGGCAAAACTACTACCACATCACTGCTGCATCACATGTTGCGCAAAGCCGGAATGAACTGTGGGATAGCAGGTAATGTAGGAAAAAGTTTTGCCATGCAGGTTGCTACAAAAAATTACGAATACTATGTTATAGAACTCAGCAGTTTCCAACTTGACGGAATGTTTGAATTCAAACCCGATATTGCCGTTCTCCTTAACATTACTCCCGATCATCTCGACCGCTACGGTTATAACCTTCAAAGCTATGTAGATTCAAAATTCCGTATTTCGCGGAATCTTTCGGAAGACGATTATTTCATCTATTGCTCCGATGATGAAATTACTATAGCCGAACTGGAAAGAATAGTGATGCGGGCAAAACAACTTGAATTCTCGCAGAAGAAAAGGGTTAAGGAAGGTGCTTATATTGAGAAGGGGAATATTATTGTCAATGTGAACAATAAAGAAATGAGTATTCCTTTGTCCGAGTTGGGATTAAAGGGTAAGCATAATACCTACAACTCAATGGCAGCCAGTATTGCCAGCCGTGTACTGGATATAAAGAAAGAAATAATCCGCGAAAGTCTGCAAGAATTTACCGGAGTAGAGCACCGATTGGAACGATTTATTAAGGTTCACGGAATTGAATTCATAAACGATTCGAAAGCCACAAATGTCAACTCGACCTGGTATGCCCTGGAGTGCATGACTAGTCCCACTATATGGATTGTGGGCGGTGTGGACAAAGGAAATGACTATTCATCGCTTGAATCGGTTGTGAAGGAAAAAGTGAAGGGTATTATATGTCTGGGTGTTGATAATGCCAAATTGCATAAAGCATTCGGACATTTTATGGAACATATTTATGATGCCTCATCAATGAAGGAGGCTGTGACAAAAGCTTATAAAATGGGTCTGAAAGGCGATACGGTGTTGCTTTCACCTGCATGCGCCAGTTTCGATTTGTTTAAAAACTTTGAAGACCGGGGTGAAAAATTTAAAGAATGTGTAAGAGAATTATAATACATGCCTGAGAAACTAAGAAAATATTTCAAAGGGGACAGCATCATCTGGGCATTGCTGGTATCTCTTTCAATACTCTCCCTGCTGGCAGTGTACAGTTCCACATTTACCCTGGCCTATCAATACCGTTCGGGGCATGTAGGGTATTATCTTTTCAAACATATCGTATTCATTATTTTTGGTTTCCTGATAGCCTATATAGCACATCTTGTCCCTTTCAGGTTTTATTCCCGGATCTCACACTTATTGTTGTTGTTTTCCATACCTCTTTTATTGCTTACTCTGTTATTCGGGCGTAATATCAATGAAGCCGCACGCTTTCTGGTACTGCCCGGCACCAATATTTCTTTCCAGACTTCCGATTTGGCAAAACTGGCCTTGATCATGTATACGGCCCGGCTATTATCACTGAAACAGGAACATATCCGGTCGTATAAGGAAGGATTTTTACCCATACTGATGCCTGTTTTGGTAATCTGTGCCCTGATTATGCCGGCCAATCTTTCAACGGCAATCATTCTTTTTACCGTTTCGGTAATACTCATGTTTATTGGCCGTGTCAGGTTCACTTACCTGAGTTTAATGATTGTGGGAATGGCAGCGGTATTGGCTATCCTGATAACAATTGCAGTCAAGTCGGACTGGAGCGGACGATGGGAAACATGGCGAAACCGTATAGTACATCATGTTGAGCAGGATAGCGAAGGAAACTATCAGGCGGAACAATCAAAAATTGCTATTGCAACAGGTGGTTTTTTTGGCAAGGGTCCGGGAAACAGCATGCAACGTAATTTTCTTCCCCAACCCTATTCCGATTTCATTTTTTCCATCATTATAGAGGAATACGGTTTGCTTGGTGGCGTGTTTGTCATTCTGCTATATCTGGCTTTACTCTTCCGGGCGGGGGTACTCGTGCGCAACAGCACACGAACTTTTGCTGCCTTTCTGGCCTTTGGCCTCTCGCTCATGCTTGTCATGCAGGCCATGGTAAATATGGCAGTCGCTGTAGGTTTGTTGCCGGTCACTGGTCAGCCACTGCCCATGATCAGTATGGGAGGAACCTCCATACTCTTCACTTCCGCATCAATAGGTATTATTCTAAGTGTGAGTAATGGATTGAAACAACAAAAGAAGGAGGTGGAAGTTGAGGCAGTTTGAAAATATCAGGGCCATTATCAGTGGTGGAGGTACGGGAGGACACATTTTCCCGGCTATCTCCATTGCTAACGAGCTTAAACAAAGAAATTCCAGGTCCGAAATTTTATTTGTAGGTGCATTGGGACGAATGGAAATGGAAAGAATCCCCGCCGAAGGATATAAGATAATAGGATTGCCGGTAAGCGGTTTCAAACGAAAATTGAGCCTAAAAAATCTGGTTGTTGCCTATGATGCAGTCCGAAGCCTGCGTAAAGCTACCCGAGTAATTCGTGATTTCAATCCCGATATTGCCGTAGGTGTCGGCGGATATGCAAGCGGACCCACGCTGAGGAGAGCTGCAAAGTTAGGTGTACCCACCTTATTACAGGAGCAAAATTCCTATGCAGGTATTACAAACAAACTGCTCGCCAAAAGAGCAAAAAGGATCTGTGTGGCTTATACGGGCATGGAGAAATATTTTCCTGCCGGAAAAATTGTTGTCACAGGCAATCCCGTACGTGAAATAAAAATCTCAGATAGTCTCAGAAATGAAGGGCTGGAGCTTTTTAACCTTAGAAGCGATATTCCTGTACTTCTTGTTATGGGCGGAAGTCTGGGTGCGCGCACCATAAACCAGGCGGTATTGAAAAATATCGACCGGCTGATCTCATCAAATATTCAGGTTATATGGCAAACCGGAAGCTATTACTTCGATGATATCAGAAAACAATTGCAGGATAAAGACATAAAGCAAATCAGGGTTACGGATTTTATTTCCCGCATGGACCTGGCCTATAATGTTTCCGATTTGCTGGTGACAAGAGCGGGAGCTATCAGTATATCCGAAATCTGCCTCACAGGCAGAGCGGCAATCCTAATCCCCTCACCCAATGTGGCAGAAGATCATCAGACAAAAAATGCAATGGCACTGGTAAATAAAGAAGCAGCGCTGATGGTTGAGGATAGTGATGCTGTAAATACGCTAATGGATTTGGTTTTCAGGGTTCTGCACGATGAGAAGCTCAGAAAAACCCTTCAGAACAACAGTTTAAAGCTGGCAAAACCCCATTCGACAGCTCATATTGTCGATGAGATATATAACATTCTTGAAAAGAAGGAGCATGGAGCTGAATAAGATACATAACACATACTTCATTGGGATAGGCGGCATTGGTATGAGCGCTCTTGCCCGCTATTTCTTCATGAAGGGCAGATTTGTCGCCGGGTACGATCTTACCCCCTCTCCCATCACACAGGCTTTAGAACAGGAAGGCATAGCTATCCATTTTGAAGCTGCCGTAGAGAATATCCCTAAAAAGCAACTCGATAAAGAAAATACGCTGATTATAAACACACCTGCTGTCCCCGATGATCATCCTGAACTACTATATTTTCAGGAAAATGGCTTCGCTATTAAAAAAAGAGCCGAGGTATTAGGCATGATCTTCAACAAGCAAAAAGGGATAGCCATTGCCGGTACACACGGTAAGACTTCGGTATCGTCCATGTCGGCATTTATTTTATCCCATTCGGAACAGGGATGCAGTGCTTTTCTGGGAGGAATCATTAAAAACCTCAACACAAACCTGATCCTTAATGAAAATTCATCGTGGGTGGTAGCCGAAGCCGATGAATACGACCGCTCGTTCCTACAGTTACACCCCGACATCACCCTGGTAACCTGGATCGATGCCGACCATCTGGATATTTATGGTACGACCGAGAAAGTCCGGGAATCGTTTACACAGTTTCTCGAACAGGTAAAACCCGGCGGAAAAATTATTCTGAAAAAAGCTATCAATATTCCATTCGAATCGCACGGTGAAAAACTCTATACCTATTCGCTAAATGATGCCACGTCTGATTTCTATGCCACCAATATACGGCTAAAGCAGGCCCGGTATACTTTTGATATTGTTACTCCGGGTGAAACTGTAAAGGACGTTGAGTTGCAATACCCGGGTATGACCAATATTGAAAATGCCGTTGCAGCCGCAGCAATTGCATGGACTGCAGGAACGGAAGTATCGGTGATAGGAAAATCACTCTCCGGATTCGAAGGTGTCCAGCGGCGTTTCGACATACAGTATGATAGTCCGGATTGCATTTATATCGACGATTATGCACATCATCCGCGCGAATTGGATGCATTTATTGGCTCTGTGAGGAAATTGTACCCCGATAAAGATGTTACCGGGATCTTTCAACCTCATCTGTACACACGAACACGTGATTTTACCAGTGAATTTGCTCAAAGTTTAGGTCTTCTCGATGAATTGATACTCCTCGATATTTATCCTGCCAGAGAAAAACCCATTGAAGGCGTGACTTCAAAAATAATATTCGACCGGGTATTGCTCGACAGAAAAAATATGTGTAAGAAAAACGAATTGATGGAAATGCTGCAATCAAAATCTCCTGAAGTATTACTGACCATGGGGGCAGGAGATATTGACCGGCTTGTTGAACCGATTAAAAACTTAGTTGCCAGCCGATGAAAAAACTGAAAAAAGCTGTCATATGGATTGTCACACTCCTGTATCTTATACTGGCAGTGGGATTTGTGGCTAACCGCTATGAAAATCAACTTTGTAACAGTATCGTTGTATCGATTGAGGATAGCCTGAAAACCGGATTCCTGATCCGTGACGATATCATAAATCTTCTGGAGACAGAACACATAACCTATCTTGGAGTTCCGTTGTACCTGCTTGATCTCGATGCCATTGAATTTGTCATACAGTCGAACCAGATTGTTAGTAGCTGTAAGGCATACACCGGTGTTAACGGAACACTGCATGTCGATATCAGTCAGCGTACACCTTTTGTCAGGGTAATTGAGCAAAATGGTAAGGGATATTATCTCGACAAGGAGGGCAATGTTTTGAACCTCTCATCGCGCTATTCACCCCATGTGCTGGTAGTTAACGGGAACATCCGATCATCGGTTAAAGTGGGTCAGCCTGTAAATGTGAAAAGTTTGCCCGATTCCAGGAATAATAATAAGCTCAGGGAGATCTACGAACTGACATCCTACATTAACAGCAATAAGCTATGGAATTCACAGTTCCTGCAGATCTATGTAAATAAATCGGGGGAATTTGAAATGGTCCCCCGTGTAGGGCCGCATATTATAATACTGGGGCCGATCGATGACTACCGTGAAAAGTTCGATAAGCTTGAGATTTTTTATAAAGAAGGCCTGAATAATATAGGCTGGAATCAATATTTGAATATCAATCTGAAATATAAGGACCAAGTAGTTTGTACTAAAATATGACTAACATGATGAGGCAAAAAAGTAACTATGTAGCAGCAGTCGATATTGGTACCACCAAGATTGTTTCGCTTGTAGGCCGAATGAACGAGAATAACAAGCTCGAAGTTATTGGCATGAGCAAAACCGTGTCGAAAGGCATTAAACGAGGTGTTGTACTTAATATCGAAGAGACCGTAAGTGCTATCCGCCAAACGGTCGAGGAAGCAGAAAAGCAGTCGGGCATACAATTTACCGATGTATTTGTCGGTATTGCCGGACAGCATATCAAAAGCATTAAAAACCGCGGGTACATTAATCTGGGAGCCGACCGCGATGAAATTGTGCAAAAAGATATCGACGCCCTGATCACCGATATGTATAATATACCTATCGACCTTGGTGAAGAAATCATTCATGTACTACCGCAAAATTTCATTGTCGACAGCGAAACCGGAGTAAAAAATCCTGTGGGTATGTCCGGACGGAGACTGGAAGCAAATTTCCACATCGTAATCGGCCAGATAGCTTCGGCGAAAAACATTGAAAAATGTATAAAGCGTGTGGGACTTCTTGTCGACCAGCTTATTCTCGAACCGCTGGCTTCATCGGCCGCTGTCCTTACCGACGATGAAAAGGAAGCAGGTGTGGCCCTTATTGATATTGGCGGTGGAACAACCGATGTGGCTGTATTCTACGACGATTCGATTCGACATACTGCCGTCATTCCTTTCGGAGGTAATGTAATTACCAAAGATATCAAGGAGGGTTGCAAGATTTTACACCGGCAGGCCGAGGCGCTCAAAACACAATTCGGATCAGCCCTGGGCGATCTGGCACCGGAAGATAAGGTAGTTACTATTCCGGGTATTAACGGTCGTGAACCGAAGGAAATATCATTTAAGAATCTTGCCTACATCATCCAGATGCGGATGGAAGAAATCATCGATGCTGTACTGTTTGAGATCGAGAACAGCGGATGTATGGATAAGCTTAGTGCAGGTATAGTGCTTACGGGAGGTGGTGCCCTGTTGAAACATCTTGCCCAGCTCGTTCGCTTCCATACGGGAATGGATGTACGCATCGGTTATCCGATCGAGTACCTGGCAGGAAATACAACCGATGAAATCAATAATCCGCAGTACGCGACAAGTGTTGGTTTGCTCCTGAAAGGCTGGGAGATCATGAATAAAGAGTATGAACCAAAAGCCAAATCGGGAAATAAGGAAGATTCCGAATATGATGAAAAAGAAGCCGAGCATGAAGAAATGCTGGCTGAAGCCGGTGAAAACCGCATAGGAAGCGGTATTATCGCAGCTTTCAAAAAGAGAATTACCGACATCTTTGAAGAAAAAGGTGCCGATATGGAATAAGCTATTTTTTGCCTCATTTATTAAATTATTGAACCATGAAAGAAGATCTGATGAATTTTGATTTGCCGGCAAACCGATCATCCATTATTAAAGTTATTGGTGTAGGAGGCGGTGGCAGTAACGCAGTAAATCATATGTACCGGAACGGGATTAAAGATGTCGATTTCGTTGTTTGCAATACCGATGCCCAGGCATTGGCAAACAGTCCGGTACAGGTTAAAATTCAGCTGGGATCATCGCTTACCGAGGGACGCGGTGCGGGCAATAAGCCTGCTATCGGACGCGAAGCAGCCATTGAAAACCTCGACGATGTAATAGAAGTACTCGTTAACAATACAAAGATGGTGTTCATTACCGCCGGTATGGGTGGAGGAACAGGCACAGGTGCAGCCCCGATTATTGCCAAAGCAGCCAAAGAACTTAATGTACTTACTGTAGCCATAGTAACCATACCTTTCCGTAACGAAGGTCAGCGACGCATAAACCAGGCACTCGAAGGTATAGCTGAAATAGAAAAATATGTCGATTCGCTTCTCGTGATCAACAATGAGAAAATACGGGAAATGTATGGCGACCTGAAGGTATCGGAAGCTTTTGCAAAAGCCGACGATGTGCTGGCCATTGCGGCTAAAGGCATAGCGGAAATCATCACCGTACACGGTTATATCAATGTCGATTTTGCCGATGTTGAAACTGTGATGACGAATTCGGGAGTAGCTATCATGGGATCGGCCATATCCACAGGACCCGACCGGGCCATACAGGCCGTTACCAATGCTCTGAAATCGCCGCTTCTGAACGATAATAATATCACAGGAGCACGTAACATACTTATTAATATTACCTCGGGTTCGGAGGAAATAACTATGGATGAGATCGGGCAGGTTACAGATTATATTCAAAATTGCACAGGCGAAGAAGCCGATTTGATCTGGGGTAACGGAATCGATGAAAAACTTGGCAATTCGATATGTGTAACGGTGATCGCCACAGGTTTTGGTACCAACAGCATTCCTGAGTTGTATATCCGTATGCGTCAGCTCGATAAGATATCGCTCGAGACCTGTGAAAAAGAAGATCTCCTCAACGAAATCGAACCCAATTCCGAATTTGAAGTGAAGGACGTGCCCAAATCAAAAAAACGATCGGGCAGTAATATTGTATCACAGCGCGAAATAGAATTCGATATATCGGAGCCTTTTGAGTCGCGTACCCATTCATATGATCTGCAGTCGAAACAACTTGAAAAATCTATGGAAGTTAAGAAAGCTACCGAGCGTGTGAAAAATCTGAAAAAGACCTATGAAAAAATGCGGGAAATGAATCTTAATAGTCAGCAAACAAATGATAGTATTGAAGAATTGGAAAACCAGCCTGCCTATGTACGTCGTAATTTCGAATTGAATGAAACGGAACCCTCAAAGGAGAAAAAGATATCGAAGTATTCCCTGATTAATGATGACAAGAAAAACGTGAAGCTCAGCGATAACAACCGTTACCTGCACGAGAATGTCGACTAAAAAAGTTTGGAGTTTGGAGTTGAGAGTTGGGGAAATTTTCTGATTACCGGTTTATTTCTCCTCTACCCAATTTACTACATCCATGCATTCTTCATGTAATAGTTATTTTCAGTATAAAAAATACATAAACTTATTGAATACCGGCCTTCGAATCAGTCAAAATGAATATGACATTAGCTGATTATTATTATTTTGATCATGATTGAATCTATAAATACTTTAAAATATAAAAACAGAACAAGATGGCCAGTAATTCAGAGTTAGAAAAATTAAAAGTCAAGGCAATATCACAGCCTTTAGTAAGTCATATCTATACAGCTGATCTTTCGGCCCAAGTTTTTAACAGAAAAATATACATTTATCCTTCTCACTGTTCAATTTTAAACCTTTCTTCAAATTCCATTTGGTTAGCCGGATAATTCATCCTGTAAAGTCAAAACTT
>CAZMVE010000049.1:0-21296 GCA_964569585.1 uncultured Bacteroidales bacterium | reverse complement strand
ATAAACTGTTTGAAAAGTAAATTTTGAGCAATCGTTATAATATTGGCCAGAAAATAGTAATAGGTAAGTCCGGCCGAAAATTTATTAAGAATGAACATGAACATGACAGGCATAATGTACATCATGGTTTGCATACCCGGCATCTGTTGACTACTTGCATTGGTCTGATTATTAAATTTCATGCTGAAAATTGTGGATACAGTCATCAGCAGCGTAAATAAACTTAAATGATTTCCAAATGAATTACTGAGAAAAGGAATGTATGCATCCCATTCGAATATTGCATCGTAAGTTGAAAGGTCAGTAGCCCAAAGAAAACCCTGTTGTCTTAATTCGATAGATGTTGGAAAAAAGCGAAACATAGCAAACAGAATGGGCATCTGCAGCAGCATGGGTAAGCAACCTCCCAGAGGACTAACACCCACCTTTTTATAAAGTGCCATCGTAGCCTGCTGTCGTTCCATAGCCTTATCTTTCGGAATCTTTTTATTTATTTCATCAATCTGGGGCTTCAGTACTTTCATCTTGGCAGTCGACATGTACGATTTGAAGGTAAGGGGCAACAGAAATATCTTTATGATGAGTGTCATTATCAAAATAATGATCCCATAATTTGAAATAAATCTGTTGAGAAAATCGAAAAGATTGATAATAACAATCTGATTTATCCACTTGATTATGCCTTTACCCACAGTTACAAGATCGTACAGATGCATCTCCCCGTACTGCTTTTTGAGCAGTTTATATTTATTGGGGCCAAAAAAGAAATCAATATCTATCGTAGAGTTAAAGGAATTCTCATAGGGTATGCCTATTGTCGATTCAAATTCTTTGAGATATTTACTACTCTTTGATTTTAGCTTACTCTGCATGTTAGCATCAAGAAAAGCATCCTTCGCAATAATTACCGATGAAAAAAACTGATCTTTATAAGCAATCCATTCCAATCGGGTTACAATATTTTCCGACTGAATCTCTTTTTTAGACCGGGAATTGAAAAAATCGACCACATCATCCAGAGGTTTATAGTATAGGGTTGTATAGAGCATTTCATTATCTCTCCCACGTTCCTGCTGCGGTGAGTTTATCATCCAGTTGAGATCGATAACACCGGTGCGCTGGGTACTTATATCACTCATCCCTGTAAATTCAATCTCCATGTTCACCAGATACCGGCCCGGAGAAAGGCTATACCGAAACTCTATAGACTTTCCTTCTTCCCGACTGTAACGCAAAGCAACGGTTTGTGGATCTTGATCAATAAGGATAATATCCTTGTCAGTCATTGCTTTGAAAAACAAATCATTTGTATTAAAGGGTTGATTATTAAGAAAATATTGTAATCCAAACGTACTGGAATCTGCATCGAATAAACGAACCGGAACCGAATCATAGCGCATGTATTTTTTTAATTCCACAGATACAGGTCTTCCTCCTTTTTCGCTAAGTATCACACGAATCAGATCGTTTTCAAGTACTATTTTTTTATAACTGATAGTATCCTCTGATTGTACTTCAACTTCTGAAGTAATTTCAGCTGTATAATCTGTTTGTGTTGTTTGAGCCGATTCCTGTTTAAGTTGTTCCAGTTCAGCTTCCCGCTTGGCAATTTCCTGAACCAATGCAATAGAATCGCTTATTCTCTTTTGAGTTTCTTTTTCCTCGGCCGAAGGTTTGCTGAACATACTCCAAACGAAGATAATTACTGCAATTATGACGATACCTATAATCGAATTTCTATCCATTTTGTAATGTTACTAAAATAAGTTATGTAATAGTAGATTTAATAAAATCGACAAAAAGCGGATGGGGTTCAAGAACAGTACTTCGATATTCAGGATGGAACTGAACACCAACAAACCATTTGTGCGACGGAATCTCCATAATCTCAACAAGATTCGTATCAGGATTGATGCCCACTGCTTTCATACCCGCAGCTTCAAAGTCATTCAAATATTTATCGTTAAATTCATACCGGTGTCTGTGACGTTCTTCAATACACTCTTTGTTGTATATCTTATATATTCTGGTATTTTTTTTAATTACACAAGGATAGGCACCCAGCCGCATAGTCCCTCCCTTTTCGGTAATTCCTTTCTGTTCCTCCATTAAATCGATCACCGGGTAGGGTGTCTTACTGTACATTTCAGTGGAATGTGCTTTTTCAAATCCCAGCACATTGCGGGCAAATTCAACTACAGCACATTGTAATCCTAAACACACTCCAAAGAATGAGATATTATTTTCCCTGGCATATCGTGCTGCCAATATCTTACCATCTATTCCTCTATCGCCAAAACCAGGTGCCACAAGTATTCCTTGAACATCGGAAAGGGATTCAACAAGATTGGTTTCGTCAAGTTCCTCGGAATGAATATATTTTACTTCAACTGCACAATCGTTAACGGCACCTGCATGTATAAAGGCCTCATTAATGGACTTATAGGAATCGGCCAGTTCAACATATTTTCCCACAAGGGCAACTTTAACATGATGCTTCGGATTTTTAAGTCTTTTAAGAAATTTCTTCCAGGGTTCAAGGTTAGGAGTATTTGAAGCAAGATTTCCCATTTTTCGTAATACAGTCACATCGAGCTTCTCTTGTTGCATAAGAATAGGAACCTCGTAAATAGTGGATACATCGATCGATTGAATAACCGATTCATATTCTACGTTACAAAAAAGTGCTACTTTCCGGCGAAGATCATCTGTAAGATCGTGCTCAGTGCGCAAGACAAGAATATCGGGCTGGATACCATTTTCGAGAAGTTCTTTAACAGAATGCTGGGTGGGCTTTGTTTTTAGTTCGCCTGAAGCTGCCAGATACGGAACCAGCGTAAGATGAATATATAATACATTTGTAGGCCCTAGTTCCCATTTCAATTGACGGACAGCTTCAATATAGGGTAAAGACTCGATATCGCCTACGGTACCACCGATTTCTGTAATAACTATATCCAATTTCTGTTTCGATCCTAATAAAAGAATTCGTCGTTTTATTTCATCGGTAATGTGCGGAATTACCTGAACGGTCTTACCTAAATAATCGCCACGGCGTTCTTTATTAATTACCGATTGGTAAATGCGACCTGTGGTTACATTGTTCGCCTGTGAGGTCAGAACATTAAGGAATCGCTCGTAATGTCCAAGGTCGAGATCAGTCTCGGCACCATCGTGCGTTACAAAACATTCTCCGTGCTCGTATGGATTAAGAGTACCCGGATCGACATTAATATAAGGATCAAGCTTTTGGATAGAAACTTTAAAACCTCGGGATTGTAAAAGTTTGGCTAACGACGCAGAAATAATTCCTTTGCCAAGAGAGGAAGTAACACCACCTGTAACAAAAATATATTTAGTATTTGACAAAACTGAAACTTTTTAAGATTGCGCAAAAATAATAATTAACCCTGAAAATCGGGAAAATATAAGGATTAAATATTGGAATAATGAATTCATTCAATACCTACTGATCCTCAAAATCATCAAGCATTTTAATTTTACCTTTCAACTGCTCAATTTTGGTTTTGGCCATTTCAATTTTACGGTTCACATCACTGATCATCGATTCGGCATTTTCCGAATCGGCAAAGAAACCGATATTATTTTCCCAAAGTGTTAAATCACTCTCCATCTGTTTCAGCTTATTGAACAGCTTATCCCGTTCCATGTGCAAACGTTGCTGAGAGTTAGGTTTATTCACAATATTTTCGATTCGGCTATGAAATTTAAGCAGTGATTTTTTATTCTCATCAAGTTTTAGCTGATCAAATTTGGTATTAATAGCTTTTCGGTAACGATCCTGTATTTCGTTTTTATGTTTCAAAGGCACAAAGCCAATTTCTGACCATTGACGCTGTAACTCTTTTAATGATTTCAGGTTTTTTTCTACATCCGTTGTCAATTCAAAGTTCTCAATATCCTCAATAAGCTTATTCTTTTTATCGAGATTTTCCTCATAACGTGTGTCTATTTGAGAAAAGAATTTACTCTTATTTTCAAAAAAGTTATCACAAGCTGCTCGAAAGCGTTTCCATATTTTATCGGACAACTTGGCCGGAACAGGTCCAATTTCCTTCCAGCGTTTTTGCAGGGCAATAAGCTCATCGGTCGTCTTTTTCCAGTCGGTACTATCCTGTAATCCTTCAGCCTGAATACAAAGTTCTGTTTTTAGTTGCAGGTTATTTTGCTGCTCTTCCCGATTTTGTGAATAGTACTCTCTTTTACCATCGAAAAAAGCATCACAAGCTTTACGGAATCTTTCATAAACCAGTGTGTTATATTTCTTTGGTGCAAAACCTATGGTTTTCCACATTTTCTGCAATCCAATAATTTCATGCGATTTTTCTTCCCAGTCTGCATGCGTTTTTATTTCTTCGATAGAAATCTTTTCGACCTTCTCACACAGCAGTAATTTTTCTTCATAATTCTTCTTTTGCTCCTGTTTGAGATTTACAAAATACTCCTGATGTTTCCGGTTTATTTTTGTTGTAGCCTCCTTAAACCGGTCCCAAATTTCAGCTCGTGTATCAATGGGGACTGGTCCGATCTCGCGCCACGAATCATGCAGCTTCTGAAGTTTACGGAAAGCTTCAACTACCGAAGGTTCCAATAATAATTCTTCAGCCGTTTCACATAATTTAATCTTAGCTTCAAAATTTTTCTTAAAATCAAGATCACGAAGTTCTTTGTTAATCTTTATATAATCGTAAAACGCCTCAACATGATAATGATAGGATTCCCACAGATCTTTTAAATTTTGCTGAGGCACAGGTCCTATTTCTCTCCATTGATGCTGCAGTTCTCTGAATTCCTGAAAAGTTTTATTGAGCGATTCCTGGCTATTGATCAAATCTTTAATGCCTTCAATGATTTTATATTTCTCTTCAAGGTTTCTCTCTTTCTCTCCTTCAATTTTTTTGCTTAATTCATTCCTTGTTTCTTTATGCCGGCTAAGAAGTGTCTTGAGTTCTGCTTCCAAAGGCGATTCCTCAACTTTAAAATCCTGAGGTAGTCCTCCGATAGCTAAAAAACTTTTTCTTTTTTCCTCTACTTCTGTCTTGTGCTT
The DNA here is from genome assembly GCA_964569585.1 of uncultured Bacteroidales bacterium. Lineage (GTDB taxonomy): Bacteria > Bacteroidota > Bacteroidia > Bacteroidales > UBA10428 > UBA10428. Next base: position 16,228 of record CAZMVE010000049.1, on the reverse strand, counting down.
TTTGTAAAAATTTGATTTTATTGCTTCTACATCCCTTCTGATATCAGTTAAATGACCTTTTTCCAGCACATCTTTTAAAACCTTCACAAGATCCTCCTTAGAAAGTTTTGTGTAGTCAATTTTTTCAGGAATATATTTTGGAGAGGTCGGTTCGCCAGCATGTTTCTCTTCACTATCTTCACCAGAAACTTCTGTATCTTTTTTATCCGGAGTTTCAGTATCTCCGGTAGGCGCAGATTCAATTTCCTCTTCCTTTGACTTTTTAACTGCTTTTTTCTTTCCTTTACTCAAATCAGGAGATGTTTTATCCTTTTTAGAAATTACCTGATTCTTCTTTGATTTAGATGGTTTATCAACAGAAGCCTCCTCAACAGTTTCCTGCTTATCCTGATTGGAGTCATCCGCATTGGAATGAGACTGGTCAATAGTTTCCGATGGTTCGGATATTTCATCTCCACTCTTAGAAGTAGATTTTTTTGTAAGTGTGTCGGGAGCTTTTTTCGACACCCTCTTCCTCTTGCTGTCTTCTACCTTATTTTTTGTGGGGGTTTTCTCATCAGCATTATCTGCACTTTCAGAATTCCCCGTCTCCGTATTTTCGGATTTCCCGAATTGTTCATCATGAACAGAGCCATTAGCATCATTTATCGTCATAGCATCAAGCTTTGATTTTCTATATTGTTACAAAATTATACATTAAGTACTAATCGTACAACGATTTTGCCATTTGTTCCTTTATAATTGGGCAAGATAAGGTATTTTATTTAAAAGTATGACCTGAGTACTCGTTTATTACTTATTGCTAATTACATAAGAATTATTCACATAAATTGTTTAATACTTTCATTTATATTGGCATCTGAACAAGTGTACTACCTTTGTATGAAACGTAAAAAGTATGCGAATTGATATCCTTACCATACTCCCCGAATTACTGGAAAGTCCTTTCAACCATTCCATAATTAAACGAGCAATTGATAATAAACTCATTGACATTGTGGTTCACAATATACGCGATTATTCCACCAACAAACAACGACAGGTCGATGATTACGCTTTCGGCGGAGGAGCAGGTATGGTAATGACAATAGAACCCATACACCGAATAATTGAAAAACTAAAACAGGAAAGAAAGTATGATGAGATCGTTTTTTTAACACCCGATGGTGTTCGTTTCAACCAGCAGATTGCCAACAGATTTTCGACACTTCAAAATATAATTATTCTTTGCGGACATTATAAGGGAGTCGATCAAAGGGTTCGTGATCATCTGATTACCTGCGAAATATCCATTGGTGATTATGTTCTCACCGGTGGTGAACTGGCAGCTGCCATAATTACTGACTGCATTGTGCGACTCGTTCCTGGTGCAATTTCGGATGAAACATCTGCTCTTTCCGACAGTTTTCAGGATTACCTTCTTGCCCCCCCTGTTTATACCCGGCCAGCTGATTATAACGGATGGACAGTCCCTGAAATTTTATTGTCGGGAAATCATACGGATATTGAAGACTGGCGTTATGAGAAAGCATTGGAAAGAACAAAAAAGCTCAGACCCGGTTTACTGGACGGTAAAATTGATTAGAGGTATTGAAATAAATAATGTGGAGTACTTATTCCTGTTATGGATCGTTACAAATATATTTCGCGTAAAATTCGTGATGTGTAAGTCATAAGCAAACCGAACACTATACAGGAAACTCCGATAACGGACCCCAGAGAATAGTTGGCATAGAAAGGATTAATAAAAATCAATATGGCAAATAAAATACTGAATATCCCGGTACCCAGCATCGACCACCAATTTCTCATATAATTAATCATACGGAATGAAGTCATAACCTGAATAATACCAATAATGCAGGCCCACAATGCCAGGAAGAATAAGAAAAATGCCTTGGCGTACTGTGGTTTAAAAACAAAAAATGCTCCGATTATAATATCAATCACTCCTTCAATGAGCCACCACCGCCACCTGGGATTGCTATGTTTCTGTAAATAGGCGCCAACAATGATCATGGCTCCCGATGCCAGGATGATAACACCGAAACTAACAGCCAGAGATTTTCTTATGAGTGGGTATTGCCTGATAAGTACAACCATGCCAAAACCAATGGCAAGTAAGCCTTTCAGCGTCATTAACCACCAATTTTTAAAAAGCCTGATTTGCATGTATTCTAATCTATGAGCTAATTGTTAAATATATAAAATTACGGAAACAAATTACATCCGGTAATACTTAGCGCCGTTATTACTCTCAATTTATTAAAATAGTAATGAAGGATATATCTGCTTATATTCAAATAATTACGTTTCTATTTATTGCTTACTTATTCCATAAATACCTTTTAGATATGTTGATAATTTCCTTGTCTGATTGAAAATACTGTATCCATCCAATTCCTGCAAATCAATCGGTCTCCCGAAGACATATCTCGTTATAGGGACATATTTTACACTGCTCGATGTCCTCAGTTTGTGAAAAGGGTACCGATTTATCATAGATCTCAGTTACCAGCCTGGTTAACCTTTCTTCGAATTCCAGGCTATAATCGGCAAAATTACTGACCCTGGTTTTTCTTCTGTTTTCCGACTGAAATATCTCCGGAGTATAACCCGGCTGGTAAATATCGCGGATATAATACAGAAGAGGCTGAATTGGCCGGCCAGGTTTTTCTTTTGAAAGAATCCACGAATAAAGAAAAGTCTGAAATACCGCACTGTTCCTTTTTTCATCTTCATGTGAAAAAAGTGATTCAATATGGCTAAATTCGGAATACCGCTTCCCGGTTTTATAGTCGACAACTCTCACTATTCCTTCCTTCACATCAAGCCGGTCGACATACCCTCCAATACGCAATTCTATAGCAGTGTTTTGCGGTTTAATCTTTGTAAAATATTTTTCCTCAGTCGACAATATTTTAAAAGGTGCCGATTGCATATCGTAAGTTAAAATACCTTCGACATACTGTTCTATGACCCTTCTGATTATAAGATTTGATCCGCGGAAGTCCTCTTCTTTAATTTTCTGTTTCTTAAAATACTCATCTGCAAATGCCTGCTTAATGGCACTATTTACCAGGTTTTTATTTTTCCTGACAGAATCAATATCTTTTGCATGGCATTCTTCATTATAAAAGGGTTTGTACAGAATAGACATTACCTTATGCAATATGCTGCCAAAAATATCGGCTTTAATCTGTTCATTGATATCATCAGGTTCATCAATCTCTTCAATATATTTAAAATAGAATCGTAAACTGCAGGTGAGGTAAGTGTTAAGTGCACTGGGTGAAATAATGGAACTGCTATCGGGAAATTGATATTTTTTTAATACTTCGAAAACCTGATCTGTTTTATTAATTATGATCCTCTTTTTAAAATGTGGGCCAATTTCATATCCCATATCCAGATGATCGGGCGGAACGGGTTGTTCATACCTTAACTGAAGAATAAATCTGCTGGGTTCACCATTCTGCAGCCCTTCAGTTTTGGTATTATAAACCAAAATGATATTACGTGATCGGTGAAGAAGCCGGTAAAAATAATAACCGAAAATAGCATCCTGATGATTTATTGTAGGCAAGTGAAAGCCTTCGCGCAGCGAAAACGGGATAAGTGAAGGTATATGACCCGATTTTGGAAATTTACCTTCGTTCATGGATAGAATAATAACATTTTCAAAATCGAGTGTACGTGTTTCAAGAATTCCCATAACCTGCAATCCGGTTAAAGGTTCACCTGAAAAGGGAACCGAGATACCTTCCAGAATTCTTCGTAACAGGTTTAGCAAAATTGAAAATGTAAATTCAATGTCAGACTCCTGAATAAGAACCTCAAACCGCATAAGCACCTTATGAATAGCAAAGAGTATTTCCAGTTGCCACTTTGAGGTTGCCGATGACTCATCATCTGCTCTTATTTGTTCAGCTACGGTTTCAATAATTTCACGAAGATACCGGCCAAATTGGTCTGGCTCATGGAGTGGTTTGAAAATTACATCGATGATAGTTTCCTTCAGTTTGATATCGTGGGGATTGATAAAAACCAGGTTTTTTCGCTGGCATTCTTTCTGAAATGTCCGGATATCTTTGGTATCACACAATTTAATAAGAAAGGGATGGTTGAGAACTGAAAATAAATCGTGATGATAATATTCAAATTCATCCTTCTTTGCTCCTATCTTTCGCTGGTTCTTATGCAAATCGGTTAATGACACGATAAAACTAAATGCAGGCGTGTCAACAACTGGATATCCCATTGAAATATTAACTTTTCCTATTTCATCGGGAAGTGAATTCACTACTGGCATTAGTAGGGATTCATCAGCAAGGATCAGTGCGGTTTTCAGGGGTGATTCAATGCTGCCCGAACCTGAAATTTCAAGGCATTTATCGATGATCTTTGCCTGTGAGATAGTCGAAGGAACGGCAATGGTTGTTATTTTCTGTTCCCCAACAACAGTATGAGATCTGGCTGAAAAGTCTGCCGGCTGGGGGTATCGACTCAAATACTTTTTCAGGAAAAATCCGGCCTCGTGTAAATCACTTTTTATATAGGCTTCGTCATAATCCCAGAAGAAAAGTGCATTACCTCTGCTCCTGAACCTATCGAAAAGCAACTCTTCAGAATGGTTCAGCGCATTAAAACCAATGAATATCACTTCATTTTCAAATAATTCCGGTTCCTCGCCGGAGATCAACCTGTCAATAGCTCTCCGATATACCCTGCCTTCGTATGCAAGGCCCTTTTTTTCCAGTGAATTCCCAAATTCGGTATAGATAGTTCCCAGTGCATCCCAGATGGAAAGAAATTGTTCTTTTTCATCCGACTCCCTGCTTTTTATAAGGATATCCCAGAAATTCCGGATCGTATCAATCTGAAAATCTTCGAGATATTCTTTATAATCCTCAATAGCCTTCAGATCACTCAGGTTGGAATACAGAGCATCAGCATTGACCCGGTACTTATCAATATCATCAAAGTCGGCTAAAATAACTTCGCAGTAATAGTAAAAATTGTCAAATGTCTCTGTTGAAGAGGTTATTTCTCTGAAAATTTTATACAGCCGGAATAACAAAGACAACGGATCGGCCAACTGCAAGCCGCTTAGCTTCTGAACAAAATCGGATATGGTATAATATTGCGGGACCCAAAGTGATCTTGAAGCTATCTGCGAAAGAAAATAGTTAAAGAACAGCCTTGCACGGCGACTCGGAAATACGATTACGGTATTGCGAAGATCACCCTGTTTTCGCTGGTAAAGATAATTTGCTACATCCTGAAGAAAGTAGGTCATTTATATTACGTTGTTTTATTTTTTTCAGTTGATGGTGAATAGAATTTCCCCTGCCAGAGATCGAGTTCCTCCAGCTTATTCTCAATGAGCTGTATAACCCGGTCGTAGCGTAAATCCCACATTTCCCTGACATTGATCCAGGGTTGGGTTTCGGCAGCCATGCGTTCCACAATAAACTTAGGATTGAGCCGGCTTAAAAAATCGGCGACGAAAACGATATATTCATCCAGCGGAAAAAGTTTAAATGCAGCAGGATTATTCTCATAATCAAGAGCAAACTGAGTGCCCTTAACCAGTTGTAATTGATGAAACTTAATAGAGTGTAAGGGCAATGCAGAAATTATTGTTGCCGAATCGAGCATCTCCTCGCAGCTCTCGCCCGGCAAACCAAAAATAAAATGTGCCCCGCTGTTAACACCGTATTTCCGCGTTAAATTCAGTGCATTGACAGAATCCTCGAAAGTATGTCCCCTGTTTATATTTGCGAGGGTAACATTATTAACCGATTCAATACCATATTCCACAACCACATAGTATTTCTCCGACAGACGGGCCAGGTATTCCAGTTTTGCCTCATCGATACAATCGGGGCGTGTACCTATTATCAATCCCGCCATATCGTCCCGGCTGAGAGCCTGATCGAAAAGTGATTTCAACTTTTCGAGAGAAGCATAGGTATTGGAATAGGCCTGAAAGTATGCCAGGTACCGGGTGGCCCTGCGGTATCTCTTTTCATGAAAACTGATGCCTTCCTCTATCTGTTGTTGAATGGATTTATCGGGTGTACAGTAACTGGGATTAAAAGCTTCATTATTGCAAAAATGACAACCTCCGGTACCTTTTGTGCCATCACGGTTCGGACAGGTAAATCCTGCGTCGATAGTCAGCTTTTGAATGCGTGTGCCAAAGCGCTTTTTCATGTAGTTCGACGCTGTATTTATCCTTCTACCGGTTCCCCAGCTATAAACTTTTATATCATTCTCCGATTTCAACAAGTTCATTTTTATCGACATACCATAAAAATCCCCGAACTGGTTCCTCTCGCATTTCTGCAATTAGCCTCATGTAATCCTTTACCTGCCGGCGATACATTTTCTCTTCCACTTTGCGACTGAATTTGTAATCAATTACATGCACTGCTTCAGACCAGAGAACAACCCGGTCAGGTCTTTTTGCATTCCCGGCGGGTAAAATAATATCCCTTTCGGTCAATACTTCTCCGCTCCCATCGAACCAGGTTTTCACAATTGCATTTGTCATTCCCGATCGAATATGCTCTGTAAGGGATTGCCCCTCATCTTTTGAAACAAGTCCCTCAAATACGGCTTCCTGAACCGTTCTTTCCAGATCATCAAGGGTAACTATTTTGGCTAAGAGGTCATGCAATACTTTGCCACGAACTCTTCTATCCCTGATTTGTGTAGTATCCTGAAAATAATCATATCCGTAAGTATTAAAGAACATCCTTCCGGTAGCGGGTTTCCCGGCATAAGAATGAATTATATTTCTCCCGGCAGCGATTTGTTCTTCCACTTGCGTTCCGGCATCAGGAGAACCTATCCGGTAAACCTGCCGCGATCGATCAAAATGTTCATTTATTTCCTGATCATCTTGAGCCAGGCATTGATACAATAAATCACCCACAGTGCTAATTTGAGATGCATTTCTTTCGGAGTCGTTGAATACAGGAAAAGCAATAAGTGTATCAATGGCCCTTGTAAATGCTACATACAGCAAGTTAAGGTTATCGATATACGATTTAAACAGTTCACTGAAGTAATCCTCAACAAAAAGAGTGTCTTTCAGAGCTTTGGTAAAATTTAACGGAACCAGAGGCAGAAAGTCAAAAGGAGCCTTTGGTGATTTAACCCAGAAAACAGCATTTGTTTTCTGACTCAGATCCCAGGAGCAGAAGGGTATCAGAACAGCTTTAAATTCCAGTCCCTTCGCTTTATGAATGGTAAGAATACGTATGGAACGGCGAGATTCGGCAGCAGGAATCGATTTGGTACTTCCCTCATCCGACCAGTAATCAAGGAAACCTCTTATGGCAGGCGGATAAACTTGTGAGTATTCATACATCAGGTCAAGCAACGCATGCACATAGGGAACATCGACTTTATGCGTATAGACCTGAAATATACGGGCCAATTGTTCGGCTAGCTCATACAGTGGCAACGAAGCAAGCTCCCCGGAATGATCCGTAAAATAGGAAGGCAATGACTTTCCCTCATGCTGTTTATTGAAAAAGCCGGCATGCAGTTTCATTTCTAAAACTTCACCTGGTGTTATATTGTCTGCAATATGGGCTTTATACAGTCCTATGAGTTTTGCCCGGTAAAGACTTTCATCCGGAGCATTCAAACACTGCAAAGCCGCTATCAGAAGGTTCACTGCATGGGAAGCAGAAAGAAACAATGATTCATCGGAAATAACATCTACCGGCCTGCAGAATTTTGATTCGTTATTTGAGCTAATCAACAAATCAGCCAGTAATTTTCCTTGTTTTTTATTCCTGACCAGGATGGCAATATCTCCGGGTGAATACCCCTTCTCAAGAAGTGAATTGACCGCATCGATAAGAGGTTCAACATAATAATCATTTTGCTCCCGTGTGATTTGTTTCGAAAAAAAACGAATTTCTATATTTCCTTTATTTTTATTGTGTTCAGGAACAGTCTGTGAAATATTGGAGTAAATACCGCGGAGTACATCCAGATGCGATGTAGTAAAGGTACTCTGCTCACCAAATAAAAGTTGCAGCTGATCTCCTAATTTTTCCTGTGCCTTAGGAAACAACTTATTATTAAAGTTCACTATGTTTTCATTACTGCGCCAGTTGGTTCCCAGACTCTCATCGTGAATAATTTCTTTTGAATATTCTTCATGTATGCTTCTGGCAAGAATGTTCCAGTCTCCGTTTCTCCAGCGGTAAATCGATTGTTTCACATCACCCACTAACAGACAACCCCTGGCCTGGGAGAGTGAATTACTGATCAGGGGTTTAAAATTGCTCCATTGCAATTTCGAGGTATCCTGAAACTCATCGATAAGATAATGTCCGTAACGATTCCCCATCTTTTCGTAGATAAAGGGCGTATCGTTATGGTTAATGATACGGTCGAGCAATTTGGGTGCATCATTCAGGATAAATACATTCTTCTCCAGCCGGTATTGCCTGATTTTCTCTTCAAGATCGACCAGAATACCCACCGTATAGAGATTTTTGCGAATGACTTCAGCGGTAAAATACCTCCTGTATTCCTTCCCGATAAACTCCACTGTTTCAGATAACAGGGGCAGAAGCCTGCGTGAGGCCAGTGCAGTTACTTCGGCTTTCTGCTTCGTATCCGACGAGGGCCAGTTTTCAGGATCTTCCAAAAGTTTATTAATGAGGTTGGTTTCTGTAAGTAATTCTCCTTTCGAATTTTTCACCTCACATTGCTCCAGTCTCGTAAATACTTTAACAGCACCATTTCGCTTCTGATAAAAATCATCGGCTGTCAGACCGCTTTCCTTAATATATACGAGTCCTTTCTTTCCATATTCACTGCATCGTTTTTCAAAATTCGCCGTAATCCCGAAAAGTGTATCGCGGTAGGTAAAAAGTTTTTCCCTATCGGCAAGCGCTACATGAAGTACCATGGAATCGGCAGCAAATTCTTCCTTGAATATTTCTTTTCCCAAACCAAGCAGATCCTTATGAATATCCCACGATTTTCCTTCTCCGATCTTATTCTCAGAAAACTGCATTAACCAGTTGAGCAGATCTTTATTATCCCCGATAGTATCCAAAAGCTGATCGACGGCGTACTTCAAAATAGGTTGCGTATCGATTTCAACCGAATAATTACCTGGTATACCCAGCTCACGCGTGAATGCCCTTATAATCCGCTGAAAAAAAGTATCGATGGTTTCAATGCTGAACCAGGAATATTCGTGTAATATTTTCCTGAGTAGAACATTCGCTTTTGTATTTAATAGCTCCTTGTTGCCCTTAAAATAACGGAGAAATTCTTCAGGGTAATCGGATGTATTTGGATCTGACAACTGATGCAGCTGTTCAATGATCCTGCGCTTCATTTCCTCTGTAGCCTTATTAGTAAAAGTAACGCCAAGTATACTTTTAAAGTAATCAAGATTTTCTTGTAATACGATATCCAGGAAAAAGCTTGCCAGGCGATGTGTTTTTCCCGACCCGGCCGATGCACGAATTATATTTAATTTGCTCATTGATTCTCGGATATCTTCAAAAATAAGGAAATTACCGGCAAAAAAAATATAAGAGTTACCCGCTATTTTTTTAATATTGAAAAAATAAAAAACCGGTATGGATACCTCCCCTGAAAAATGGGTTGAATTATATGGCGATTATCTCTACAATTATGCCTTTTCCAGAGTAAATGATCAGGCCCTGGCCTACGATCTTGTGCAGGATACTTTTCTGGCGGCTCTTACAGCATTAAAATTATTCGAGGGACGCAGCACGGAAAAAACATGGTTAATTTCAATTCTTAAAAGGAAGATAATTGATCAGTACCGTAAAAACACGCGGAATAAAGAGGATCAGCTGATTGATAAAAATTATTACGAGGGAAAAGAATCCCTCCCCTTTCATGCTGAAGGGGATATGAAAGGACACTGGATCGAGTCACGTGCTCCGAAGGACTGGCAATTATCGCCAGATTCAGCTATCGAAAATGAAGAGTTAAAAGAGATCATTGAGCGCTGTATTTCTCTCCTGCCAGAAAAATGGGCCGCAGTTTTTGCACTTCGCATTATTGAAGAGATGGAAACCGTTGAGGTATGTAAGGAACTTGATATTTCGTCGTCTAATTTGTGGGTCATTATGCACCGTGCTAAGCTCCAGCTTCGTGAATGTGTTGAAAAAAACTGGTTGAAATCCTGACTTTAACAATTATGAAAAACAAAATGATGGCTTTGATGCGAAGAATGATGCTCTCCTGTGAAGAGGCTACTTACTTTGCAGCAAAGGAAATATTAGAAAAGGTCAGTCTAAAAGACAGGATGAATCTGCATATGCACCTTGCTGGATGTAAATACTGTAAGAAATACTACAGACAAACCCAAATGATAATTAAAAGTGTCAGACATAATTCTCTTCTGCCAATACGCAGCAATACACCTCTGCACCGTATGTCTCCTGCCGAAAAATCTAATCTCCAGAAATTAATCAGCAATAAAATCCGGTCTATTTAGTTTTTATTGTAAGGTTTTCTGTTTTTGTCCGACTATTTATTTATATTTAATCTAAATTAAAATAGTCATTTATGAAAACACACAAAACAAACCTTAAGACCTCAGCTCTTTTTGCTGGAGCTTTAGTTACAGGAACAGCCGCTGCAGCTCTTGCAGCAAATGTCAATGATATGAATAGTCTTTTGAGCTTTTCTGATCTTGGAACAGGTTCCGAACTCAGAACAGAACTTATAGAGTCGAACCTCAGGGCATTGGAAGGCATTGATGCGATTAACCATCGTAATACAATAAAATTCAGTGAACTAAAGTGTGGCGAAGGTTCCTGCGGCGAAGCTGATACCGAAGCAAAAACGGATAGCACTAAAAATGAAGGCAAGACTGATGAATCGAAGTGTGGTGAAGGCAAGTGTGGAGGTGAGCAGTCAAATACAGAAGACTCGGCAGAATAATTCGTTTCAAAATTAATTCAGTCTAAAGAGGAGAGAGTGGATGCCCGAAAATAATTATGTAATACGATGATTATGGCGGGCATCCTAATTTTAACTTAAAAAAATACCATGAGACATACAGGCATAGGTTTCAGACGCGATCTGGCCGATGATATATTGGAAGGTGAATTGTTACAACCTTCATTTATTGAGTTTGCCCCGGAAAACTGGATTGATCTGGGCGGATACTGGAGAAAAAAACTCGATGCCGCAGCTTCGAAATACCCAGTCACTTGCCATGGGTTATCTTTGTCAATAGGAAGCCCGGAGGATATCGACTGGAAATTTCTTAAAAAAATAAAATCCTTCTTAGAGGAATATAAAGTTAAGATCTACTCAGAGCATCTAAGTTACACCAAATCGGGTAACGCGCATTTATACGACCTCCTTCCCATACCTTTTCGTGAAGATGCTATCCTGCACATAGTAGATCGTATCAAACACGTACAGGATTTTCTGGGAATGCCTATAGCCCTGGAAAATGTATCGTATTATACTCCTGTTGCTGCAGAAATGAGTGAAGCCGAATTTGTTTCGCGAATTATTGAAGAATCGGGATGTAACATGTTGCTGGATGTGAATAATGTATATGTGAACGCTTTTAACCATAAATACGGCGCGGACCTTTCTCGACCAGATGCCTCTGGACAGCGTGGCATATATACATATGGCCGGACATTTATAGGTTGAACCCGATCTGATTATCGATACTCACAGTGAAAATATCATCGATCCGGTTTTTGAACTTTTCGATTATACTACGCAACTCACGCAGCCCGTACCGGTATTACTGGAACGCGATTATAACTTCAATGAAATTAACCAGCTTTGTCACGAGATGGAGGAACTGGATAGAATTTGTACTGCCAACTGGAAAGAAAAACACCATGCTGCTGCCTGAAACCCTCAAAATTCAAAATGATCTGGGATCCTATTGCCGTTCAGGTAAATTACCCACCATTCCGGGAATTAATGAAAAACATGCTAAGCATTATCGCCGGCTGGTTTTCAATATTATTAAGAATAACCTCACAAGAGCTTTTCCCATAGCCACCAAGGTGAAAGGCGAGAATGGCTTTATAGAAATGATCGATCGGTTCTTTAGGGAATATGCTCCACAAACCCCACAGATATGGAAATTGCCCGTAGAGTTTTACCATTATGTACTTTCAGAAAATTGGGCCGGAGAATATGATATGCCCTGGCTGAATGATTTACTCCTGATGGAATGGATGGAACTGCATGTGTATACGATGTCCGATAGAAAAATACCGGATTACAGGAAAGAAGGCGATACACTGCACGATACGATCATACTAAATCCCGACCATGAAATTATCAGCTTACACTATCCTGTACATCTTATGCCTGTTAAGAATACGCCTGATAACCAGGGGGATTACTACCTTTTGGTCTACCGGCACCAGCAATTTCACCATGTGCGCTTTATCAATCTGAGCCCGCTGTTCAACTTGATTCTTGCCGGTATAGTTAACAAAAAGTCTCTTGATGTCCTTATTTCAGAAGCATGCCAAAGCTTTAAGCTTTTGCGCGATCATATAACAGATAAAGCAGTGACGACTTTCATCAGTGAACTTTATAAAAATGGCTTTGTACTGGGATTTCAGGTCGATGCATAAAATGCCGGAATAAATTCAGTAAAATCACAAATCAATCTTATCTGCAAACAAATTAAATAAGGTAACTTTGTGGTCTGTTAAAAGTATCACTATGGCTTCAAAAATACCGGTTATCCGAAACACCAATTACCTATACTATGTACCCCAGATCGCCATTCTGCTGCTTTTTATTTTCATCCTGTATTTTTCCGGCAGTGAACACTACCTGATCATTGGCTTTTCGCTGTATTTCCTTCTATCAATCTATCTGAAAGTACTCATTCCCAAATGGCATCGTAAAGGAATATTTTATCTGAAAAAAGGTAGCCTTCAGGCAGCGATAATTGCCTTTCAGAAAAGTTATGATTATTTTCAACGCTATTCGTGGGTCGATCAGTACAGAGCATTCACTCTATTCAGCACTTCCCAATTTTCCTATTCCGAAATGGCCCTGATGAATATAATATGGTGTTTTGAACAGCTGGGTGATACAAAGAATGCCAAAAAATACCATAACCTACTTAGGGAAAAATTTCCGGATAATAAATACTCTTAAAATGTCAGTGAATTGGGCCTACTACTTTTCGTCGTATTCAATAAATTTAAAATTCAGATTGGGTATCGATTCTGAAAGGAGTTGTCCGGTTTCGAGACCATCTTCATCTCCCTCCTCATAAAACCATTTTGTGTTTATTTTTTTTATCTGAGTGTTCCGTGAGAGTTCCTGGAGAAGTTCAAAGAGTTTTTTAGCACTGGCCGTATTGATATAATTAATTTTTAAATCAAAATTCACTTCCTCCGTTTCCAAATTGACGACCCATTCAATAACCGGTTGGAAAAACTCTTTCGCATTTTCAGAATACACCGATCCGGTGAGTACAAGGTTCCCGTTAGCGTAAAAATCTATTTGTGGAGTATTTTTGGATGGCTTGATGTGAAGATCATTCATTAGTTGTTATTCCATTAATAGGTAAGTAATAGGACTAAAAAAGAATTTATTACGTGTTTCATGCAATTTCTTATTCTGATAATTCAAAGATAAGATTTTCAATCATTTCATATAGCACTGAACCTGTTAAATAAACTAACATTCTTTTCTATTATCCATCCGTGTTGAAAATTCTGTTCTAGACGGAGAATTTCATCGAAGGCAATTCACCGATTAATCAACTATACAACTCAGAAAATAAATATATAAACATTAGCTTAACTTTCGCCTATATTCCCCATGGATAATTATTTCTGATAACACAATATGAATTCTCAGTATTACTTACCAGGTCCATATCAAAATATAGCAATTCTCCATCTTCAATGTAAGGCTCAATTATTTTTATATAGTATTTTTTTGATTCAACTCCCTTCAGTTTCATATCCAAATCAAATAAACATAAACAATCACACAACGATTCTTTTTCAAACTCTTCTATAGTAATAGTGTCTTCAACCAATGATACTTCACAGTATAAACTTTCGGGGCAGCAGTTAAATCCGGCATTTATATGTTTTAAAATAAGTTCATTATTTATAGCATCAAATGAATAATCGATACAACTTATCGTATCAGGAATATCATTATCAGAAGTGACTGATTTAAAATTTTTACAGTCAGTATGGTCTGTAACTTGTCCTGACAATTCTAATGGAATCTCCTCCTCATAATCCGTTGTTCCCCATGGATAGAGATTCCTGGTTACACAATATAAACCTTCATTTTCATCACCCAGAGCTAATTCAAAAAATAACTTCTCCTGCTCTCCGGCATAGGGTTCTATGATTTTTATATAATATTTTTTCGAATCAACTCCTTCAAGCGTTATATTCAAGTCAAATAGACAATTACAATTGCAAAGCGATTCTTTTTCAAACTCTTCAATAATAATGGTGTCTTCGACTAATGATACTTCACAGTACAAACTATCGGGACAACAGTTGAATCCGGCATTTATATGATGTAATGTAAGCTTATTAGTTGCAGCATCAAATTCATAGCTGATACAACTTAATGTGTCAGGAGTATCAGCTGCTTTGAAAACTTTACATTCGGTATGATTTATAAGTTCACCGGAAAGGATTAAGGAATCACCAGTAATAGTATTATTTTCCTTTTCATTTTCGCAACTGTAGTTGAATAAAACCACAGCCCCGGCGATTATTACTGAATAAACTATTTTTTTCATGACGATGTGTTTTTATATCTGACTGATGAATTTCATCGGAATAAGGTTGCGTAATATACAATCATACAGTGAAACAATTACACCCATGAACAGCCTTCGATCGGCTGTAGTAAATATTATTCTTTGATCAATTTTTCCGTTGTAAAGCAGTATCCGCTCTTATCAAGAAATTCAATAAAATATATACCATTCGGAAACGAAGATACATCTATCTGATAGTTATTGTTCTTAATTATTCCCTCAATCATAACGGTACCTATCACACTATAAATTCTATAGCGATGTATATTGGATTGAAGCTTGTTGTCGTTTATAAACAGGATATCCCTAACGGGATTTGGATAGAAAACTGTATTCCCCATTTCACTATAATCAGTTTCAATCGAATTGGGAGTTTCATAATGATAGAGAAAAACAATCCATTTAGCTGCCTGGGGATCAAACGCACCCACTGAGGGAGGATACAAATAAATAGCCACTTTATAATTGTATTCGGAAAAATATCGGGTTATTACCAAGGAATCCACCACATCCCATGCTGAATCCGCTTTCTCTGTAATCCAGGGATCGTCTGATATATTACCTTCCATATCCAGATACATAATATCCGAAGGTTTAACAACAGGCGTACTTTCAAAACTAAAAGGATCAATTGTTATAAATTCCTCGGGATAATCAATTTGACCTGTCCCCATCCAGATGATGGTAGCGTCAAAAATTGTATCGGATGTTGAGGCTAGAGTAAAAGTAATCTGGCCAAAATCACCTGGAGGATGATAATCCACCACCAGGGGTATACTGTCATTCGTGCACTCCGGACAGGTATAATAGGCTATATTTCCACCTTCGAATCCATAGGTATCAAAATCGACAATAAGGGTAGCAATGTTTGCATAATCCGGTCTGATTATAGTGCCTGACTGACTGAAACTAGTCAATGACACCAAAATTTCAGTGAGAAATAGCAATTGTAAGGTTTTCATCTGTTGCGATTATTTAAAGTGTTTTTATTATGATGAATTTAAGTCGATGAAGGTTGCGTCCCGTAGTGCCGATGGATATTTTATTGGTGTTAAACTTGGGTAGGTTCAACTTCCGATATCGGTATTTTTAGATAGTTACTATCATAAGATATCAAATTGGATTAACAAGTTCCATATTCATAAAGTACATTCATTAATAATTACTGATTTTAAGGCTATTAGGTGGTGTTAATAATTCTATGATTTCATGCCTGTTATTTATTATGCCATCCTTAAAAGTACTTTAGTTGTTTTCGAGTTCCTTGTTATTGCCCCGACTTTCAATTTGCTTTCAAGGAAAGTGTTCGTCAATTTAATCTTACCATAGCCGTTCGGACAATAGAGGTAACCTGCTTTATTAGTCAATGTAATTTCTTCTCCCTGACTTTGTTTTTGATAT
>CAZMVE010000048.1:1960-21621 GCA_964569585.1 uncultured Bacteroidales bacterium | reverse complement strand
GGACCTTCAAGTGCGTTATACGGCCCGAATGCAGTATCGGGTGTAGTAAATATAATTACCAGGGGACAGGAGGATACTAAATTGTCAGTTCATGCGGGATTACAAGGCGGAACACAAAATACAGCTATCACCAACCTGTCAATCGGGAAAGGGATCAATCATAAATTCTCCTTCAGGATAACCGGTAATTTTCAATTAATGAACCGGAATACCGATAAGGTTTATGTTCACAAAGCGAATGGTGGAACAGGTGGCTATTTATCGCTCGAAGAGCTCGATACGATTCATGATCCGTATTATCCCTCATACTATGTTTTCGATCCGGCCGATGATGTATATGAAATGTTCCCCGATCCCCGGAAATCACGACAGCAATATGGAGTGAACACTTACTTAATGTATAATGTTAACGATGATATAGCCTTCGATCTGAAAGCAGGATATCAAAATTCGGAAGTTATTTCTTCTACTATGGGTGATAATCCTATGTCGGTTGTAGGGCGTATTTCCAAAACTTCGTACATCGATTTAAACGGAAAAGTCGATGGATTACATGCTCAGGTTAACCTGCTTAACGGTTGGCAGGATATCATCCTGGGAGACACGGGATTCAAAGTCGATATTATTAACCTGAATTCCAACCTCGAATATGATATTTTTCTGGGGAATTTAAACCTGCGTCCGGGCTTCAGCTATCAATTGGCCAGCTATGACGATCTTCCCTATTTGCGTCGTGAGGGACAGGGTTTCTTAAATGGAAAGAGGAGTTTTATTACAACTGCATTGAGTCTGCGCGCTGATTATCTGGCATTTGAAAAACTCAGGTTTATTGGGGCCATAAGAGGAGAAAAATTCAGCACTCATGAGAATATCTATATATCGTACCAGATGGTTACTTCCTATACCTTGAACAGCAGGCACAATTTTCGGTTTGTTCACTCCAGAGCAAATCGCGGACCGTTTATGGTGGATACCTATGCTGATTATTACTGGTTCCGGGACGAGAGACCCGATCCCGGGTATATTTTATTTAATGGACAAAAGAATCTGAATTTTCTGTCAATGTGTATGATGGAACTGGGCTATCGGATAAAACCAATAAAAAAGATCCAGGCTGACGTAGAATTATTTTTTTCTAAAACCAGGGATTTCGGAGCGTTGTACCCCGATTCTGTGAATTTAAACGGAGCGCAATTTGGATTGGATCGTCCGTGGGTTCGAATGACATACAAAAATATCGATCTGGAATCGCAACAGTATGGTATTACAGGCTCAGTGAGCTTTATAATACGGGAAGATCTGGTGATCAAAGTGCATGGAACTTATCAGCAAACTTATTTGAAAAATGTGATACCCTATACACAGGCGCAAACAATAATATTGATGTTAGAGGAAGCAGGCTCGGATACCGTCACTTATTCCTCCACAAATTTTACAGAGGATAGGGAGGATATAGTGAACAGAGCAACTCCTTCAATTTTTGGAAGCCTGAGTGTACAATATAAACCGACAGAAAAACTTTCAATCAATGTAAATGGCTATTTTTATTCGAAGCAGGAGTTTTCAAGTAAATATCTCCAAAACATTAACGATCCCGTTATTATTGAGCCTAAAGCTATTGTCAATCTGAAAATAGGTTATTCCTTATTCGATTTTTTGGACATAAACATTAATACCCGTAATATTCTGGGAGCCAAACAGGAATTCGGTTATATGGATGATATCGGAGCAATTATTTTAATAGGAATGAACTTCGGCTTTTAATAATTTGCAAATGCTTATGAAATAAAAGGTGTAGCGCATTATACAGCTGAATTTATTGGAAGGAGGAGAGGAAATTAAAAAACCGGGTTGATGCCCGGTTTTTTTTTTAAATATCGTTGTTATTGTTTCTAGTTCCGTAATCATCTTCATGAAAAATGGCTTCCTGATCGGTTTCATAATAATATACTTTTATTCTCACCGTATCGCGAAGGAAATTGATCCGGCCAATTTCAATCCGGTTAATTTTTAATCCGGTTCTTTCTTCAAGATCCTGGATCAATTCTTCTCTTCGATTTTTCTTAATCAGATCGATCTTTTCGTACAGTACAGTTTTAGTTGATTCGTGCTTTAATAGAAAAACGTGTTCCAGTAAAAATGCAACAAAAAGGAGTACGAGATTTGTGAAAATAAGCTCGGCATAGCTGACTTTTTTATTGGCTAATGCATTAATAACCGATATACCGATAACCAGAAAGAGGTAGGTCATTTCTTTGATGGGAATGGCATCGGTTCGGTAACGGATAATGCCAAAGATAGCAAACAGTCCCAGGGCAAATCCCAACTGGAGTTTTACATTCTCAAGCAGAAAACAGAGGAGAAATACTACGGCACTGATCAGTATATAGGTAAAAAGGTAATCTTTACGTTTTGCAATCGGATAGTATAACCATCGTACACCAACAAAAACAACCAGAAAGTTAAATGCAAACCTTACAATCAATTCGAAAAAATCGACCTTGTCGACTAATTCTATGCCGAATACCTTAGCAGCGAGGAAAATTCCTGTAAAAGCAACTTCCATTATTTATTTTATTAATAGTTAATATTCGTTCCTTAAAATTATTACTTTTTAAGTTGGTTTCAACCAGTGCCCTGCCAATACAATACTTACTAAAACCTTTCGGGTATACACCATATTGTCCGAGAGCCTTTATCAGCTCCGATTGCCCGGCCGCAACATCTCGTTTTAGCTCTACAATAACCACGTTACCGGTTTCTTTAGAAAAACCATTTTTACGAAACCTTAAATCCACATCGATAGTTACACGCTCATTTAGTTGGTTGTTGACCAACGTAATTCTTGAAAACTCGGTGTAAATCATCGGGTGAAGGTTGCCATCCTTAAACGGAGTATATTTAGCGATATAGTTTTTCGATTTTTCCGAAAGTTTTGTTTCTATAGACTCAATTGTCGTCCGGTGTTTTATGGTCCTGCTTCCTTTGCTTTTATATTTTATTTCAAGAAAACACAATTTACTGGAAATATATTCCCGGAAGCGGATTTTATAACGGTTGAGTTTGCCATTATGATGTGCCAGGTACATGTAATTGGCTGGTGTATCGTAATAAAGTGAATTGTAGGAAAACACGCGTTCACCTTCAATATCCAATGACTTATAATTGGATTGTATTTCCTCTAAAATTTGAGGTAATAAATCAAGGCTTACAACATATTTTGTATCAATTCGATTAAGCAACCGCACGGAATCCATCTCCTTAAGTGAAATAGGCTGAAAATCGCTGATTATTTTCTGAAAAGACATATTACAGTTTGAATTTGAGTTCCAAAAGTAAGAAAATACAAATCAATCACTTATGGTGTTACTAATTTTATATAAAAAGGTTACAGGCAATTATCTCTATTTTCATCGGTATTAAAAATATTTTATATTATTATATGGACGTTTCGAAAAAAATTAGCTTTTTTGCGGATTAATATTTTAGATAAGACACTTGAAAGTATTACCAAACTTATTCTTTTCAATTGTTGCATGAAAAAATACCAATGTACAGTATGCGGCTATGTGTACGATCCGGTAGAAGGTGATCCTGACGGGGGAATAGCTCCGGGAACTTCTTTTGAAGATATCCCTGATGACTGGGTTTGTCCTGTTTGCGGAGTCAGTAAGGAAGATTTCGAACCGGTAGAATAGTAATTAATTACCGGGAATATTTTTCATCACTTCCAGCAGCAGGGACCAAAATTTATCCACTGTTTCTATTTCCAGACGTTCATCGGGTGAGTGCGCTCCTTTAATAGTGGGGCCGAAGGAGATCATATCGAGATCCGGATATTTCTTTAAGAACAATCCACATTCCAGACCGGCATGAATGGCCTTAATTTTTGGTGATGTGCCAAATAAATTGAGATAACTTTTTTCTGAGATCTGCAGAATGGGAGAATCTGTGTTGGGTGTCCATCCGGGATAGCTGCCGGTTTGTACAATGCGGCATCCTGCTAGTCGGAACAGACTAAATATCCGGTCGGATACATTTTGTTTCAGGCTCTCCACGGAACTGCGCTGGCTGGTAACAATTTCAATATTATTTTCACCTACCATTTTAACAGAAGCCAGGTTTGAGGATGTTTTAACCAGGCCGGAAATAGTATGACTCATCTCTACCACACCATTTGGGCAGGCATGCAGGGAGTTCAGTAATTTACGGATCGATTTATTTGTCATGATCTCCCGGGGTAACGTCACTTCGGAACATTCAAAAAGAAGATTGGGTTCGTTTACCTTTATTTCGGTAATAACCATCTTCTTATAGCTTTCAATATATTCGAGCAGGTTATTTTTCTTGTAATTCTTAATAACGAAGCAGGCCTTGGCTTCCCGTGGTATGGCATTTTTCAGATTTCCGCCCTGAAATTCGTATAAACCGATCTTGAATTTCCTGTGAGCGTTCCAGAGAAAACGGGTCAGAATTTTGTTGGCATTACCTCGTCCTTTATTGATATCATCGCCCGAATGGCCACCAAGAAGTCCTCTGATGTTGAATTCGAAAGCTGTGTACTCATGCTTCAACTCCTTTGTTTTATAAGGTAATGAAACAATAGTTTCCATACCGCCGGCACAACCTATGAATAGTTCACCTTCATCTTCCGAGTCAAGGTTAATTAGAATATTTCCATCTATCAGATCCTCTCCAATATTCATTGCACCGCTAAGTCCCGATTCTTCATCGACTGTGAACAGGCAACCAAGCGGACCATGTTCTATCGTTTTATCAGCGAGAACCGCCAGTTGGGCAGCAATTCCTATTCCATTGTCGGCTCCGAGTGTAGTGCCATTTGCTTTTATCCATCCTTCGGTAATAAAGGCCTTTATCGGATCCTTGGCAAAATCATGTTGTATACCTTCATTTTTCTCACATACCATATCCACATGACTTTGGAGAATGATTTTTTTACGGTTTTCAAAGCCTGAATAAGCAGGTTTCGAAATAAGAATATTGCTTTTCCTGTCCTTTTTACAGGATAATTTTTGTTTTTCTGCAAATTCTTCAAGGTAAAGTAATATTTTTTCTTCGTGTTTCGATGCTCTGGGGATCTGTAGTATCTCCTCAAAATATTTCCATATCAGGCCGGGCTTTAAATCTGAAATTTTCTGCATACTGAATTTTATTCTTTAAGTATTTTTATATTGACGAATGATTATGATGGATTTAGGTAAGAGAAATACTCGTGTTAAAATTATGAAATTTGATCATAGTCTCAAATTATAAGTGAACAGAAATGTTTATTGATTTGATTATAAGGGCAGAATTAGCATCGCTTTTCGTTAACTGACAGAAACCTGATGGGATAAGTTATTGAGCTTATTTAGTATTGGAATATAGTTTGAAACTTGTCTTTTATTAACAAAAGATATTTTATACATTCGTTACCCTAATTTCACTGAGATTATAAGGATGATCAATTCATCGCAGGTATGCTGACATTCGATATCATACTGGTTTTCATTGCTATTCTTTTTATTCTGTATTCTTTGTATACCGATTTATTTGGTCCTGCTTTCACTTTTGTATTAGCTGTACTTTTTCTTGGAGTTTTTAATGTGTTGTCGGCCAGTGAAATTCTTGCCGGACTAGGGAATGTTCAGGTTGCCATCATTTTGCTGCTTCTGGTATGGGGCGATATGGTCAGAAAAACCGCAGTAATAGAAAGGGTGTTCGACAGACTTTTTCGAACGGCGCGTAGCTATAACGGATTTCTAACCCGTATGATGATAATTGTGGCAGTATTTTCATCATTTCTTAATAACACACCACTAGTGGCTATTATGATGCCCTATGTTCATAACTGGTGCAGACGCAAAAATTTTGCTCCTTCGCGCTTTCTAATTCCCTTATCCTATGCTGCAATACTCGGGGGTTCCACTACATTAATTGGTACTTCGACAAATCTTATTGTTGCCAGTATGGTTCAGGATCAGAAAATCATACCCAACCTCAGGCAACTGGAGATGTTCGATTTTATTTACGTTGGGATACCCATGGTTTTTATTGGATTTCTCTATGTTCTTCTGATAGGCAAGAAATTTCTTCCTGACAGAAAATCTCCTGCTGATGAGGAGGGACTTCTTAATACACGCAAATATTTCATTGAGGCAAGGGTTCGTAGCGGGTCTTATCTGATAGGTAAAAAACTTGGAGAGACCAATCTACATGATCTGAAAGGCATGATGCTGGTTGAAATTATTCGGGATTCGGTTTCAATACAGGTCTTTATGAAGGACACCCGGTTAGTGGAAGATGATGTGCTGGTTTTTGCCGGAGAAACACAAAAAATTGCCGATCTGGTCGATCGCGAATCCGGATTAGTGGTTTCGGAGATCGGAATGCTTGCACGGGCCAAAAAGGCCGAGGTAATTGAAATTGTGATATCGCAGAATTCGACATTGATCGGTAAAGTAGTTCAGGAAGTTAATTTCAGGGCGAAATACGATGCTGCTGTTCTCGCGGTGCATCGTAATGGGGAGCAGATAACCAATAAAATGAGCAACGTTGAACTGAGAGCCGGCGATGTGCTACTTGTATATGCAGGTACGGCTTTCAACAGCCGTACACAATCATCGCAGGATTTCTATTTCATTTCGCGGGTTAAGGATTTTGTGAAGATTGAAAATTATAAAGTCTATATTTTGTTGGGAGGATTAATAACGGCCATTGCCCTTTCGGCCATGCATTTAATGAGTTTGTTTATCGGGTTGCTGATACTGATAGTAGTGGGCATGATAATGGGTTTAACTACCCCCAAAGAGCTTCCCAAAAGCCTTGACTATAATCTGGCGCTTATAATAGTATTATCGTTAGCCCTTGGAATAGCCATGATAAAAACAGGTGCTGCTGACCTGATAGCCAATACATTCATCACCCTATTTATGCCCTTTGGAAGAGTGGGAGTACTGTTCGGTATTTATCTTATTACAACCATACTGGCTGCCTATATAACCAATAAAGCTTCGGTAGGTATAATTTTCCCGATAGCGCTTACCATTGCCAGTAACCTTAATCTTTCACCAACACCTTTTATCTTGACAGTTGCCTATGCCTCGGCAGCCAATTTCATGACCCCTCATGGCTATCAGACCAATCTTATGGTTTACGGTCCGGGCAATTATTTATTTAAAGATTTTTTCAAGATAGGAGCACCACTTACCATACTCTATATGATAACCACTATAACCATACTTTCTTTACTATACCTGTGACATGATTAAATTTTCGGAATTATTGGATATGGCGCTGGAAGCAGCACTTAAAGCGGGAAGAAAAACGCTGGAGTATTACCATACAGAGATGACCGTGGTGGTGAAGGATGACAATTCACCTCTCACCCGGGCCGATCTGGAATCGAACCAGATAATAAATGACTATCTCAGTAGTACCAAAATCTCCATACTCAGTGAGGAAAACAAAACAGATCCCTATGAGATTCGAAAGAAATGGACCAGGTTCTGGTTAATTGATCCTCTCGATGGAACGAAGGAATTTATAAATAAAAGAGCCGAATATACCATTAACATAGCCTTAGTTGAAGACAGTATACCGATTCTTGGTGTTGTTTATGCTCCTGCTCTGGATCTTCTCTATTTTGGATCGAAGAAACATGGCAGTTTTAAACTAACTGAAGCCATCGGGATACCTGAAAAAAAATTAAGAAAATATGCTTTTCCAATTTCGGTGGGTGAACCCTCAAAAAAGTTAAGAATAGTGGCAAGTCGTTCGCACCTTTCCGATGAGACCAATCAGTTTATTAATACGCTGAAAAAGAACAGACCAGTGGGTGAGATGAATTCGATTGGAAGTTCACTGAAGCTATGCATGATAGCAGAGGGCAGTGCGGATATTTATCCGCGTTTGGGGCCTACGATGGAGTGGGACACAGCGGCCAGCCATGCGGTTGTGATATATGCAGGAGGATCGGTAATTGAAATTTCGAATTTTCAACCCTTATCCTACAATAAAAGCGACCTGCACAATCCCTATTTTATAGTATATAATCCAGCTTTGGATAAAGTGGTACGGAAAACAATCAATAAAGGCTGATACCGCCATATTTAGTTTCGATATTCACTTTCCCTGATCCTTTTCCGGTTGTTCCAACGGTTCCCTCTACTGTTAGCTCTGTGTTTTCCTGGATACGATTTACCCTGTTATTATCAGGATAATTAATTTTTGCATACTTGGCATACCCTTTTAATGTATAGGATGCCGAAGGATCGATAATAATTTTTACGGAACCATAACTGTTCTGGATGTCGATGGATTCGAATCCAGCCGGTACTTTCATTACTTTAACATCGGTATATTTGGTTTCAAGGTCGATTTTTCTTGTTATCTCATCGAAACGAAAATTTGAATATTGTGCTTCAGTAACAAAATTAGACAAGGTTCCGATATCGTAGCTGTCATATTTTGATTCGCATATAAGGGTGCTTCCTTCTTCAATATTGAGCTTGGAATATTTACTGATAATAATAAGCGCTTTACTCTTCTGAACACTTAACTGTGAATATTTCGTTAAAATTTTAAGCCATTCGCAATCCTCTATAGTACCTTTGGAATAGCCTAATTCGACAAGCGCCATATGATCTTTATCTTTAGCGACGATCTGGTTAATTTTCAATGAACCGTATTTTAACTGAATTGTTGAAGGTGATGCTAAATTGCTGATAAAGATATTTCCATATTTATTAACTACATCTGCTTTAACATAAGATGGCATCATTATCAAATAATTGACTTCAAACTTTTTTTCCTGTAAAAACTGATCTTTGTTAATTATTCGGAAAAATTCTTCATCATATTCTGTCTCAACAATGATTACATCGCCTTCTTCTGAAAAATTTATATTCACTTTATCGAATATTTGATCAGCTCTCTGACTACTGACATTTTTTAGAAGAATAGTGACTTCAATGGAAATTTCATTCTTATCCCAATCCCGGATATCGATATTGCCATACTTATTGTTCAGTTTCAGAAGAGTGTTCTTATGGGCTGTATACTCATTATTAAATTTCTTGATTTGTTTATCCTGGCAAAAGCTAACCTGACCAAATAAATAAATCGAAAGCAGGAGAAACAGAATGCGAATTGTACTAGTTTTAAATGTTTTCATTTTATTTTGGTTTTAACTGTTTCAAATATTTTTATTAGCGCTTTTTAAAAGCACTTCATCTAGCAAATCCAGTTTGACCCTATAAGTTTCAATCACAGCACTTATCAATCTGTCGTCATAAGGATTTCTGAAAAGTTCTTTTTTTACTTCATCAAACGATTTATCGATTTCACGAATATCGTCGAGTATTGCTTTATCGAATGAGTTACTGGTCGTAAGTATCTCCATTTTTTCTTCAATTTCACCAGCTAGATAAAGCTCTGTTTCATATAGTTCGGAAGAAATGCTATAGAGCACAGTCCTGCGCGTTTTCAAATCTTCCAGGTTTATAGTCACAATTGTCGACAGTAAAATAAATGCGGTAACTGATGCTGCTATGGCAATACGCTGAAACATCCGTAAGCGGGACCTGATCGCTAACGTCGAATTCAGTCTTTTTTCAAACCTGCTCAAATGCCCGCCCGGAAGATCACTTTCAGGTATAGCATTATTAATCCCGGAAAAAATATCATCCGACATCCTAATTATATTTTTGATTGATATTTCTGACGATGCGCTGTTTTGCCCGTGTAAGTTGCGACCGTGATGAGGAAGCTGAGATATTCAATATCTGACCTATCTCTTCATGATCGTACCCTTCGAAGTAAAACAATGAAAATATAACCCTGTATCCATCAGGTAAAAGCATCATTTCTTCCTTGATATGCTGGACTAATATTTTACGCATAGCTTTATAATCGTAATCATTTTCAGCTTCGGTAGCACCAGGAAAATCTTTTATTTCTTCATAGTATTCCAGGATAGAATTTTTCTGTTTACGAAGATGATCAAGAGATTTATTAATAACAATCCTTCGTAACCAGACAGAAAAAGGAACCTCCCGCCTGAAATCTTTAAGTGAACGATAAGCAGATAAAAAGGCATCCTGAACAATATCTTCCGCTGTAGTTGTATTTTTTACCATTCTTAAACAAGTGTTATACATGTTTTTTGAAAATTGCTTATAGAGTTTAAGCTGAGCCTTTCTATTGTTCCTGATACATTCCCTGATCAAATGATGAATGTCAAGATTATTATTCTCCATCTCTTATAATCAATAGTATAGACGAATGATAAAAAAAATCGCTGCACAAATTAGGAAAAATACTTGTTTAAGATAAAAAAAACACCCCAAAAGGAGTGTAATATAATTTTACTTTAGATGGAAGTAGTATTGTAATTCGAAGTTGCTTAGTTGGATGTTAGCAGCCTCCTTCGACTCTCTTTCGCTGGGGCCTTTTAATAATCGGAGGCTTAGCTAATGGAGTAACAGGCTGACTCTCTTCAATAGCTGCTTCACCGCTTAAAACTTCACTAGCTGCTTTCCGGAACTGGTACCTTGCAATTTCTTCATTAGCACTGGTACTGGCTGGAGGTAATGGATTCATTATTACTTCTGCCCAATAATTTAATCCGCCTTCCATCACATAGTTGTTTTGCCAGCCAAGCTGACTCATTACCATCCAGGCTTTTGTGGCATCGACGGTACCA
Organism: uncultured Bacteroidales bacterium; assembly: GCA_964569585.1. Taxonomy (GTDB): domain Bacteria; phylum Bacteroidota; class Bacteroidia; order Bacteroidales; family UBA10428; genus UBA10428. The sequence continues at coordinate 10,916 of CAZMVE010000048.1, read as the reverse complement.
TTAGCGAACAGAATATTTCTTTTTACATCCTGATTCAGAATATCGCGATACTCTTCAGAAAGCAAATCAGTGAAAGGTATGTTGATAGCATTCGGCAGGGTAAATTTTTCAAATTCATCCTGAGGGCGAATATCGATAAGCTGAAATTCAGGATCTTTTTGTACCAGTATATTAGCTACTTCCTCCGGGCTATAATAATGTACACGATTGTTAGATAATTCAAGCATTTCAGATGCCGTTAGCCTATAGGGCAGAGTAGTATTTTGCGGAACTGCTGCAATTATTAATCCCAGCCCGACAAAAACAATGGATAGAATTACTCTTGTTTTCATAATTTCATAAATTTATGCAGTTAATATTCAGCCTGGGGAAATTTCTTTTCGGCCCATTCCCCAATCCAGAACATTCCAAATGCTGCCAGAATAACCAATAATGCAAGCAGACCATCGGAAATATTTAATGCTGTACTGATTTTCGGATAACCGAGAAATTTTGCCATATAGAGTTCTTTCCACGCCGGATAGCCTTCGGCAAATATAAACACGCCAATAAATAAACCGACTACAAATACCATGGCATCTATTTTCCCGATCGAAGCAGCACAGAAACTCGTGCCCGGACAAAAGCCGCCCATAATAAAACCGAGACCCATTATTACTCCTCCCAATATGGCCGAAGTAAGGTACGTTGGATTAACATACACCAGGCTGAGATCGATCCATCCAAAGAGGCTGAAAAAAAGCAGGCCTACCATTGCTGTAATAGCTCCGGTGAAGAATACCTTTAAAACAACGGTATCATAACCATAGAAAACTCCGGCAAGTTTTCGGCTCGAAGAAAAGCCGCTACTCTCCAAAACCCAACCAAATCCAATTCCTATAATAAAGGCCAAAAGAAGGTTAGTATTAGAAGAGATTATATCGTAAGTAATTAAAGGAGACATATAAATGTTTTTATTGTTTACTTAATAATTTGTTTTTACTGAATCCAGTTTTTACGGAATACATAGGCAAAAGCGTATGCAGTGCCGAAAATTGCGGCCATGGTGATGAATCCACCTAATGAGAGAACTGCCATGCCACTGAGTGCCGATCCACTGGTACAGCCCCTTCCCAATTGAGAACCAAAGCCAAAGAATATTCCACCCAGCAGCGCAAAAATTAAGCGCCGGTTTGCTGTTATACGTGGAGAATGTTCTGTTTTCAATTTAAGCCGGCCGGCAACTGCACCCGATAAGAATCCACCTACCAGAACTCCCAGCATTTCAAATACCAGCCAGTCTTTCAACGGACTTTGATCGGCTTTGCCTCTGCTGGCTTTTTTATCGGCATATTCTTTATAGAATTCGGCCTTTTCATAATGATCGTATGAAACTGTTTTTACTCCGGCTACAATTGTGCTTTTAATTGCTCCGCTGGCTCCCAGTCCACGACCGGAAATAAAATTGGTAGCAAGAAGTACCAGCCCCAGAAGTACCCCTCCGATATAGGGATTGAGATACTTTATCTTTTTCATATTCTTTGCCATATCTTAATTTGTAATTTTTAATTTTCTACTTATTGAGTTTTAAATTAATTGGTTGTATTTATTAATACAACCATCTGCTGGCCTGACCGGCATAGGTTATTATAAATCGTAACATAATTCCGCCAAAAAGTACCAGCGAGGCCGGTATGATTACGGGAATTTCCCTTTTCAAAATTTCAAGAACTTCCAGAATTGCCGGAATAACAAGACCCAGCATAACAACAAATATCCAGAAGGGCGCTGTATACTGACCACCGAGAAAGAGTTTTGCAGCATCGATCTGTACCTGTGTACTGGCTATAAAACCCATAAACATATGGGTGATGAGGAATAATTCGATGGCGATCAATAAAATATCGATCCGGGCGAAAAGTTTCCGCTCTGAATGATCACGGCTGAAAAGCATGATAACAGCTGCTCCGGTCGATAATCCTGATGTCAGAAACAGCGGACCGAGAATGGAGGTGTTCCAAAGCGGCCGGGCATTAAATGCAGACAGTAAAATACCCGTATATATTCCCAGAATTACGGACAGAACAATGGTAATCCATGCTATCGGAATAATTTGTTTACGGCACCATTTTTCGAGATCTTTAAGCCATATGTATTTCCAATCCCATCGGGAAAAAATTTCTTTGATATTCAGAGCTGCCCAGATAAATGAAACGGGAGTAATGATCATTAGTGTCCAGGCTCCCCATGACATGGGGGATTGTAATTTAATGGTCGTGTAGAGTTGCCAGAAATAGGGCTTATGATTAAGATCGATTAATAGCGTAATAAGTCCTAAGATCAACAGAAAAGGAACTATCAGGGGAGCTTTCCTTACCGCAGCTTTATACATATTATCCTTGCCAAGAATGGTATAAAGGGCAGCGAAAAAAAGAATTCCGGCAGCAAGCCCGCCCAGAAAAAGATAAAGCGGTATTTCCCAACTCCAGATATGAAGAATGGGATCGATTTTTGGATTCATCCGTCCGCTTATTATCAATTCTTCTTTCATAAATACCGAGTTTGTTTTTATTAAATTAAAAAGTAGAGTTGTGGGTCGGTTCCCGCTTCGGGAATCAGGGTTTTGTATTTTCTTTTTTTCAGAATGGTTGAAACTTCAGATTTAGGATCATCCAGATCGCCAAAATACATACACTTTGTCGGACATACGGCGACACAGGCGGGTTGCAAACCTTTCTTTACCCTGTGGAGGCAGAAGGTACACTTATCGACATAACCATCGGGGTGAGGGTAGCGTGCATCGTAAGGACAGGATGCAATACAAGCACCGCAACCAATACATTTGTTAGCCTTGACCAGAACAGTACCACCTTCATTATAATGACTGGCTCCTGTCGGACAGCAACGAACACACGGAGCATTGGCACAATGATTACATCGTTCACTACGTATTTCTATTTCCAACTGGGGATAGGTGCCATCCGTAACTTCCACTACCCAGTCGCGACAATATCCTATGGGTACATTGTTTTCAGTCTGGCAGGCAACTACACAGTCGGAACAACCCACACATTTCTTCGTATCAACAGCCATTGCATATCTCATGACTTCTGCTCCATTTTTTCAGGTTCAAACAAAAAAGTAACGAAATTACCCCGCATACCTGTACCACCCATCACAGGGTCGATATGTACCCGGGAAATTAACGTTGTATCACTGGCACCTTTTCCATAGCAGCGTGTCAGGCGTTTATCATCATGTCCAAATCCATGTACCATAAATACCGAGTCCCATCGAATTCGTTCCGTTATCCTTGCTTTAATCGGAAATTGTGATGTAATGCCATCCTGATTTTTTAACCATATATTTTGTCCGGCACCAATGCCCCATTCTTTTGCTACTTTCGGGTTGATCCAGAGTACATTTTCATCCATGATATCGGTAAGATTCGGATTATTTGAAGTACGGCTGAATGTGTGAGCAGGGCCTCGTCCGTAATTTAATCTGTAAAATCCGGGAGGTGGTTCTTCGTGTGGTGTATATTTCGGGATCGGATCGAAACCAGCATTGGCAAATTCGTTACTGTAAAGTTCAATTTTTCCGGTTATTGTATTGAAACTGACCTCTTCATTATCGGAAAAGTAAAGATCATCGTAACTTCTTGGATAGGTTTTAACACCAATTCGCTGCATTTCTTCGAGCGATGAGCCCACCTGTTTCAACTGCCAATCGAGCAGGCCTTCGAAGGTTTCCCAGGCAAAATATTCTTCAAGTCCCAGTCTTTTTGAAAGCTCTTTCGCCATCCACGAAGCTGGTTTTGTGTTGTACCTGGGTTCTACTGCTGGCATTCGGAGGGCTATCTGGGGTTCGCGGTGAGGACCGGTACGAATAGTGTCATATCTTTCCAGGTAGGTACATTCTGGAAGAATTATATCGGCCCATCCGGTTATTTCCATGGGCATGGTATCGATAACAACCAATAATTCAAGATTTTGAATAGCCTCCAGTGTGTTTTTCTGGTTTGGTAAGGTCTCAATTAAATTCGTTCCGTTTACGATCCAGCCTTTGAAGGAACAGTCCCGGGAGGCTGTTGGAATAGATGCGTCACATATTCCCGATGCAAGTGCTAATCCGGCAAGAGGAAACTGACCAGGGAAAGCATCTCTCCAGGTTTTTGTGGGTTTGGGATAGGGAGGATGCGGATAGGTAGGAAGGCTGACTTTCTCAGGTCGAAAAAAACCTCCGCGACGGCCCCATGAACCCAGGATCGCATTGAGTATGGCTACGGCTCGTATACGCTGACTATCATCGCCATACCAGGTAACATGACGGCCCGGATGAACAATAATCGCAGGTGCAGCATTGGCCATCTCACGTGCAGTTTCCCGTATCAGGTGAGGCTCGATAGTGGTAATTCCATAGGCCCATTCGGGGGTCATGAATTTCACATGGGCCCGCAACTGATCAAAACCGAATGTATATTTTTCGACATAGTCCTTATCGTACCATCCTTCTTCAATAATTACATGTATCCAGGCCAATAAAAGAGCCAGATCGGTTGCCGGTTTAATAGGCAACCAGAATTTTGACTTGCTGGCTGCAGTAGAATATCTTGGATCGACAGTGATGATACTGGCTCCTTTATCGATTGCATCGGACATTTCCTGTACCTGGCCGTTGTGCATGTTTTCTCCTATGTGTGAGCCGATGAGAACCAAACAACGAGTATCTCTGATGTCGGTTATTTCAGGTGATTCCACACCTTCACCATAAGTGGCAAAAAATGCGACTTCACGAGGTCCGCGGCACTGGGCGTAACTCGGTGCGGCAATATTTGGGGAACCAAATGCTTTTAGCAGTTCACCGAAATAAGTCCCTCCCGAACCATGGGTAAATAGTGCAACACATTCAGGGCCATGCTTTTCGGCAATAGATTTCATTCCTTCGGCAATCTTATCGAGTGCTTCATCCCAGGTTGCCTCGCGGAAAAATTGACTGCCTCGTTTCCCTTCACGGATAAGAGGTGTTTTTAATCTGTCCTGGTCGTAATACATTCCGACACCTCCGGTGCCACGGGGACAAAAACGGCCGTTGCAATTCAAATCTTCATTATTGCCGACGATCTTCCAGATATCATTTGCATCGTTTTTATATACCCAACCGGCACATTTCCAAAAACACACTTCACAATATGTCGGAGTTCTGTTTAATGCAGCCGCACCAAGACCTGATTTACCAAAGGTCTGCGCTACTGCCTGATAGGCGGCATTGCCAACCAGCATCATTCCTCCCAAACTTATCCCCGAAATTTTAATAAAATCCCTACGACTCGCCATGTTACTTACATCTTAATATGTATATATATTGATAATAAGATATGAAAAATAAAATTACGTAATTCGCTGAGATTTTGTTCAAGAAATTGCCTAGTACAAATTAGTTAATAAAATATTGATTACCAACTTATTAAATTCAAGGAAAAATGACAAGGATAGCAACCTGGAAATTTAAAATACAGATTTTCAATAGAATAGGTTCATAATTTAGAATTAAAATAAATTACATCTTTTACTATGATTCGTAAGAGTAGTTAATTCAATTAAGGTTATACTAGTATATTGAATTTTTAGTAACAGGAAAGTATCAGATTTTTCTAATTAGTTTTTTCGGTAATCCTTTCTGCGGTGTATTCATCCAGCATTCTTATACAATTCATCAGGGCTCGTGCATTATGGTAACTGACTTTCCAGATGGTAGCCTTAGGAGCATTCTTTTTCATGGGACTGTTATCGGTACCCTCAAAATACCATTCCCCGTATTTATGATCGATAAGGTAATTATTGATATAATTCCATTGCAATAAAAAATTCTTGTAATATTTAGGTTCATCCGGAAAGATCGTAGCCATAAGTAATAGTGAATTCAATCCTTCTGCCTGCGTCCACCATACTTTAGTATTGCTGACAACAACCGGTTTTTCATTAGCGGGGAAATAGTATCCCATATCGTAAAAACCGCCCCTTTTTGCATCCCAACCATATGTCAGTGCGTGGTCGACCAGTTTTTTTGCAATTTTTAAGGTTGTGGTATCATCAGATAGGTTGAGAGCGTGAGAAGCTTCAAGCAATAAGTAGGCTGTTTCCACATCGTGGCCATAGGAGACATGATCGAAGTAGTAGTTGGATTCTAAGACATTACGGGCAGAATCACTATACGAAACATGTGTCCAGTCCTTTTCAAAATACATTTTCAAAAACCCCCGTTCATCAATAAAAGAATCTCTTACGAGTTTGAATATTTCCATCGTTCGTTGTCGCAGTAAGCTGTCGGGCCATATTTCATATAGCCCTGTGAAGGCTTCAAGAATATGGATTGAAGAATTATAATCTTTCCATTGTTTTTTTTCAATTCGATTCCTGTAATCCCTGAATTAGATTGTGTATACAAAGAACCATCGCGAAGCATTTTATCGAAATATCCTTTATAGACAGTATCATGACTATGTTCTTCGAGCCATTTGAAGGTTTCAACAGCCAGTTGTAAAGCTGACGAATCGCCCGAAATCATATAATAACTTGCGAGGGCATAAATTGCAAAGGAGTTTCCATAGGAAGTTTTTTCATCGAAATAGGAGTTGTTTATATCATTTCCTGATGAGTCAAGGATCATATAAAATCCACCAAAATCAGTATCCCACATTTTTTGTTTCAGGAAATGAAATCCATGCCTTGCAATCTGGTAGTAGGAAGAATCATTGAAAAACAGGAAAGCCTGTGAAGCAGTCCATACATGTCTGGCCTGGCCTACTATCATTTTATCCTGCCTACCCTCCGGAGTCCAGTTGTAGTTGAAATCGGAAAGAAATCCACCATTGACTGAATCGATGCAGGCAGGGTACCAAACCTTCAGAAGTTCATTTTTGAGGAAGGTTCTTAAAATTACTTTGAGTTCTTCAGGTTGAGTTTCAATGTTTTTGTGATTGATTGAACAACAGCATGCACCCGAAAAGATGAGAAGAAGTATTACCCAGAATTGGCGGAATAGCTTAGTCAAATGCATAAAAAAAATAATTAGCACCGAAGATAAAATGATTTATGCCGAAAGAGTAACGATTATGTATCCTTTTCGATAATTGATGTAACCAGGCAGTAGGAATATTATCTATTTTTTATGCTTTTCAATTAGGGATATTTCTCCGATAACCATGCTTTTATCAACTGCTTTGCACATATCGTAAATAGTAAGCAGCGCAATAGTTACAGCCGCAAGAGCTTCCATTTCAACTCCTGTTTTGCCAGTGGTTTTGACTTCTGCTCTGATCCGGACTCCGCTTTTTTCAATTTCTTCCTGAACGTTGATGTGATGTATAGGGATAGGATGACAAAGCGGTATTAGTCCGGAAGCGCGTTTTGCTGCCTGAATACCCGCTATTCGGGCGACCGTGATGACATCGCCTTTCTGAATCTTATTTTCCCGGATCAACCTGAGGGTATCGCCCTGCAATTCTATAAATCCTTCAGCTATGGCAATACGCTCCTGGTCGGGTTTATGCCCAACATCCACCATACGGGCATTTCCTTTAGCATCGGTATGACTAAGTTCCTGCATTTGATTTTATGTTTTGAGTTTTAACTATTCTATCAATAATTTATAGAGTGACTAAAGTACTTAGAGTACTTAAAGTGCCTAATTCGTTCTTTTTGATCTTAGGCGAAAGACTTTACATACTCCGAACTTATGACATTCCAACCTTATTTTATTAGTAAAACTTCTATATTTTCTCCTGCATCAATCGTCAGTCTGTCGATTGGAAACAATCCGAAACCAGATGCATCTCTTAGACCTGCAATATGAGCTGAGCCGTTGAAATGAATTTCGGTGGCTCTCTTCTCAGTGGTCAACCTTACCGGAAAAAACTTCAGACGATCGGCTTTTTTGCGCGAAACTCTTTCAGTTAGAGGAGTAACAATAAGAGGATATTCAAAGTTATGATTCATTAGTTGATAGATAAATGGCTTTACCAACAGTTCAAATTGCAGGTAGGAAGATACAGGATTTCCGCTTAATCCGAAACAATACTTCTCGTTTCCGCTGGCAAAAACTACCGGCTTGCCAGGTTGTATGGATAGCTTGTTAAAATGCAGATCCATTCCACAATCTTTCAGAACTTGCGGAATATAATCATGTTCACCTACAGAAGCTCCACCTGTAAGAATCAGCAGATCGTATTCTGTGAGTGATTTTTGAATACTGTTTGTAAGAATTTCGGGATCGTCCTTGCTAATACCTACATAGTTTACATTCACTCTCATTCTATCAAGCTGTGCTAACAGGTTATAGGCATTGCTGTTCCTGATCTGTGATCCTTCAGGCAATACTCCGGGTTCAACCAGCTCGGAACCGGTTGAAATAATAGCGATTTTTGGTAAGGTGAATACTTTTACCTGCATCATTCCCGCCGAGGCCAATACCGCAATGTGATGGGGCAGGAGGAGAGTTCCATTTTTCAGGACAAGGTCACCCTTTTTTACATCTTCACCCCGATAACAAATATTAGTCTTGGAATCGGATTTAGTAAAACGAATGGTATTAATATCTACACTTTCGGTATCCTCAATCATGATCACCGTATCTGCTCCGGGAGGTACCGGTGCCCCGGTCATAATTTTGATACAGGTTCCCGGTTCAATTCTCAGTTTAGATTCTTCACCGGCATGAACGACATCGATAATTCTCAGCTTATCTTTTAGATCTGCCTTTCTGCAGGCAAAGCCATCCATGGCCGATTTATCGAATGGAGGCATATCGATATCTGAATAGATGTCAGCAGCTAAAACACGGCCATTGCATCGAGTTAAGGGGACTTCTTCTAATGGCAGAATGTGTTCGATTTTATTTAATACGGCAAGTGCCTCGTTTAAATCAAGCATGGTGTAAATCTTTTTTAAGTTTCCAGGATCCATTTACTATTTCGATC
>CAZMVE010000048.1:0-1860 GCA_964569585.1 uncultured Bacteroidales bacterium | reverse complement strand
GTGAAAATTTTGCGATAATGTCGCAGGCCAGCAGGGTCTTTCCAACATTTCTGCCTTCACCTGAAATAGAAAGGATATTGGTGTGTTGTACTTTATCACTCATTTCAACAGATCGTTCTTCGTATTTATATTTTCAGGTTCGGTTTCAATAGTAATTATACTAACATTTTGTTCCGGTTGCTGTTCAAGTCTGGAATACAGGTCCTGTAGTTTATAATTCTTTGTTTGGATCTGATTTTCGATCAGAGAGAACGATTTCCCGGATAGTATTACCGGGAAGGGCTGAAAATATCCGCTTGATAATTTAAGTAATACATGTTGTGTCCGGCCGGCTTCGACAATCATTCGGTCAAGTATTTCTTTTTCAATATGCGGGATATCGCAAGCCGTAATCAGGCATTGGCTAGTAGTGCTCTCTGATAATCCACTGAAGAGTCCGCCAATGGGTCCGATATTTTTATAGCGATCTTCCACTAATTTGTATCCGAATGGACCATATGCTTCGTTGTTTGTGCTAAGAAGAATATCAGAACAATACCGTTCAATAGATCCGATAGCGTTTTGTATAAGCGTATTATTCTTGTATGATAGGAGCCCTTTATCGGTACCCATGCGTGAGCTTTTTCCTCCGCAAAGTACAATACCTGTTAATTGATCTTTTTTCAATTATCCTTCGTTTATTCAAAATTAGGAAAGAATGACTAATAAAGCATATGTATTTCGTTTCATTAAACAGCTTATTATTTACAGATAAAAAAAGCCTCAGGATGTTATCCTGAGGCAGAGTAGAAGAAGTATAAGGATGAAAAAAGGTAATAATCACTTATCTCGGATCAAAACCTGAAAACTAAAATAAGATTTTCACAATTGGCATAAAAGATAATTGGGGTGAGATGGGTCATCAAAAACGATGACGGATGTTATTATGGTACATGACAGCTACTTCAATTGCTATTTTGCAGGTATCTTATACTTCAATAAATTCACTCGATTTAATAGTCTTTAATAAAGAAAGATCACCCATTATCTTTCCAAATACATTTACCGGGCTGTATGCCCGGGGCTTCGGTCCTTTGCTGATTGGTGTGGTACCGAAAAACAGGCAGAATGCATTCCCTGTGGGCCAGTATCCCAATTCACCCGGCTCTACAATTTTGTGTACGTCAGCCTCGGATGGAATGTGAAGTGGTATGGGAAAATATATTTCTTCGCCCCATAAATTACATTGTCCCTTTATCGGCAGATTATAGTATATATTTTGTGCTGTAGGAATATCATAGAGTTCAGCATTGAATGTATTTTCACCAGCCAGTATCTGTATTTTTTTCATGGCTTAAGTAGTTCCTTGCAGCTAATGGTTCATTATTCATTCTCTTCCTGTCGGTTCCTTTCTCTTTTTTTTCTGCCGAAGAGATTACGCAGGAAATCTGAAATTGATTGCTCGGTTTTTTCCAGCATATCCATTACCGATTCGTATTCTTCCTCTCTGTATTCTTCACAGTCTAACATCAACTCTGTTGCTTCGCTGATATGAAAACCTGAATAACGTGAGGATTTATAAACCGGATCGGCATATACTTTCTGCATGAAGCGTGCAAATATGGGAAGGGCCATATAGGAACCCTGTCCATAGGTCAGGGACCTGAATCGTATCACAGGATTATCACCACCCACCCATACAGCAGTTATCAAGTCGGGTGTCAGGCCTACAAACCATCCATCGGTTTGATTTTGAGTGGTACCGGTTTTTCCAGCCATATCGTTTTGAAAACCATAGACAGATCGCAGAGAAGCCGCCGTACCTTTATTGACCACATTGCAAAGCATGGCGTTCATAAGTTCGGCCGTTTGCTTTGAAAT
>CAZMVE010000047.1:20527-21626 GCA_964569585.1 uncultured Bacteroidales bacterium | reverse complement strand
CTATTTTTAATACATTTGCTTTCATGGAAGTAGTTGCATGGATAGGGTTTTCACAGGCCATTTTTACCGGAATCCTGATTGCTGCTAAGAAGGGCAGGAATGTTTCCGATATGGTACTGGCTTCCTGGCTTTTCCTGATAGCTTTTGAGTTCGGAACCTATGCCATCGATCTTATGACTTTTAAAGGCAATGTCACACTTTCCAATCCTTTTTTCCTGTTTAATCCGACATTATATCTGTATGCATGCAGTCTTACCAATAAAAAATTCACATTACGCTGGATACAACTTCTCCATCTTCTTCCTTATATCTTTTTTGAAGGAATGGCTTACCTGCTAGGAGAAAAACTTGTTGTAGAGGATTTCTTAAAACCCGACATCACTTTGCTTTTAAGAATAGCTTTTGTGGTTGCATCGTCTGTTTCATGGATTGTCTACTCATTATTGAGCATACTTAAAGTACATAAACACAGGATTAACCTGAAAAATGAATTCTCGACCCTCGACAGTTACAAACGCATCAGTTGGTTACTTTTTGTCCTGATTGCATACATCCTCTATTGGTCAGGTACCGTTACCCTGGGAATACTGAACTATTTTAAAATTACCGACACTGTCCTCCTGAACTTCAGCTATTCATTCCTGCTGGGCCTTCTTTACATCCTGGGGTTCTACGGACTTAAACAGGAATTGATTTTTTACGAGAACCAGACCGAAGAAAACGGCAAAAACGGAAAATATAAATATTCAAGGCTTCAGGAAAAATATAAAAAGGAACTGCAGAAAAAAATTTTGAGTTATTTTGAAAAGGAAAAGCCTTACCTCGACAGTGAACTCACGATTGGTAAACTTTCGGAAAATCTTGATCTGTCAAGACATGTTGTTACTGAAATATTGAATACTGTTTTTAACAAAAACTTCTATCAATATGTTAATGAATACCGTGTGGAAGCTGTAAAGCAGATGCTATCCGACCCAAAACAGGATATATTCTCCATAGAAGCCCTTGGCTATGAATGTGGTTTTAACAGTAAATCAACATTCTTTTCGGTTTTTAAAAGTATGACCGGAAAAACTCCCGCACAATACAAAGAAGAATA
>CAZMVE010000047.1:0-20427 GCA_964569585.1 uncultured Bacteroidales bacterium | reverse complement strand
TAGTGCGCTTCAAATACTTTATTAATTCGCAAATCGAATTCGATCTTATAGCCATTCCTGTCTATAGACCATCCGTTTACCGGTACGATTTGTTTGCTATTACGGAAAATGCCGAATTTATTCATGCCAGCCTGCCGGACCCGAAATTTAAGAACGGAGCCATTGCCGGACGGTTGAATTTTGAATTTACAAAAGCCTGCTTTTCGATTTCGTATTTCAATGGCTTCGATCCTTTTTATGGTTTCCGGATAGATGAAATAGACCTGATGCAGCCATCACCCGTTATACGGTTTATACCTGATTTTTACAGAAAACAAACTTTAGGCAGCGACTTTGCCCTATTTCCCGGAAAATGGATACTCCGGGGTGAGTTTGCATATAATCATACAGCACACTATAAAGATAACATGTACATACCCAATCCCGGTTTGGCGTATGTTTTTGGTTTGGAACACAATTTCCGGGGAATTACGGCTATTTTCCAGTATATTGGAAATTACACTTCAGATTTTACCAGGCTGCAACCTGTTGTTCTCATCGATCCCAACAATCCGCAACAACAAATTCAGTATTACCAGGATAAGATAAATTACGAAGCAGGCCTCTTTAACCGGAAAATCTTTAACCAGCAGGAAGAATTCAATCATGCCCTGTTCCTCTCGGTTAACAAAACCTTTTTCCACGAAATATTTCAACTCGAATTGTCCGGGTACTATAATATTTCCTCGGAAGAATATCTAATACATCCATCACTTAAGTGGAAGATTACTGATTCTCTTGAATCGCGTATCGGAGGGAATTACATGAATGGTCCCGGGAACTCAGTATTCAATCTTTCCAAACCTGTTCTGAATGGCTTTTTTCTTGAACTGAAAGTAAATTTCTAGCCAATGATCACACAAGCTAAGCTGACAGAATTTATTGTAAGTCATAAGTGGTGGTTTATCCTCATCCCGGTTATTTTGTGCATTGTTCTGTTAGTTCCTCTCAAAGATGCCACTATCAATTCTGACCTGAATACTTACCTGCCTTCCGATATACCCGCAAAAATCAATCAGGACAGGCTACAGGAGATTTTCGGAAGTGACGAACCGGTAATAGTGTTTCTTCATACTGATGATGTCCTGAATAAAAACACACTTGAACGCTTAAGAGCCCTGAGCAAGGCATTTGGAAGGATGAAGGAATTTGACAGAGTTATCTCGCTGTTCGACCTGAAGGATGTAAAAGGTGAAGAAGGATTCATGATTGTGGACCCTGCTGTGAAACGTATACCAACTTCCGATGGCCGTCGGGAAAAACTCAGAGAACGGATCCGTAATAACGATCTTGTCTATGGAACCGTAGTATCAAAAGATTTCCAGTACACTTTACTTGTATTGTTTCCTGCAAGCGGTATATCCGATAAGCAAATGTTTGATCTGATAAATGAACAATTCCGGACAATCCCCGGCGAAGAAAAAGTATTTTTAAACGGGGCACCTTATTTACGATACGAAATACAACGCAAAGCCACACGCGATCTGATCATTTTACTTCCAATAGGACTGGTGGTTATGGTACTATTTCTCTATTTCTCATTTCGTGAAAAACGAGGCGTCATCCTTCCTCTTGCAGTTGTGATAATGTCGATTATAATTTCTATGGGACTGATACCCATGCTGGGTTGGGATTTCAGCTTAATTGCCATCCTGGTGCCTGTACTGATGATAGCCATTGCTAATAATTACGGTGTACATATTGTATCGCGATACCAGGAATTAAATGCCCTCCATCCCGATTGGGATATGCAACACATTGTTTTAGACGCTATGAACCATCTTATAAATCCCATTACGCTAACAGCACTGACAACCATTACGGGTGTTCTGGGAATGGTGCTTCATATTATGCTGCCGGCACAACAAATGGGTATAGTATCGGCCATCGGAATTTTCTTTGCACTGCTTCTCAGTCTGACTTTCGTACCGGCACTACTCACCGGCATGGAGAAAGGGAAAGTACACAAAAGTTTTACCGGAAAACGTCATTCGCTTATTGATAAAATACTTGTATGGATGGGCAATGTGTCTACTCAGAAGCCGGTAAGAATAATAGTACTATTTAGTATTGTATTGCTCGTTTCAGGTATAGGCATAGCAAGATTGAAAGTAAGTATCAGCAACGAAAAAGTATTACCAGTCAAACATCCGCTGCGTATCTCCAACGAAATTGCCGACACTTATTTCGGAGGTACAAAAACAGTGAGCCTGCTATTCGAAGGTGATTGCAAAAGTCCGGAGATATTGCAAACCATGGACCGGTACGAACAGGAACTTTTAAAATTACCGGAAGTGGGAAATGTAACTTCACTGGCAAAAATAATCCGTACTATCAGTCGTGCACTTAACAATACCGGAGATTCCCTGTATGATGCCATCCCCGGATCGCGCAATGCAATTGCACAGTATATCGAACTTTATTCGATGAGTGGTAATCCGGAGGATTTTGAACAACTGGTCAATTTCGATTATACAAAGTCCTCTCTCACTGTGCAATTCAGAGCAAATGATAGCAAAACCTTTAACCGGGTCCTGACAAAAATCGATTCCCTTAAAACAGCTTCTCCGTATTGTACACTGGAAGGAGGATATTGTCTTATGGAAAAAGAATTGTCAGAATCGATAGTCCACGGGCAGATCAATTCTTTGTTATTTGCTATGCTGGCAATCGCCCTGCTTTTATTCATCATTTTCCGCTCAATAAGCGCGGGCCTTTTAGGCAGCCTGACATTAATTTATGCTCTACTCTGCAATTTCGGCCTGATGGGCTGGTTAGGTTTCGAACTCGACATTGCAACCTCGCTTATATCTTCCATTGCCATTGGTATTGGAGTTGATTATACCATTCATCTTTTTTGGCGATTAAAAACTGAACTCAGGCAACCCATAACAATGGCAGATGCCATAAAAAATACACTGAGAACAACCGGCAGAGGAATTACTATTAATGCATTTTCAGTCATCCTTGGATTTGCTGTACTCCTCATTTCGGCGCTGACAATTCTGAAAACCTTTGCTTTTCTGATCATCTTTTCTCTTCTGCTTTGTTTGCTTAGTTCACTTTTACTGGTTCCAGCGCTTTGCATGGTGCTTCAACCCGGATTCCTGAGAAGAAATAATAAAAAATAGTTAAAACATATCACTATGAAAACAAGAGTTTTTCCGACATTAATTTTAATTCTTACAGCATTTGGTTACACCGGGGCACAATCGGCACGTGAAATTGCTAATAAAGCTGCAGATGCCATCAACTTTGAATCCATGGAGATGATTTCCGAATTGAAGATTTATGATAATAAAAATAATGAACGAATCCGGCAGGTGGCCACAGCTACAAAAAAGTTTTCAAATACCACCAAAACACTCATTAAGTTTTTATCGCCTGCCGATGTAAAAGGAACTTCGATACTAATTTACGATTATGAGAACGAAAGTGATGCTATGTGGATATATATGCCTGCCCTGCGAAAAACCCGCAGAATAGTGAGCAGTGAAAAAGGCAAGAGCTTTATGGGCTCGGAATTCACCAACGCCGATATGAGTAAGCCCAACATGGCTGATTTTACCTATACGATCATCGGGACAGAAAACATCGCAGGAAAAATCTGCTGGAAGATAGAGGCAACCTGTCTGGATGAAGATGTGGAGGATGAAAACGGTTTTAGCCGGAAGGTCATTTGGATTGAAAAAAATACTTCCCTGACACAGCG
The DNA here is from genome assembly GCA_964569585.1 of uncultured Bacteroidales bacterium. Lineage (GTDB taxonomy): Bacteria > Bacteroidota > Bacteroidia > Bacteroidales > UBA10428 > UBA10428. The sequence goes on along the minus strand of CAZMVE010000047.1, from coordinate 16,676 downwards.
TGTGGAATACTACGATTTCGATAATGAACTGTTTAAAATAATGACTATCGGAGATTATAAAAAGCAAAGTAACGGAGGATATTTTGCTTTCCGGATGGAAATGCAGAATGTACAATCAGGCAGAAGATCAGTACTGATAGTTGAGAAATTTCAGTTAGGTTCGAACCTGAAGGAATCCGATTTTGCAGCAAATATGCTGGGGAAATAAAATATGCTGCTAATTATTAATTGAAATAATGTGAAACTGTTAGGCTTCAAATTGTTTCAATAAAGAAATATATAAATATTGCTGATGTTTTCTGTTTCGTGTTTTCACCTGAATTTCAAATACAAAGTGTTTTTCATTCTGCGTTTTAAGCTTTATTACAGGCTCCCTGTGTAACAATCGCCAGGGTGAATTGAGCAAAGCTTTACGGATTTTTTCTTCGGTTTCCGGTAGACTTTTATTGTTGGTCACCTGAAGTGTAAGTACAGAATCTTCAGTGATGCTTTCTGCCGGCTGCTCAGATACTATTTCACTGCTAATGCGCGAGTATGGAATCTTTACTGTTTTACCTTCACTTGTTTCAATAATGATGTGGGTTGCCCGCATTTCGATCAATCGTCCAGATGTTTCTCCAAGCTGGATCTCAATACCGGATCGGAAATTATTTTGTATCCTGAATATATAACCGGCTATAAGATCTCTGAAAAGAAACCATGAAAAAAAACCTATGAATATAATTATTATGCCAATTACTATAATGTTATAATATGATTTGGATTGAAAAAGAAAATTGATTGTCCATAAAACCACTGAGAGTTCCACGATTAACTCAAACAATGGAAAAAGTCTCGGAAGAACTTTCCACTTAAGATGTCTTTTGATCAGGAACTTATTTAAATAGCCTGTCAGGCGAATCAGAAAAAAAGTCCCTGCGATCACTAAAGCAGCAATAAGTAACTTCATTTAAAAAATATTAAATAAGTTCATTCCTTTCCAGAACCTCACACAATGGACTATGCAAACAACTGTTTACCATATATAGATTAGTGGTTTTCTCCATTACTACACCACTCATTAGCATTGCATTCAGAATATTTTCCAATACAGGCAATTCCAATTCCAGAATTTTCATCAACTTCTCTTTAGTAACTCGTTTATGTAAAACAATTTGTGCCAGAATAATCAACCAATCATCTGGAAGCTCTTCCAGTACATTGAAATCCGGTATAATCGGATTTTTCATGCTTAGAACTTCATTTGAATAATCACTTACCATACCCAGCCATATAGTAACAGCAAAACCCGGATTACCTCCCGAAAGTCTGAATATCTTATTGAAAACAGGAGCTAATCTCAACTCAGATAAATGTTCTTCACTGCGTTTCCCGATAGAAAAGTGCAGGCTGCTGGAACGATGTCTCCGAATAATTAAGTCTTTTATATCTTCAGCATCAAACGGCCGGCAGTGAATAACTGCAAGAAAATTATCTTCCATCCGCTGAAGCGAATTGATATAATTATAGGAGTGAATGTTGGTATTGAAAATAAATAAACACTTATGGCTGTACTTCCTGATCAAATCATTAATAAGGATGATGATATCCAAACCTCCATCAGTTCTTTCCCACCATAATTCCAGATCATGAAATATCAATACACTATCATGTTTAATAAGCTCGAGTATGTCATAAACCGATTCTCCAAGGTTCGTGATTTTTCGGAGTTCCCCTTCAAAATCTTTAACATCCGAAGAACCCTGAAGCGGGGGAAATACATGATACACCTGCTCCATATTAAAAAACGTCCTGCTATAGTGCCTGCAGAGAGCAGTTTTGCCGGAATTCCTTTGTCCCGTAATAAGAATGGCTCCCCTGCGAATAGAATGGTATCTTTTCAGCGCGTTTTCAAAATAATTTTCTTCATAATTTCTCTTTACCCAAAAATCTTCACCTATATTGGATTTTCCGCTGAATAAATTAATGTAATACGTTGGGATTTTTTTATAAGCCAATGCATTCGGGCTGATGGTTTCAACCAGATCAAGAAGCCTTTTTTGTAGTGAGACAGGTTCTTTATCACCGGTAAGTTGCTTAGCCAGTATTATTCCTTCACTTTGCGAATAGAGAAGGCGGACCATTTTGGATTTTACGTACTTCAGGATGCTTTCCCGCCACCTACCTAAATGTGATGCAGTGCGTTTCCCCTGATAATCCCTGATGACATGCGAAATTACCTTGCTGCTCTTAATAATCTGATGGGATAATACCGGTTCAAAAGCCGAATGTATCATTTTATCGATATCCTCATCCATCTCCGAGAGCAAGTTTTCAATTTTCTCCTCTTCAGCCTCAATCCCCTGCAGGCCTTCAATGAGTATCTCGGCAGATCTGTTTTTAAAATCCTCCTCCTCCGGCTCAGCATTTTCCAGTTCAAAGCTCATATAACCAATATGGTCCTTAATGCGGTATATCGTTTTCATTATCTGATCTGAAAATTTTTGCAGGTATTCCTGAAGTGGTGCTATATATAACGATTCGATATAGTGACTCATAATCCTCTGCAGAAGAATGGTAAAAGTTTCCTGTTCGTGTTTCTTAATTTCTCTTCTTTCAACTATTGATTCATCGGAAATAGTTACTGTTTCCGGAATGCTTTCGTTTAATATTGCAATCTTATCACTCAAATCTTCATAGTTCTGAAGATAATCAAGATTGAAATCGATTCTCAACTCCGGAAATTTCTTAGCCGATTGTTTACTATCATTGCTTTTCTTTATCTCTTCTTTAAGATGACTTATCTTACTGAGTAATTTTACCTGAATTTGTTCCAATAAACTTTGTTTCAACTCGTCCGATTCGTTCATTATTCTTTCCCTGAATGACTGAACCAATAAATCGAGATACAATCGGTTTGTAAAATTTCGAATTTCATCATACCACAGATCAGGAAAGTTCAAAAGCCGATTGGTTAATCTTGTGTAATACTTCTTTTTTCTACGGTTCTCTGATACAACCTGGTTGATACGAACCTTTTCGAGCTCGTTGTTCAGTAGTTGAAGCGATTTTCTATAATCTTGTTTTAACTTATTTTCAAAATGTTCGAGATTGAAATTAATTTCCTCCTGCAGATCATTCCCATGTTGATGAACATTGTTTTTTTGTTCAGCCAGTGTAATGTTAAAATTTTCAGTACTACGTAAGCTTTTTTCAGCAGAATCGAGCAGAGTAATAAGGTTTGTTATAAAATTTTTCAGGCCGGAAAGAAAAACCAAATCAGCATACTGAAAATCATCGAGAACAGACTGGATAAAATACAATCGGTTTTCAAAAAGGTGATATCTTACAACCTTTCTTAATTGAATTTTTCCACACAGAGTTGCAGAAAAAGGATGAAACCTCCTCTTACGAGCCTTATAATGTCTGAGTCGCTTTGAATCGCCTTCCTGTTTTTTAAAATCACTTTTCTCATAATGTAAAATCAGCTTATTTGGCATACTTTCAACCAACTCATCAAACGAGGAAAGATATTTTGTTAAGCCCTGTTCAATAAGGTCCTTTTTAACTTCAATTTTTTCAGTAATAAATTGCTCCAGACTTTTCTTTGAATTATTGAAAAAATCATTTCGGATTTTACTGAGGAATTTTTCCTTCCTGTGTGTTTCTGCATATCCGGTGATTTTATCCAGATTATGCATAATCATATCAGCAATTTGTCCTATTTCTGTTAATAAAAATTGGTTTTCCCTGAAAGCTTGGGCAAACAAGTTATTGAGCATCATGCCTGCATCAGTCGATCCTTTACGATCCAGTTCCTGAATGACTGTTGCAACTTCAGAATGTTTGGATAGAATGAGTTCAGGCAAACTTAAAGCAGCACTTTTTCTTGAAATATTTTTTGAGATCGACTTCTCGTCAGGTATAAGATTATACGGCTCAAATGTGTTCGATGCATTAATTAGTAAAATGTTTTCGAGTCTTTCTGCTAATTGGTCGACTTCATTATAAGTCTGCTCAATTTTTTCATACCTGCTATTAGGAATTCCCACAATTACTAAATGGGCCTGAGTAGATTCTCTGATAATAATTTGATTCCTTGCTAATTGTTCAACTGCATTATTGATAATCTTAATATCCATATCTATCCGGTATTCTTCCAGAATTTTTTCAAGACTAAATTGAATGGTGTCGGATAGTGTCGGATCATTCGTAATAACCAATAGTCTGATATATGAATCTTTCCAATCAGCAGAACTTGTAAGGTGTCGGATCAGGTTAGTGGCAAAAGAAAGGTTCGATCCCCATCCACTCCACCAGATATCGATTTTCTTCCGGCCAATAATTTCCTTTTCCGCTCCATAATGCAGAAATATGGAATTAAAATTGTTTTTTTCAAGTCTTGTAATAAACTTCAGAAATTCATCCTTATTCTGCTCATTCCGACTCCAGCCCATAAGAACGGTATTGGGCTGAACACCGGTATAACCATAAACCCGGATAATTTCATCCATGCCTGTAAATACATCCCGGCAATGATGAGTATTATAAAAATAGTCGGCATTTTTTAATTGAGGATAGGTATTCTCCAGGTTTTTTAATAGCAGATCATCACTGGTTTCAATAAGTTCAAATCCTGTAAGCATTCCTAATTTTCCGGCAATATTTCTGCCCAGATCAATCAGATACGGCCGGGCATTTTCATTTCCCGAAAACATAATTATATTCGGACGCCAGTTTCGGTTTTGGAGCTTATTCTCTCTTAGTTTTCTCAAACCGGTTTTAACAAGCGAGGTCCAAATGCTGCTCCATGCGTCGCCCGACTGTAGCGTGAGTTCCTTGCGTTTCAGGAAAAAGTATAAAGCCCCCAGAATGATTGTAGCCCCCAGCATAGCAATAAAATCGAGCTGTATCATAACAATCATAGCTGTCAGAGATCCCAGCAAACTGATCCACACAGGGGTTTTGAAAGTCGGCCGAAAGTCGGCGCTCGTCATCGATTCAAAGGCACAGCTAAGATTCAAAAATCCATAGGTAGTAATAAAAAATACGGAAACTATACGGGCAATTAAGTCTAATTCTCCTATAAGTATCCCGCCCTCGGCAATAATAAAAGTAAGAAGAAGTGCGTTATGTGGTTCATTTGTAGATCCGGTGCCCTTAGCAAACAACTTGGGCGTAATTTTATCGACTGCAGTCGCCTGTAAAATTCTGGGTGCCCCAAGAATACTTCCAAAAGCAGATGAGAGTGTGGCTCCCCAGATTCCGGCAATAACCAGTGCCGGAAAACGTGAAATTTTAAATAAAACTTTCGGATCGTTAGCCAGGGTATTGCGATCGACCGTATAGGAGAAGAAAAATACCAATCCTATATAAACCACCAGTCCGACGAGGATGGCAGATATGGATCCGAAAGGGATTGATTTTTTAGGGTCTTTCAAATCACCTGACATAGATACTCCGGCCTCGAAGCCTGTAACCGCAGGAAAAAATATCCCAAACAGAACCATAAGCGGTACTGCTGTAGAAGTGGCATTCAATAGGGAATCAGTAGGAGCAAATTCATGCTTGCCAAAGAAAATAGAAAGAAGAGAGAGAAATATCGCTGCCATAATAAAGTATTGTGTCTTTAAGGCCAGCGACGTACTAATAAAAGTTATAATAGTAACTACAACCAAAATAATGCTCCCGGTAAGACGAATAGTGTTTTTAGTCATCTCAAAACCCCAGTAGCTAAGGAAGCTTTCTGCAAATCCAATAAGATAAAGACTGACACTGAATGAGAGTCCAACAAACAAGGCTAACCCTAAAGTGCCCCCAATAGGCAGGCCGAGACTTCTCGAAATCATATAATACGTACCTCCTGCCTTCACTTTTTTATCAGTGGCGATGGAGGAAACACTTAAACCTGTGGTTACTGAAATAATATGGGCAATGATTATTATTCCGATAGCAGCGTACAATCCTGCTTGTCCAATGATCATTGGCAGGCGCATATACATGATCACACCCAGGATAGTAAGGATTGAAGGAGTGAATACCCCTCCAAATGTTCCGAATTTATTCGATTTTGCCACTTAAGCTACTATCAAAGAATTAATAATCAATAAATTGTGAGACATGATAAGGTTCTTTTGTTCACATTAAAGGTAGAGTATTTTATAAAAAACATAATTCAAAAATAAAATCTAAATTTCTCGTAAATTTAAGTTGATTTCATATCAGGCAGTTAATCAAAATTATGTGTAGACAACTATTATTGAATAAACATGTTACTACAGTGAATATATAATCTTATTTCTATTAATATAATTTCAAATATCCTTAGAAATGGAAGAACAATTAAAAAAAATATTATTTGATCCAACAATGGGGAAGCTCATCACCATATTTATTGGTACTATTATCATCTGGATTATTATTAAGGTTATTCAGCGAAACTTTATAACTAAGGTAGAGAATGTTAATAATCGCTACAGAACCAAGAAATTTTCGACCATTTCAGGATACCTGTTAACAATAATTCTTATTACGATTGTTTTCAGTAATAAACTGGGTGGACTTACTATTGCTTTGGGTGTTGCAGGTGCCGGCATAGCCTTTGCTCTGCAGGAAGTGATAGCCTCTTTTGCTGGTTGGCTGGCAATAATATTTGGCGGATTTTACAAAACCGGCGATCGAGTTCAGCTTGGTGGTATCAAGGGCGATGTAATGGACATTGGTGTATTACGGACAACCATCATGGAGATTGGGCAATGGGTGGATGGAGATCTATACAATGGAAGAATTGTGTTGGTTGCAAATAGTTTTGTCTTTAAAGAACCGGTTTTTAACTATTCCGGCGATTTTCCATTCTTATGGGATGAAATTAAAATTCCTATACAATATGGAAGCAATTATAAAAAAACAAAAGTTGTCTTATTAAAAGCCACACAAAAGATAGCCGGCGATCTCTCCTTAAAATCGCAGGAGAGATGGAATAGTATGCAACACAAATTTCTTCTTGAAAATGCCCAAACAGAACCGATGATTTCTCTGGTAGCAAACGATAATTGGGTGGAATTCACCATAAGGTATGTTGTCGATTATAAAAAAAGAAGGATCACTAAAACAGAATTATTTTCGCAGATTATTAAAGATATTGAGCAGACGAACGGAGAGATAAAGTTTGCATCTGCCACATTTCAATTGGTTGAAACCCCAAATATTCATATTAAAATGAGCTCAGACACAGATCATTAAAATATTGTACTGGTTGTCCGGAATACTGGAAATAGTAAAGTAAACAGGCAAATTGAATTTAACACATGACTCTTATGTTCTAATTCTACTATTAATCCAATGAAAAAATCAGCAAATCAACTTTATGCATCAATTCAACAAGCGTTTATAAACCTCATCCAAAACAATCAGAGTCTTGTTGAACATATGAATCAGTACCTTGATTATGATAAGAATGAATTGACCCCTGATACCAAGATTAGTAAATATGAAAGTCGTACTGATGCGTTAATTCAACTTCTGGAGCGTTACTGTTCAACATCCGATATTCCAAAATATTCAACTCTGACAGATAACTTTGCCCCTCTCCTTTCCTACGTAAACGCTCATAAAGAGGTGGTTATTTTAGAACAATCAAAAGACAGGTTTTATGCAGGTACGGATGATTCCATCCTTCTTCGTACAGGTAAATTACTAAAACGATTTTCACTCAAATCAGGTTGGCTCATCATCCGTTTTACTAACCTGTTCAGAAAATCGAAACATCCCTTAAAATACTGGAATCATAAGGTTAAAGAACAGAAGCTTGCGCAATATATTTATGATTATATTTTTCATAAAGAATTTCTGGCATACTATCACGAATTTCTTAAAAACCGGCATAAACTTTTGCGGCAATTAAATGCATTCGATAATAAGTTTGAGAAAAAAATGCTGGATACCAATGTACCACAATCGGATATCAAAGAGGAGGAAGAGTTCCATGAATATGAAAAATTATTATCTGAATTAAAAACAGACCTGGTTTCCAGGATAGCAACAATTGAGACAAACCTCAATATAAAATTCGACCAAAATCGAAGGATAGCCGGCACCATCGAACTGCCTTCTTACAGGTTTTCAAGTCATCGCAATAAACGTAAAAGCAGTAGACTATTGCGAAAATATCAGAAGCTGCTCCGTAATTACCAGATTGCCGGTAATGCAATATTTGAATATTGGCGTTTCGAAGCGGGAATACGTGCTTCCTTACTCGCTATGAACAGAACCGTGAATAGTTCAGTAGAGGCTCTAAATGATAAATTAAAAAAACATATCACACCTGAAATAAATAGTCTTATCACAGGTTTAAAGAATGCCCTTGATCTTATCCCCGAGAAGGCAACCAAGAAAAGTGGTCATGATGAATTATCAGAGCAGATTACTAAGATATCTGATACCATCCCAAAAACAATCTCCATGTTAGATGAAAGTAATTTGATATCTTTTTACCAGGCATTCTATCCTTCAATACTCCAAAGTTTGCAAAGTGTTCCGGTTAACAGCTGGTTCTCGTCCAAATTATTTAAAGTAGAAGATATAAATAAAAAACACTCACTTAAACAAGTCAATAGCCGGAAAATTCTTGAAGGATTGTTACAGAACTCAATCCAGGATATATTCTTGCAAGAGCAAAAGAAATTGCAAAAGAGAATACAAATTCTTTATTCCGATCTGGAAGAGATTTTGCAGGTAATCGAGTTTTCTTACGAGTTTTACGGTCCAAAGAATGATCAGTTCACCGATAAGGACAAAAATGAGTTCAGCGAAGGAATAAAACGGGCAGTTAAAAAAGTTGAAGACTTACAATCAGATCTTCACGAACTAGTAAATTCTATTATTGAACTCCTCATCAGTTTGAGTCAAAAATATAAGAGCGAAATTATGGTATCGCTTGAACCGGCTGAACTTATAATGACTGATCGTAAAAGCAGATTGAGGAGCTTCTGGCGACTCACACGAAGGAAATTTACCGACAGTTTAATATTTCTGAATAGAAGTGCCGGAAAATCGTTTAAGCTGTTGAAGCAGACTTATTCAGACTTTAAAAACAAATACCTTAATCTGCGAAGTTTACTTGGCATTAGTGAACAGAAAGAAGTACTTAGTTCGGAAATTTCCGACTACCTGGCGGAAACCGAAATGGCAATTGCTCAACTTCCGCTTATGTATCAGCGTTTGTTTCAAATCAAACCATTGGTGGATGAAAGATTTTATGTTAATAGAGAACAAGCCTATTCACAGGCCGAGAAAGCATATCTTAGCTGGAAATCGGAAAAATATGCTCCTACCTGCTTAGTTGGTGAGCAGGGTAGCGGGGCAACCACACTTTTAAATTTTCTCGAGCGTCAAATCAAAACAGAATACGAGGTTATCAGAATAGACTTGAATAAAAGGTATATAAGTCAATCTGAGTTTACTGTCTTTCTTAAAGAATTATTCCCGGATATGACATTCAGCGATCCTGATGAACTGATAGACATGCTCAATTCAAAAAATGAAAGACGTGTAATTATTGTTGAGAATATTCAGCATTTTTTTATGAAGAAAACTAAAGGATTTGAAAATCTTAAGCGTTTATTCTACCTGATTTCTCAAACCAATAAACAAATTTATTGGTTATGCACATGCCTAAAATATTCATGGAAATACCTGGATAGCTCGCAAAATATAAGCGATTACTTTGCCTATGTTATACATCTCGAAAACCTTACCATTGAAAATCTTCAGGAGGCAATTTTCAAGCGGCATCGACCAAGTGGCTTTGAAATGATCTTTGTTCCTTCCGAAGATACAAAGAAGACTCGCTATCTGAGAAGGTTCAGTAAAGTCGATCAACAATTGTACCTGCAAACCGAGTATTTCGATAAACTAAAGGAATATACCAAAGGAAATTTATCCTTTGCTTTCATATACTGGCTGCGATCGGTGGTTAAGATGGAAACTGATACGCTATATTTTCAATTTAAAAAGTTAAAACTAGGATTCCTCCATTCTCTCGATGTCAGGAAAATTACAAGCTTATATGCTATTCTTATACATTCCGGTTTGACAATTGACGAGCACGCTGAGATCTTTGGATCAACCCGGAAAGACAGTTATATTCATTTCATGGTAATGAACGATGATGGTATAATCACAAAAAAAGATAGCAAGTTTATTTTAAATCCGATGCTGTACAGGCATATAGTTAACTACCTTGAATCTGCAAATTTTATACACTAAATCATGAAGAAGCATTTTGTTTTTTATTCTTTGTTATTCGTATTGTGCTTCAACCTTAATGCACAAAACAATGAAAGCGCTGCTCCTGATTCAGCTAATCAGCAAGCTATTGTTGACACTTTGCAAAATTCAAATTTGACAACCACACTAGTTAAAGGACTCGAACAGAACAAACCGGAAATCGGAAAACTGATCTCTTTCCCGAAAATTCTATGGGCCCTGTTGGTTTTCTTTGCAGGTTATCTTATTATCAGGTTCATATCACGTAGTATCGAGATATGGTCGGAAAAATCTCCGGAAAGAAGGATAAAAGGAAAAGCCATTGTACCGTTAGTTAAGATTTTGGGGTGGATGGTAATAATTTATTTTATTGTTCGTGGAATATTTCATCCGCCCATTGAATCGCTGATAGCTTTTGGTGCATCGGTCGGCGTTGCAGTAGGTTTTGCAGCACAGGATATTCTGAAAAATATTTTTGGCGGATTTGTAATCCTGATCGATCGCCCATTTAAAGTGGGTGATAAAATTCAGGTTGGCGATGTATATGGTGAAGTCCTTGAGATGTCGCTAAGATCGACCCGGTTGCAGACAGCTGATGATTCACTGGTAACACTCCCTAATGGGGAATTAATGAACCAGTTCATTTCCAATGCAAACTCAGGTGAAACAAACTGTCAGGTAGTTGCTGAAATTTACCTGCCCATAACAATAGACACCGAAGAGGTTCGTAAAGTCGCACTCGAAGTGGCTAAAGTTGCCAAATACATTTATTTATCAAAGCCGATCGTCGTGCTTTTTTTCAATGAGATCCATCACAAAAAGCTGTGTTATAAAATGCGTCTTAAGGCCTATGTCCTAGACATCCGGTATGAATTTGCATTTAAAAGTGAAATGACAGAAATTGTAATTAAGGAACTGATAAAAGCCGGTATTTTGTCGAAAGAGAACTCTATCTGACAGCTAGTTTTTCACCCGGAATTCACTGGCTCATGACTAATTGGTTCTATATGTCAGCATAACTCCAAACGTTCAATTTCTTAATTAAAATTTCATTTACAGGCAGTAGTACTTATTGTTTTTTTAGGTACCTTTGTGTCCTTTTTAAAAAAGCAGCGATCAATAATCAATCTCAAAGTTTTAACTAAAATATATATACAAAAATGTCTGACGTAAAACGTGTTTATACATTCGGCAATAAAGAAGCAGAAGGAAAGGCCGAAATGAAAAATTTATTGGGCGGTAAAGGCGCCAACTTAGCTGAAATGAATTTAATAGGTGTTCCTGTACCTCCCGGATTTACAATAACAACTGATGTTTGTACCGAATACAATCAAATAGGAAAAGAAAAAGTAGTAGCTCTTCTTAAAAAAGAAGTTGAAGCTGATGTAGCTTATGTCGAGAAGATAATGGGAATGAAATTTGGTGACGCCAATAATCCATTACTTATGTCGGTTCGCTCGGGAGCCCGTGTTTCAATGCCAGGTATGATGGATACCGTACTGAATCTTGGACTGAATGATACCGCAGTTGAGGGAATAGCTAAAAAATCGGGTAATGAGCGCTTTGCATGGGATTCATACCGTCGTTTTGTGCAGATGTATGGAGATGTTGTTCTGGGTATGAAACCTGAATCTAAGGAAGATATCGATCCCTTTGAAGAAATAATGGAAGCCGCAAAGGAAGCTAAAGGATTTCAAAACGATACCGATCTTAATGTAAGTGACCTGAAAGAACTTGTTATAAAATTCAAGGCAGCCGTTAAGAAAAAGACTGGACATGATTTCCCAACTGATCCCTGGGAACAGTTATGGGGCTCAGTATGCGCAGTTTTTGACAGCTGGATGAATCCGAGGGCTAAATACTACCGTGCCATGAACCAGATCCCTGAAGAATGGGGTACAGCTGTTAACGTACAAGCCATGGTATTTGGTAATATGGGTAAAAATTCAGGTACCGGAGTTGCCTTCACACGCGATGCTGCAACTGGTGAGAACCTTTTTAACGGTGAATATCTGATCGATGCTCAGGGTGAAGATGTTGTCGCCGGTATCCGAACTCCACAACAAATAACCAAAGAAGGCTCGCTTCGATGGGCAAAACTGGCCGGAGTTTCTGAAGCCGAAAGAGCAACAAAATATCCCTCGCTTGAAGAAGCCATGCCAATAGTCTATAAAGATCTTGATGATACTCAGGAAAAACTTGAAAAATATTTTACAGATATGCAGGATCTCGAGTTTACCATTCAGGATGGAAAACTATGGATGTTGCAAACACGAAATGGCAAGCGGACGGCTGCCGCTATGGTAAAAATAGCCATGGATATGCTTCGTGATGGAGAAATCGACGAGAAAAAAGCACTTCTCCGGCAGGAACCCAACAAACTCGATGAATTGCTGCACCCTGTGTTTGATAAAAAAGCCCTTACAAGTGCCAAAGTATTAGTCAAAGGATTACCTGCTTCTCCCGGTGCAGCTACCGGGCAGATCATATTCCACGCTGATGAAGCTAAAAAATTCCCTGCAACAATTCTTGTACGAATTGAGACTTCGCCCGAGGATCTTGAAGGAATGGATATTGCGAAAGGTATCCTTACCGCACGCGGAGGCATGACTTCACATGCGGCAGTAGTGGCCCGTGGAATGGGTAAATGCTGTGTTTCAGGTGCAGGCGGGTGTGTCATAAATTATAAAGAAAGAACTCTCACAGCCAGCGGAAAAATATTAAAGGAAGGAGACTGGATATCACTTAATGGTTCCACAGGCGAAGTATATGAAGGAAAAACCGCTACCATCGAACCTGAATTAAGTGGCGATTTTGGAGAAATTATGAAGCTGGCAGACAAATACAGAACACTGAAAGTAAGAACCAATGCCGAAACCGAACGCGATGCAAAACAGGCCCGTAAATTTGGTGCCGAAGGTATTGGACTTTGTCGTACCGAGCACATGTTCTTTGAAGGAGAACGAATTAAAGCCATGCGTGAAATGATACTTGCCGATGACGAAACCGGTAGAAGAAAAGCTTTAAAGAAATTATTGCCCATTCAACGTAAAGACTTCTCCGATGTACTCGAAGCAATGGCTGATCTTCCTGTAACCATTCGCCTGCTGGACCCACCTTTGCATGAGTTCGTGCCTCACGAAGAAGCGAATCAGAAAGAGATGGCCAAGGAAATGGGTATTTCGGTTGAGACCGTTAAACAAAAAGTGGAAGATCTTCATGAATTCAATCCTATGTTAGGACACCGGGGCTGCCGCCTTGGAAATACCTATCCGGAAATTACCGAAATGCAGGCCCGTGCTATTATTGAAGCCGCTCTCGATTTGAAGAAGAAGGGAATAAAGACGCTGCCGGAAATTATGATACCACTGATCGGAACCGTTAAGGAACTTAAGATGCAGGAAGATATAGTTCGTGCCACTGTTGAAGCTGTTTTTGCCGAAAGAGGCGATAAAATAGAGTATATGGTTGGTACCATGATAGAAATTCCACGTGCAGCTTTAACCGCAAATGAAATTGCAGAAATTGCCGAATTCTTCTCGTTTGGTACTAATGACCTCACACAAATGACCTTTGGTTATTCTCGCGATGATGCCGGTAAATTCCTTCCTGTATACCTCCAGAAAGGTATTCTCAAGAATGATCCGTTCCAGGTACTAGATCAGACTGGTGTTGGCCAATTGGTTGAAATGGGAGTAAAAAAAGGCAGGAGTACGCGTAGTAATCTGAAAATTGGAATTTGCGGTGAACATGGGGGTGAACCTTCTTCAGTTGAATTTTGTCATAGGGTAGGAATGAACTATGTAAGTTGTTCCCCATACCGTGTTCCTATTGCCCGTTTGGCTGCCGCACAAGCCACATTAAGGTAAATTTAAAGTATTACATAAAAGAAGTTGTCTATTCAAAGACAACTTCTTTTATGTAATTATCTTAAGTCTTGCCTATGAGCCAGATAATTTTATGCTAATAGAGAGTTTCTTAAATTAAAATTCAATAACTTTAAATATAAAAGTATATGTTTATATACAATAGCTACATCAAATGAATCTATTCAGTTAGTTATATCACTTAAACACAAATCATTTGTTAATAATTAAAATATAACTTTTCCATTTAACAGCTAAGTTTGTATACATAAAGTATGTAATTGAATTATTAACATTATATGACGCAACCATTTTATCCGGTTTTGTTTCTTATCACTGTTTGGGTTAATTCTATGTAAGTTATGACTAGATATACGTTATTAAAGACATTGGTTAAAATAAAAAGGTTATTGGTTGAAAAAACAACACCCCGTTGGCTTGTATTCCTCGCTGATGTAACCATTGTAGCTGGAGGTGTGTTTTTAGCTTTTTTGCTGCGTTTTAATTTCAGAATTCCAAAAGAATATCAAGCAACTCTGCTGTTTGCTGAAATTATTTTTCTTAATGTTCGTATTGCTTTTTTTTCGATTTTTAAGGTATATGCACACATAATAAGATATACGAGTCTGCATGATATCCGACGTATCTTCGTTACTGTTATTTTAGGTACTGTAGGAATTTCAGGAATTTCATTTATTGGCCGGCTAACAGATGCCTATCCGGTCATTCCGATTTCCGTTATTGCTATCGAGTTTTTAATAAGCTTGTATCTCATGGTCAATTTAAGGATATTAGCTAAATACATTTATTTATTAGTATTTAACTATGAACTTACCAGCAGTAAGACTCTGATATTTGGAACCCGGGAATTAGCTGTACTTGCCAAGGAAGCATTGGAACTTAATCCGACCAAAAAATTCAAAGTTCAGGCTTTTTTTGATTCCAGTCCTATTGGCAAAAAGAACAAATTAATGGGGCTTACTATATATGAAATTAAAAATCTTAAATTTTTATTATCAAAATATGATATCACCCATGTAGTTTTTGCTAAACGTGATATAACTGATAAAGAGAAAGAATATATTGCCGGTATATGTATACAGGAAGATATAAAAATGTTAACAATTCCTGATTCATGGCTTGAAGGCAATATCAGTAGCAGTGAAATAAAAGAAGTTAAGTTAGAAGATGTTCTCAACCGACAACCTATCAACCTTAATAAAGAACATATTGGAAACGATCTAATGGGTAAAAATATTCTGATTACAGGAGCTGCCGGGTCAATAGGAAGTGAGATCGTCCGCCAAGTGGTTAATTACAGTCCTATGTGCGTTATTTTAATCGATCAGGCTGAAACCCCATTATATGAAATAGATCTTGAAGTTAAAGAACGTTTCAACTTTACAAATTTTGAGACCATTCTGGCTGATATAACAGATAAAGATAGAATTGAGAAAATTTTTGAAATTACCAAACCTGATATTGTTTATCATGCTGCAGCCTACAAACATGTCCCCATGATGGAAAGTAACCCGACCGAAGCTATAAGAAACAATGTAATGGGTACAAAAGTTTTAGCTGATTTAGCTCATAAACATAAGGTTAAAAAATTTGTAATGGTATCGACCGATAAGGCTGTTAATCCCACAGGAATAATGGGTGCAACCAAACGTATTGCCGAAATGTATACTCAATCACTTAACGATATCAGCACAACTAACTTTATTACTACCCGGTTCGGAAATGTGCTATATTCAAATGGGTCAGTCTTACCTCGTTTTCTGAAACAAATCCAGGAAGGGGGTCCTGTAACGGTAACACACCCGGAAATTACACGTTATTTCATGACAATCCCCGAAGCATGCCAGTTGGTGTTGGAAGCCAGTGTAATGGGTAATGGTGGTGAAATTTATCTCTTCGATATGGGTAAAGCTGTGAAGATTCTCGATCTGGCAAAAAATCTCATAAAATTCACAGGACATATTGTCGATAAGGATATAAAAATCAAATTTACCGGACTACGACCAGGAGAAAAATTGTATGAAGAACTTTTGCTTGAGTCAGAAAGCAATAAACCTACGCATCATCCAAAAATCAGAATTGCTGAAGTATGCACATACCCGTATGTCGAAATATCCAATAAAATAGAAACTTTTAAAGATCCAATGAAACAACAGAATGTTCTAAAAATTGTGAAGTTGATGAAAGAGATGATTCCTTCTTATAAAAGTAATAATTCAGTATTTGAAGAGTTGGACGCAGTAGTATGAAATTTATCTTTATTTTAGCCTTAAGATAATTATTGATAAACAATATGGCCACCAAAACTTCTAATCAGCCTGCATCCGAAATCGACTTACTCGATCTTTTTCAGAAAATTGGAAATGGAATAAAAAATCTATTTCTCGGACTAATAAAAGGCATTCTTTTTCTATTTGTCTTCGGTATAAAAAAAATACATTTTCTGCTTCTCTTTGCTATAGCAGGTGGCATTATAGGCTTGGTTCTTTATAACAGTACAAGACGTTACTATTCCTCCTATATGATTGCACAGGCAAATGGTAT
>CAZMVE010000046.1:0-22220 GCA_964569585.1 uncultured Bacteroidales bacterium | reverse complement strand
TATCTTTGATTGTTGTCATGTTTACCATTATAAGGTTGATTATCGAAGATAATGAATGATTTTTTATCCGGTAAGATTTCAATGTTCGAATACAAAAATGAGATATTGTATTTTAAAAATGAAACTGGTGCACGTTTTTTTGGCGTGTTTTTATATATTTAACAACAAAAAAATTGAATTATGACCGATAAACAATGGAATGATCTTGTTAAGATAGTGAACGGGGAAAATGCAGGAGCCCTGCCAATAGGATTTATTATCGATTGCCCGTGGTTACCTAATTGGTACGGGATCAGTATTCTCGATTATTTTACCAGCGATGAACTCTGGTTAAAAGCAAATCTTAAGGCTATTGAAACTTTTCCTGACGTGACTTTTCTTCCGGGTTTCTGGAGTGAATACGGAATGTGTACCGAACCTTCGGCATTTGGGGCCAAATGCATATTCTGGAAAAACGAATTTCCTTTTGCAGAAAAAATAATAAACGACCCGGCTGAAATCAGTAGTTTGAAAGTGCCTAACCCTGAAACAGACGGTCTTCTTCCCTTTATGCTCAACAGGCTCATAAAAGCTCAGCCTTCTATTGAAATCACCGGTCACAAAATTCGTTTTTCAGTCTCGCGCGGACCCTTGAATATAGCTTCCTTTTTAATGGGAACTACCGAGCTAATGACCACAATGATGATGGATCCTGATGCAATTCATAAACTGTTAAGAGTTATAACTGATTTTCTAAAGGCATGGCATAAGGTACAATGGGAAGCTATTCCTTCTATTGAAGGAATTATGATGTTGGATGACATTGTAGGATTTGTGGGAGAAGAAGAATTTATGGAGTTTGGATATCCTTATTTGAAGGAATTGTATGATGTAAAGGCTAAAGTGAAATTGTTCCATAACGATGCTGATTGCACCATGTCGATCAAGTATTATCCTGAATTGGGCATAAACCTGTATAATCCCGGAACTCACATGACAATGAATGAGATGCTGGATATTACAAAGAACAAGATGACAGTCCTTGGAAATATTCCGCCACGAGATGTATTGGCAGCCGGCTCACCTCATGAAGTTAAAAAGGCGGTAAAAGATCTTATTGGTGAAACTACGGATCATTCACGTTTAATGCTCAGTTGCGGTGGAGGTATGCCACCGGCGGTCTCGAGTGAGAATGTCAGGGCTTTTATTGAAGCATCGAAAGCTATTTAATTTAATTGAAGCTTACTTTTATTCAATTACTAAATACAACCAAGTATTGACTTTTAAAAACCTGAATTCAATGAAAAGGCTCCTGTTCTACACGGCATTTCATTGGATAATACTATCCGTCGTTTTTTCGCAGGACATGATCGTAATTCCAAATATTGTGTATCGGACAACTGATTGTAAAATCATCTCAGCCGATAAACAGAATGTGATATATCAGACTTCAGAAAGTGATTTGCATAAAATTCTTTCAACAGATTTATTGGTGCGAATAAATTTTGGTGATTCCACTGATCAAATTGTCAGGGCGTTCTTGATTTATGATACCATTCACTGTGAGATACTTTCTGTTAATTCAGATAACATTAAATATTTTTCTAACGAAGATTATATAAATCGATCAATACCAAAATCCAGTGTGCTTGTTTGCTATTTCAAAAATGAATGTTCGATCCCTGAAAGTGAAGATTATTGTGAAAAATTTCGACAAATGCAGGATTATGCAAGAAGTGAGACAAGGAATATCATTATCAGACAGGATGGTGGTGAGATAGAAACTTCAGGTGTAGAAATTGACGAGAAGAACTTCTATTTTGAATTGTATAAGAACGACGTCATAATCCAGACACTTATACCCAGAAGTAAGGTGAAAAGTTTTGTTTATTCAGAGTTCAGGGAAAATCCTTCAATAAATTGGAATAGTAATTACCTGTTGTCTTCAGGAGGCAGCCTACGGGAATGCGTTATTACAAAAATTGATACCCAAAAACTAAACCTTGAAACGATAGTTAATGAAAAAATTGTTGATACGGAATTGGATATAGATAAGGTATGTGCCTTATATTTTGCCCGACCCGGAATTGATTTAAAAAAAGATGTTCCCTATCAATATAATGATCTAACGGTCGGTGGAGAGACTGAATTTAAGGTAGAATTCAATATTGGAGGGATGTGGGGTTATCGGTGGGCACCTGCAATGGAAAATTTATCCTTCACAATGGAAGAATATATTAATAAATTACGCTCGGGGTTTGGTTTTGGAGCCAGTATAAATTTTTATTATTCTAAAAATTATTCGGTAGGATTTACCTATAATTTTATGAATGCCCATAATTCGATAGAAGGTATATATTATTATGGTGTCATCAGTACTTCCGATAAAATAAATGTAAATTTCTTTGGATTGAATTCTCAATACAGCACAATCAGGAGAAATAGTTTTAGTTATGATATAGCTGTTGCTGCCGGGTATGTTATATATAAAGACAATTTTACTATAAACCAGGTTGACTTTACCATAGATGGAAGAACATACGGATTATATTTCGCTAACCGGTTTAACCTGTTGGCTGATGATGATAATACCGGATTGTTTTTAGATATTTCGTTTTTCTTTAGTAATCTCAATAAATATAATTTTGAAGATCAGGTTATAGAGTTGGATGAACCTGATAATTTATCCCGAATTGAAATCGGAGTAGGTATTAAATTTAGTGGGAAATAAATTAAAATATCAAGTATTTTAATTTATAAGCTTTATAGAAAATGTTATTGGATAAAAACTGATTTACTGTACGAAGTCATTTTTTCTCACTCAAATATCTTTCCGTATCTATTGCAGCCTGACATCCCGAACCAGCAGCAGTAACTGCCTGACGGTAAATGGAATCTTGTACATCGCCACAGGCAAATACACCGGGGATATTGGTTTTACTGGTTCCTGGCTTAGTTTTGATATAACCCACACCATCAGTTTCAATATATTTTCTAAAGGGTTCCGAGTTAGGAGTATGTCCGATAGCAAGAAAGAATCCGTCGATTTTAATAACTTCTTCTGATTCTTCTTTTGTGCCCATTTTACTTATAAGCACTGCTTCTTCCACTACTTGTTCACCTCTGAGTTCTTTAGTATTTCTTTCAAATAATACTTCTATATTGGGTGTTTTAAAAACTCTTTCCTGCATGACTTTTGAGGCACGAAGATAATTTTTACGGACTATTACATATACCTTATTGCAAAGTCCCGATAAATACAATGCTTCCTCGCAGGCTGTATCGCCACCTCCAACTACTGCCACATCTTTATTCTTATAAAAGAAACCATCGCAGGTTGCACATGCTGAGACTCCTGATCCGGCGTACTTGGTTTCCGATTCAATACCCAGATATTTGGCAGTGGCCCCCGTTGCAATAATCACTGATTCTGCTTCTATAACTTTTTCTCCATCAATAATAACCTTATGAACTGGTCCGCTGAAGTCAACTTCAGTGGCAATTCCAAATCTGCAATCGGTACCGAATCGCTCAGCTTGTCTTTTGAAATCTTCCATCATTTTCGGACCGGTAACACCCTCAGGATATCCCGGATAGTTTTCTACTTCGGTAGTAGTTGTAAGCTGGCCTCCCGGTTGCAATCCCTCATACAGAACAGGATTTAGATTTGCTCTGGCTGCATAGATAGCAGCTGTATAACCGGCCGGACCAGAACCTATGATTAAACACTTAACTTTTTCTGAGACATTAGTTATATTTTTATTTGCTTTTTTATCCTCAAGATTATCAAGAGGTTTAAATAAATCCATTGTATTTCGTTTTATATATTATTCTCATCGCCGATAACGAAACGAGTCAATAAATATACCAAAATAGTAATCAAGACATTTTGGTAATTGTTACACGGAAAAATACTCTGAATAAAGAAATTATGTCAGGTGAATTTTATATTATTATAATATTACTGACATATTCAGAACATTCATTTTCTTTGTTTTCAAAAAAGATATATTTTTGCATCGCTTTTAATGAGGCGGGCGAACTCTGATTGAAACGTTTGGATGGTTGTATCGGGAAGATTGGAGAAGAGCAAAATAGAAATATCGGGGTATGGCGCAGTTGGCTAGCGTACTTGCATGGGGTGCAAGTGGTCGCCCGTTCGAGTCGGGCTACCCCGACAAAAGAACAAAAGCAGCTACATAGCTGCTTTTGTTCTTTTATCTTACTAATAAAGAGGCACCGGTTAGTGCCAGTACCCTTAAGTTCTATTGAGTATGAAATGTTATTTTCCAGAATTCATTGGCGATGCGAGATTATCCGACTGATATTTGCCCGCTTCAAGTTTAGTTTTCATTTCCTTAAAGCATTTTATCGTATAATCAACATCTTCGTCGGTATGTGCCGATGTGGGAATAATCCGAAGCATGATGACTTCCTTAGGCACCACCGGGTAAACAACCACTGAACAAAAAATATCATAGGTCTCACGCAGATCGATCACCACATTGGTAGCCTCGGCTAAATTACCTTGAAGAAAAACCGGTGTAACGGGCGATTCGGTATGTCCCAGGTCGAAACCATTTTCTTTCAGGCCCTTTTGCAGTTTTCGGACAATTTTCCAGAGCTTTTCTCTTATTTCGGACTGCGTTTTCAGAAGTTCGAGCCGCTTAAGTGCTCCTAATACCATGGGCATAGGTAGCGATTTGGCAAAGGTTTGTGAACGCATATTGTAACGCAGGTAGTTTATTATCACTTCTTCGCCTGCAACGAATGCTCCAATGCCTGCCATTGCTTTTGCGAAGGTGGAGAAATACAGATCAATTTCATGCTGTACTCCAAAATGATCACCGGTACCTGCACCGGTTTTGCCCATAGTGCCAAAACCATGTGCGTCGTCAACCAGGAGGCGGAAGTTATACTTTTTCTTCAGCGCAGTAATTTCATCCAGTTTACCCAGATCGCCAGCCATTCCAAAAACTCCTTCTGTAATTACCAGGATACCTCCACCGGTTTTTTCTACCCATTTTGTAGCACGCTGCAGCATGAGTTCAAGTTTCTCTATATTGTTATGCGGGAAAATAAAATTCTGGCTACCGGCAGCTTTACCCAGCCATATGCCATCCATAATACAAGCATGCGATTCGGAATCAAATACAATAGCGTCGTGCCGGTTGATCAATGTCTGAATTATAGAGACCATTCCCTGGTATCCGTAATTAAGCAGGAAGGCATCTTTTTTACCTACAAAATCTGCAAGCTTCGTTTCCAACTCTTCATGATAGGCTGTTTGTCCTGACATTATTCTGGCTCCCATCGGGTAGCCCATTCCATATTTTTCAGCTGCTTCGGCATCCGCCTTTCTGACCTCCGGATGATTGGCCAGGCCCAGGTAATTATTAAGACTCCATGTAAGTACTTCCTTACCTCTGAATTTCATATGGGGCCTGATCTCACCTTCAAGTTTGGGGAACGTGAAATACCCATGTGCAATCTTATGGTATTGCCCCAAGGGGCCCATGCTTTTCTCAATTTTATCAAATATATCCACAGCTTTAATGTTTTAAATTTGAATCCACAAAAGTAATTTATTTTACTTTCTGAGCAAATGAGTAATATTAGCCTTTCAAAATCGTTAGTTCTGAGGTGAGAAATATATACTAGTATTTGAAGGTTAATAACACAAAATAATGGATGGAATTACAAGGTATTCTAAAAGCCTTAATAATTCAATTAAGTTAATTAATTATAAAATAGCTCAACTTTAGAAAGTTCCGGTACTATACATTTTTGTATATAAGATTTTATTGTAAATTTGCGCGATATTTTACAGAGACATGAATCATTTCGGTAAGTTCTTATTTGTTAGCGTTTTAGTATTGATTTTAGGGGGGTGCAGCGGTTATGAGAAAATATTGAAAAGCAGCGATTACAAAATAAAGTATGAAGCAGGGCTAAAGTATTACTATGAAAAGGAAGATTATGTTAGGGCTGCAACAATTTTTGATCAGATTGCCCTGGTATTTCGCGGAACAGATCAGGCCGATACCGTGTACTATTTGCAGGCGATGAGCTATTTCAAACAAAATGATTTCATTCTGTCCGGACATTATTTCCGAACTTTTGCTCGGACATATGGAGGAAGTCCTTTTGCTGAAGAAGCTGAATTTATGGGAGCCTATTGTTACTACCTGACCTCTCCTCGTCCGGAACTTGATCAAACCAATACAATTCAGGCTATTCAGGCTTTTCAGTTATATCTTATTAAATACCCTGCCAGCGAGCGTCAAGAAAAGGTGCAGGCCTATTTTAACGAATTACGTGATAAGCTGGTTGAGAAATCCTACATTTCAGCCAAATTGTATTACGACCTGTCCGATTATAAAGCTTCCATTGTGGCACTGAATAATAGTTTGTTGAGATTTCCCGAGAGCAAATACCGTGAGGAAATTATGTTCATGCTGGTGAAATCGAGTTACATGCTGGCCTATAAAAGTATTTTGTCGAAGAAAAAAGACCGTTTTCAGGAAGCCATCGATGAGTATTATTCTTTTGCAGCAGAATTTCCCGAAAGCAAATATTTGAAAGAGGCAAAACGATATTATAATTTATCGACAAAATATTTAGGCGATGACGTGTTGGAAAATGAGGAAACCGAAGAAATTTAAATAAAATAAAAATGGATTATAAAAAATCGAAGGCAGAAGTTACAACTGTTACAAGGGATCTTTCCGATATGGAGGACCAGGTGGGAAATATCTATAAAGCTATAGTCATTACATCGAAAAGGGCAAATCAGATCAGCGTGGAAATTAAGGAAGAGTTGAACCGTAAACTGGAAGAGTTTGCCAACTACTCCGATAATCTCGAGGAGGTTTTTGAAAACAGGGAACAAATAGAGATTTCAAGGTTTTATGAACGTATGCCAAAGGCTACTCTTATTGCCCTTGAAGAATTTAATGAGGACAATATTTATATACGAGAACCTGAAACAGAAAACTAGTGTTTTTTAAGGGAAAAAATATTATTATTGGTGTTACCGGAAGCATAGCAGCCTATAAGACTGCTTTTCTTATCAGATTACTTGTAAAAGAGGGAGCAGAAGTGAAGGTAGTAATGTCTGACAATGCAAAAGAATTTATTACTCCTCTGACGCTCTCAACACTTTCAAAAAACCCTGTTCTGGTTGAGTTTTTTAATCCCGAAAACGGATCGTGGAGCAATCACGTTGACTTAGGATTATGGGCAGATGCATATATAATTGCACCTGCAACAGCAAATACTATTGCAAAAATGGCTAATGGCATAGCCGATAATCTTCTTCTTACAATATATCTCTCAGCCCGCTGTCCTGTGTTAGTTGCTCCGGCGATGGATCTTGATATGTTGGACCATCAGGCAACACAAAAAAATCTTCAGATCTTATCAGACAGGGGACATATCATTATCGAACCTTCAACCGGAGAGCTCGCCAGCGGACTGGAAGGAAAAGGACGGATGGAGGAACCTGAAGCTATTATCAGAATTCTCTCGGAACGTCTGAAAGATGTATCCAGATAAAAAGAATTCCCTGATTAAATTAAAGGGAAAGAAAGTACTACTTACAGCGGGGCCAACCTATGAAAAGATTGATCCTGTAAGGTTTATAGGTAATTTTTCAACAGGTAAGATGGGATATGCAATAGCTGCCTTATTGTATGAATATGGTGCCGAAGTATCACTCATCAGTGGTCCAACCCATCTCACTCCCATGCATCCGTTGCAGAAATATATCAAAGTGCAGAGTGCAAAAGAAATGTATACCTCCAGTATTGAATTATTTCCTCAGTGTGAAGTGGCCATATTGACCGCTGCTGTTGCCGATTATCGATCCGTAAGTATACAGGACCGAAAAATTAAAAGTGAAAAAGACAGACTGGTACTGGAATTTGAAAAAACCGAGGATATAGCCCGAAAACTAGGACAGATGAAGAAATCAGGTCAGATGATTGTTGGGTTTGCTCTTGAAACAGATAATGAAATAACTAATGCCCGTAAAAAGTTGCAGGAAAAGAATCTCGACTTCATTGTACTGAACTCTTTGCGTGACAAAGGTGCAGGCTTTGGATATGATACAAACAAAATAACTGTTCTTGATACAGACAATAAAATTCATAAATTCGGGTTAAAATTGAAAGAAGAAGTAGCGTATGACTTACTTCAGCTGATCTCGGAAAAACTTTAATACTATGCAGATAAGAAAAATAATCATAGCCTTTGTTTTATTGGCCTCTTTTGGCTCTGCAAATGCCCAGGAACTTAGCTGCCTGGTGAGTGTTAGTGCTTCACAGATTCCCGGTACAAATAAAGAGGTTTTCAATACCCTGCGCGATGCCATAACTGATTTTATGAATAATACTGCATGGACCAATAATGTTTTTGAAGTAAATGAAAGAATTGAATGTAACCTGCTTTTTAATATTAAGGAGGAAGTAACGACCGGAGAATACAAAGCGACTTTGAATGTACAGTCCCGACGGCCGGTTTACGGTACTTCCTACAATTCAGTGATGATCAACTATTTCGATGACAATATCCATTTCAAATACACGGAATTCGATCCCCTGGAGTTTTCTGAAACAACTCATCTCAACAACCTGACATCCATATTGGCATATTATGCATACATTATCATAGGTCTCGACTACGATTCTTTTTCATTGCATGGAGGATCACCTTATTTTCAGAAAGCCGATAAAATTGCCTATAATGCTCAGTCCGCGTCCGAAGAAGGATGGAGAGCATCGGATGGCGATGGGAAGAATAACAGATACAGGCTCATCAATAATATTCTTGATGAGGGTTTTTCACCCCTGCGTGATTTTATTTATTCTTACCACCGGTTAGGACTCGATGTACTCGACAATTCCATCGAAAGGGGACGAATGGTAATTAAGAAATCAATTGTTGATTTGGAAAAACTGTACGATAACAAACCGGACCCCTATATGCATTTTTTTCAGGTTGTATTACAGACAAAAGCCGATGAAATTGTACAGACATTCGCACAAGCTCAACAACAGGACAAACAACGAATTTATAATGTTATGACTTCTATCGATCCGGCGAATATCTCAAAATATGCTTCGCTTAAGGAATGATAGTATTTGTTCGAAACCTGTTTAAAGTTTTTCCACCATCGGGTTATTCTGCCTGAAGAGAAATCCATAGTTTTACAGAAAGAATACTTTTACCTATATGCTTAAATCGATTTATATCGATAATTATGCTCTTATCGAGCGCCTTGAAATTGAGCTAAAGAATGGTTTGACAATAATTACGGGTGAAACCGGTGCAGGAAAAACCATTTTACTGGGTGCCTTGGGCCTTCTGCTGGGAAAACGAGCAGACTCTGCTATTCTTAAGGAAAAGCAAAAGAAGTGTGTTATTGAGGGTGAATTTAATTTGGAAGGATATGGCCTGGAATCATTTTTTAATCTAAACGATCTTGATTACTCCGTTGATACGATTATTCGCCGTGAAATAAGTAATAACGGGAAAAGTCGTGCCTTTATTAACGATACTCCGGTAACATTGGATATTATCCAGGAATTAACTATTAATCTTATCGATATACACTCCCAACATCAAAATTTGGCTCTTAATAATGAAAATTATCTCCGATGGATAATCGATGCTTATGCCGGCACTACCAGCATGGTAAAAGAATACAAAGTGAACTATTCCGGATTGCAGGAATTAAAGCAAAAATTTCACATAGCACGCGAGGCATACTTGAAGGACAAGGAGGATATCGATTATCTCACCCATCAGTTTAACGAATTACACACAGCTAGTTTAAAAACCGGTGAACTTGAGGCACTTGAAGAAAAAGCATCGATATTAAATCATGCCGAAGAAATAAAATCGGCCTTTGAACAATCGATTCAATTATTAGGGGAAGAACAGACAGGAGTCATTACCGGAGTGAAACAAGTCATGGATTTATTGGCACGGATCTTTAAACATTTCCCTCCTTCTGAAGAACTTAGAAGCAGAACAGAAGTAAGTTATATTGAATTAAAAGATATCTGCTCTGAAATTGAACAACATTTCAACCGGGTTGAGTTCGATCCTGAAGCAGCCAATAGTATTACTGAGCGTATCGATCTTTTAAATACACTGCTGCATAAATACAAGGTAAGGACAATTGGTGAACTTACGGTCATCAGCGATAAGCTTGATCATAAACTGAAACAATTGACAGTTGGCGATTACGAGCTGGAAAAAATGGAGAAAGGGTTGGAGGAGAAAAGGAGTAGCGTAACAAAACAAGCCGAAGAACTCTCGGCAAAACGTAAAAAAATATTTCCGGATTTCGAAAATAAAATTTTACTGTTGATAAAGCAGTTAGGCATGCAAAATGCAAGTTTTTCTGTGGTACACGAAACAATTCCACCCTGTGATTCAGGTATTGATAAGATTCAGTTTCGCTTTTCGGCAAATAGCAATATTCCTCCAATGAGTATTGCTAAAGTGGCATCGGGTGGCGAGTTATCGCGTCTTATGCTGGCGATAAAATATCTTATTTATGATGCTTCGGGTCTTCCCACTATAATTTTCGATGAAATTGATTCCGGGGTATCCGGAGAGATTGCCGATAAAGTCGGAAAATTGATCATGGAAATGGCCGCCGGAATGCAGGTGATCAATATAACACATCTGCCCCAGGTGGCAAGTAAAGGCAAACAACATTTCATGGTATATAAAAAAGTTGTTGACGGTACCACTAAAACACTGATCAGGGAACTTAATAATAATGAGCGTCTTAAAGAGGTTGCTCGTATGTTAAGTGGCGATTCCATTACAGATGCTGCCATCGAAAATGCCAGGGTATTGCTAGGGCAATAAATTCTAAGTCTTCTATTTTTAATTATTCTAAATAATTTTATTCTACAATCAATTCCTACTATCTTTGCACCCTGATTTTAATATAAATAATCATGGCGTATAATTTACTGAAAGGTAAGAAAGGTATTATTTTCGGTGCATTAAACGAAATGTCGATTGCCTGGAAAGTCGCCGAAAAGGCATACGAAGAAGGAGCAGAATTTATACTTACCAATACACCTGTGGCTTTGCGTTTAGGCACATTAGATCAGCTGGCTAAGAAATGTAATACTCAAATCGTGCCCTCCGATGCTACAAATGTTGAAGAACTGGAAGCCATGATAATGAGATCGATGGAGATCCTTGGGGGTAAAATCGATTTTATTTTACATTCCATCGGCATGTCTCCCAATGTTAGGAAAGGATTATCATACGATAGGCTGAATTACGAATACTATCTGAAAACACTGGATATATCTGCACTATCGTTTCATAAAGTGCTGCATGTTTGCCGTAAGCTTGATGCCATCAATGATTGGGGATCGGTAGTTGCGCTTTCTTATGTGGCTGCGCAAAGAACCCTTTATGGATACAACGATATGGCCGATGCAAAATCTTTGCTGG
Source organism: uncultured Bacteroidales bacterium (assembly GCA_964569585.1). Classification (GTDB taxonomy): domain Bacteria; phylum Bacteroidota; class Bacteroidia; order Bacteroidales; family UBA10428; genus UBA10428. The sequence continues at coordinate 10,751 of CAZMVE010000046.1, read as the reverse complement.
AATCCGTTGCCCGAAGCTTCGGATACATTTACGGACGCGATAAGAAAATCAGGGTAAATACTATTTCACAATCCCCCACTATGACAACCGCTGGTAGTGGTGTCAAAGGTATTGATCGACTTATTGATTTTTCAGAGCGTATGTCGCCACTGGGCAATGCAACAGCCGAAGATTGTGCCAGTTATTGCATTACCTTATTCTCTGATCTTACCCGAAAAGTAACCATGCAAAACTTATTTCACGACGGAGGATTTTCCAGTATGGGTATGAGTCTGCGTGCTATGACTCAGTATGATAAGAGTTTTCGCGATTGTATCGATCAGGGTGATTAACTTTCAAAATTATTGAGTAATAAAAAATCTTCTTAAAATAACTCGATCACTGCATTGAAATTCATCCAATTGTATTGTCATTATTTATGTTTTTTTACCTTTACGCAGATAAATGTAAAAATGTATATATGTTTAAACTTGGATTGATAGTATTATTTTCAGTTTTGACACTTCAACTGCTTGCTCAGGATGAAATACAATTTGTTTTCGAAAATAATCCGCGTGCACTTGATATAAATTCTGTTTCGGGAAATGGATTTCGCGATCATCCTATGGGATATGAAGTATCTAAAAAACTGGAATTATTAAAATCCCGATATACTTATATTGTACCAGCCAGTCCTACTTCACCTACCGATAAAACAGTTGTTATAAAGCCAGTTATCTATAATTCCATTTTAAAACTAAACAGGTATTACAAAAAAGAATTGAAAAGCGGAAATATTACATTAAAGAACACACAGGAAGAATTTCTGAAATGTATAAATATTGCTTTAATAATATATGCTGAGAATACGGATGAATTTGAGCAATACCTTCGAAAAGCTAAAAAACCTGATCAAATAATTGACGCCTATAACAAGGTTATTTTAGAGTAATTCTTGCATTTTCACAGAAAAATATATATTCGTAGCTGATTTCATTCTCATAATTTTCACTAATGATATCCAAAATTCTGCTTGGAATTTTTATTATTTCGCCTGTCTTTATTATTCTCTTAACTGAAAAAAGCAAAATTGCCAGTCAGATTGGTTCCATTCTCATTGCCTATGGATTTGGCATTTTATTGGGAAATATCAACCTCTATCCGCATTTGGATCAATATTTAATAAATTATGTATCCGTTCATACCAATGTTTCACTTTCAGATATAGAATTACTATTTCAAAAAGGCGTTATTACTGAACAGGATGTTACTGCATTTAAGGTTTATAAACTCCAGGATTTATTAATGACTTTATCTATTCCAATAGCCATTCCGCTATTACTGTTTTCACTGAACGTAAAATCATGGTTCAGAATGGCTGGGAAAACTTTTTTATCAATGATTCTTGCTATTATATCCGTTACAATTGTAGTAGGATTAGTCGGATATTTTTATAAACCGCACATTCCAAATATGAATAAAATTGCAGGAATGCTAACAGGTTTGTATACAGGAGGCACACCTAATCTGGCTTCATTAAAAATGATGTTGAATGTCGATGTCGATACTTATATTAAAGTACATACATACGATATGGTGCCTTCACTTCTATACCTGTTATTTCTTATTTCTTTTGGCCGGGTATTATTCAGGAAATTTCTTTTGCCTTATCCGGTCAATGAAAGTACTTCTGGGTCTGATACCCTTCAATATGAAGAAAATTCATATAAGGGTATTTTCGCTTCTAAAATCATATACCGTTTATTGGCCGCACTGCTGGTTGCTATTGTGATTTTTGCAATTTCCGGTCTATTTTCTCTTCTATTTAAAAGAGAATTACAAATGCTGTTTGCTATACTTTCGATAACAACACTTAGTATACTGGCATCCTTAATTCCAAGGATAAACCGGATTGAAAAAACTTTTGAGTTAGGCATGTATTTTATCCTTGTATTTAGTGTCGTTGTAGCTTCTATGGCCGATGTTAAACGGCTGCTTGATATTTCATTTTTGTTATTTAGTGCGATAACTATTGCCATTTTTGGTACTCTATTGCTGCATACCCTGCTATGTAAAATTTTTAAAGTCGATGCTGATACACTCATGATAACATCCACAGCTTTAATGTGCTCACCTCCTTTTGTTCCTATGATAGCCGGGGCATTGAAAAACAAGGAAATAATAGTAAGTGGTCTTTCAGTAGGCATAATAGGGTATGCCATTGGGAATTATTGGGGAGTGTTAATGTCAATTCTTTTAAAATAAAAAGAATCAGGTTCAATCATCAGAAAAATTCAGGTAAGAATATTCTATTTTAGATAAAATTGAAAATTATTTTTTTTCTGTATCTATATAAAATTCAATTCGATCAGACACACATTGAGATTTATGCAGATAAAGAACATAGTTATTGGGGATTTTCAAAAATTCACACAAACGATTGAAATATAGCATTTTATATTTTGGGCATATGCCAGTTATATACATTCATTCATTGCTCTTTTAATTTCTATTGTTTGCATAATTATACAAAATATTTACATAACCATTCTATTATGCTGTTTTTTAAGTAGTTAAAAAAAGGTTGGAAATTTTTTTTTAAGAATTATTTATCTAGATTTGGCCCAATGATCAATTCTATTAGGTATTTTAGATAGATTTTTGATCCATGAACCTATTATAAACCTAAACTTTTATCTATGAAAAGAATTACAGGTATGCTTGTATGTTTGGCATTACTATTTAGCAATTCAGTATTTGCCCAGAACATACAAATTACAGGTACGGTTACCAGCGAGGAAGATGGTAGCGTGTTGCCTGGTGTCTCGGTTGTGATTCAAGGTACAACTAGTGGGACGACGACCAACATTGATGGTGTTTATTCACTTTCCGCACCATCCGATGCGATTTTAGTATTCAGTTTTGTGGGTATGATTACTGCTGAGGAGGAGGTGAATGGCCGTACTCAGATCGATGTAGTCATGACCTCCGAAATGGTTGAGATGGAAGAAGTTGTAGTAACCGCTCTTGGTATCCCTCGTGAAACCAGACGTCTCGGTTATGCAATTCAGGAAGTTGGTGAAGAAGATATAATAGCCACCTCAGAATCTAATTTGGCTAACCAGCTCACAGGCAAGATTGCAGGTGTCCAGGTTACTTCTTCATCGGGCAATATGACAGGATCTGCCCGGGTACTGATAAGAGGAGCTAAATCTTTTACCGGTGAAAACAATCCTCTCTATGTTATTGATGGTATTCAGATTGACAATACCAATTTCAATGTTGCTGATGGGCCCAGATCTCTTGCCGCACGAGAAGAGATGAGAGGTGGAGGTGGATATGACTATGGCAATATGGCTATGGATATCAATCCAAGCGATATTCAATCAATTACTGTACTGAAAGGAGCGGCTGCAACTGCTTTATATGGTTCGAGGGCTGCTAATGGTGCCCTTATTATTACTACAAAGAGTGGTAGCAGAGGTGGTAAGAAAGGTATTGGCGTTTCCATTAATTCAGGAGTCACCTTTGAACAAGTTGCTGTACTGCCTGATTATCAGAACGAATACGGTGGAGGGTATTATGACTATTTTGATGTCGATACTATTAGTGGTACTCCCTATAATATTCCATACTATGGTGCAGACGAAAGTTGGGGTCCACGTATGGAAGGACAACCGGTGGCAGCATGGAACAATGTATATGATTATGAACAAGGGATTACAGAAGGATTGGAAACATCTCCATGGAACCCTCATCCTGACAATATTAAGGATTTCTTCGAAACAGGAGTAGCTTATACAAATAATGTTGCACTTTTTGGTGGAGATGAAAACAGTAATTTCCGTCTTTCATATACTAACCTGAATCGTACTGGTATTTTCCCTAATAGTAGTGTAAAGAAAAACACTATTAGTTTAAGTGGAGAACATAAATTCGGTGAAAGGATTAAAGCTTCTGCAAGAGTTAATTATATGAACTACTATGCAAAAGCTATTCCAGCCAATGGATATGGAGATAACTCTATTATGCAGAAATTTGCACAGTGGGGTCAACGCTCATGGGATATGGATGAAATGAGTAATTATAAAAATCCTGATGGAACGCAGCGTTCATGGAATCGTTCAAGCTTTTCCGATCCAGCTCCTGCATACTCTGACAATCCATACTGGACCCAATATGAGAACTTCAACGAAAACTGGAGAGATAGGGTAATTGGAATGGCCAAATTACAATATAATCTTACCGATTGGTTATCGCTTTCCGGCTCAATAAATGGTGATATTTATACTGACAGAAGAACTGAACGAGTTTCAGTATCATCAGCAGCTACTTCTTATTATGAAGAAGGAATCAGGACAGTCAATGAAATCAATACCGATGCTTTTCTGAATTTTTATAAAGATGTGACAGCTGATATTAATATTACGGGTTTTGTGGGTGTGAATTTCAGAGACTATATTTATCGGATGAATACTTCGAACACTAATGGTGGTCTGGGTGTTCCAGGATTCTATAGTCTTGAAAATTCCAGTTCAGCGATTTCAACTACCGACTATGAGTCGCACAAACGGGTCAATAGTGTACTGGGATCTGTTACAACATCCTATAAGGATCTATTATCCCTTGATCTTACCTTAAGAAACGACTGGTCATCAACCTTACCTGAAAATGAAGGGTCATATCTTTATCCTTCTGCAGCTTTAAGTTTTGTTTTCACTGAATTAGATCCATTACAATCTCTTACTTTTATGGATTTTGGAAAAATAAGATTAAGCTGGGCACAGGTTGGTAATGATACCGAACCCTATCAGCTATATAATACTTATGTACCACTTGATAACTTTGGTAACTTACCAAGATATTCAGTACCTGCAAAGATACCAAATAGTAATCTGAAGCCAGAGAATACTAAAGCTTTCGAAATTGGAACTAATCTTCAGTTTTTTGACAACCGTTTTGGGGTTGACTTTACCTACTACAGTATGAATACTGTTGATCATTTAATGGAAGTTTCGGTATCAGGTGCTACTGGGTATACTGCATATATGGTTAATGCCGGAGAAATGTCTAATAAGGGTGTTGAACTTATGCTGAATCTTGTTCCTGTTCGGACATCAAATTTCTCGTGGGATATTGATTTAAACTGGGCTAAGAATACTAATGAAGTGGTCTCACTGGCTGAAGGTATTGATGTACTTAATCTTACAAGCTTATGGGGTGTTTATATTAGTGCCAAACCAGGTGAACCTTATGGAGTTCTCAGGGCAACTAATTATGTGTACGATGATCAGGGTCGTATAGTCATAAATGAAGATGGAAGTTATCTGACGTCACCCGAGCTGGAAGTTTTAGGAAGTGTACTACCTGATTGGACTGGTGGATTAAGGAATACATTTACTTTTAAAGGAATATCTGCCAGCGCTTTGATAGATATGCGAAAAGGAGGTTATCTATTCAGTACTACCCATATGTTTGGAACATGGACTGGATTATTTGAAGAAACTGTAGGTAATAACGATAAGGGTAATCCATTACGTGATCCTGTTGATGAAGGGGGTGGTGTAAGACTTGAAGGTGTAGTTGGACATTTTGATGACAATGGAGAACTGGTTATCGACAGTGAAGAGAATACAACCTATATCGATCCTTATGTTTGGTCAAGTGACCACTACTTTGGTCCCAGGGCTCAAAATGTATTCAAAACCGATTATATTAAACTCAGAGAAGTTAGCGTGGGTTATAGTTTACCGAAGAGTGTACTTGCTAAACTTCCGCTTAGTACTGTAAAAATTTCGTTTGTTGGACGAAATCTCGCTCTCTGGGGAACCAATGTACCACATATCGATCCTGAACAAGCTACAAACTCTGGAAATATTCAGGGTCTGGAAGGTGGTGCAAATCCCAGCACCAGGACCTTTGGTTTTGATTTATTACTTGAGTTTTAAAGTACATCAACTATCTAAAACAGATTATTATGAAAAGTAAGATATTAATATTATTAACACTGATTATCTTCGGTATCTCAGGCTGTACTGATGACTTCCAGGAGATAAATACAAATCCTAACGAGCCCGTCGAGGTTCCTACATCATTTCTTCTGACTAATGTACAGAGGACTATTATGGATGATATGTGGGATGAATGGTGGAATGGCAGGTTTGGTCTGCTCTACTCACAGTATTGGTCACAGGTAGTATATACCGATGAAAGCCGGTATAATCCCCGTCCTAATATTACAAATACGTACTGGTCACTATTCTATACCGATATGACCGATCTGCAGGAAATCATCCGTTTAAACACCGATGAGGCAACTGCAGGACTTGCAGTAGTATCAGGTTCAAATAATAACCAGATTGCTGTTGCACGAATTCTAAAAGCGTTTGTCTTTCAAATGATGACAGATGTATGGGGTGATATACCCTATACCGATGCATTAAAAGGTACCGAAGAATTGAGTCCGGCCTATACGCCACAAAGTGAAATCTATGCCGACCTCCTTATCGAGCTTACAGAAGCTCAGGATCAAATTGAACCGGAAGCTGCAGGCGTGGAAGGTGATATTATTTATGGAGGAGATATGGAGAAATGGCAGAAATTTGGCAATTCCCTAAGGATGCGAGTTGCAATGCGTACATCAAAAGTCGATGCAAGTTATGCTTCAAAAGTTCAGGCTGCAATAGATGCAGGAGCATTCGAAAGCTATGAGGATGACGCCCAATTTGTGTTTGATCCGTCCGATCCTAGTTTTAATCCACTCTATGAGAGTTATTTTGTTGATAACCGGACTGATTTCGCTGTAAGTGAACCGCTTATAAACGCATTACAGACTCTTAACGATCCACGGTTACCTATTTATGCCGATCTTCCGGTGGAAGGTACTGATTATGTGGGTATGCCTTACGGTATGGATGATGATACAGCAACAGCCGTTTCAGGACCAAGTGGATCCTTTGTATCACTGCCTAATGCTACTAATGTAATTGGTGCCAGTTCTCCTGCATTCCTGATGAATTATGCTGAAGTATGCTTTATCAAATCAGAAATAAACGGATGGGATCAGACAGAATACGAAAATGGTGTTCGGGCATCTTGTCGGGCATGGGGAGTTGATGAAGCAGATATCGATACGTATATCGCATCATTACCAGCTGCTTCAGAAGAAACAGTATTAACACAAAAATGGCTAGCACTTTACATGCAAGGATTACAGGGATGGTTTGAATGGAGAAGAACAGGATATCCGGTATTGGAAGGACCCTTTAGTGGGGCTTTCAATGATACTGGTGACAGGCCGATTCCTTCCCGTTTATATTATCCTTCAGATGAACAATTATTAAATGAAACAGAGTATAACGCCGCAATTACGCGTCAGGGACAGGATAACCTGAGAACAAGAGTTTGGTGGGATACAGAATAGTACAAAAATATCATAATTGGTAAATAATAGAAGAGGACCACTTTAAATTGAGTGGTTCTTTTCTTTAAAAGTATATTTTCAAATGAATTAGTTATACCATTTTTTCTCCAAATTTGAAGATAAAATCAAAGAATATGATCTGCATTGATTAAAAGATACTTTACATCTTAATTACTTTTTTAGCTCATTATATTTATATATCTGTATTCTAAGCAGTTAAATAATAAGAACAAATTTGTTTTTCCGAATATTTTTGTTAGTTTTGGATACTAATAGCCCTTGTATCGGGCTTTTTAGCTATTTTAAACTATTAATTAACCTATTATAAACCTAAAATTATTATCTATGAAAAGAATTACAAGTATTCTTGTGTGTCTTGCTATCATGAGCATTAATGCTCTGGCACAGGACATACAAATTGCGGGTAAGGTTACCAGTGCCGAAGATGGCAGCTTACTGCCAGGTGTGGCAGTGCAGATAAAAGGCACGTCGACTGGTACTGCTACCAACATTGATGGTGAATATACCATCAAAGCACCTTCCGATGCAATTTTGGTATTCAGTTCCATTGGAATGATGATCCAGGAAATTGCAGTGGGAGGGCAGTCTATAATAGATGTTGTGTTGGAGACTGAGATAGCAGGTTTGGATGAAGTAATTGTGATAGGTTACGGAACCTCAACCTATGAGGCTAATACTGGTTCCGTAGCTGTTGTCAGAAGTGATGATATTGCTGATATACCAGAAAGCAGTTTTGAGAAAATGTTGGATGGTAAAGTGGCAGGCGTACAAATTACTGCTACTACCGGTCAGCCTGGATCCCAGAGTCAGGTTCGTATTCGAGGCGCCAGCTCAGTGAATGCAGGTCGTGAACCTCTCTATGTGGTTGATGGAATTCCAATCACCGGCAACCAGGATGAGAATGACCCGAATACTTCTCCCTATTACATGGTTAATACGAACAATGTATTAGCAATGATAAATCCTAATGACATTGAATCGATCTCAATTCTGAAGGATGCTTCGGCAGCAGCTATTTATGGATCAAGAGCGGCAAATGGTGTTGTTATCATAACAACAAAAACTGGTAAAGCAGGGAAAACAAAAGTAAATTTTAATGCCAGGTACGGTATAACTTCATTGGCAAACGATAACGGATTTGATGTTTTAACACCGGAACAACTTATTGCCTTGAGACAAAGGGCTGCCTGGAACATTGGGGAAGATCCTAATAATCCGTCAAGTCCTTTCTATATGCCTGATTCAATACTTCAGTTACCCATGATCAACTGGATGGATGAATTGACCCGGTACGGAAAGATCAATGAATATGATCTTTCGATTTCAGGCGGCAATGAAAAAACCCAGCACTTTACTTCAGCCAAGTATTCAAAAACTGAAGGTGTTTTCTATGGGGTTGATTATGAAAGCTTTCAACTTCGTTCGAATATCGATCATAAGATTAACGACAAGCTAAGTATGGGTGTCAAAATGAATGCATTCCATTCATTTTCAAACGATGTTGCTATGCAGTCGTTGTATTTCGTTAACCCGGCATTTGGAGGTATGCTTATGAATCCTTATACTCCGGTATATAATGAAGATGGCACTTATAATATGGATATTCCTGAAAACTCAAATACAAATATTCTGGCCTCTGCAGAATACGATGAACAATGGGAAAAACAAAACAGGTTAACGAGTCAGGCATTTCTGGTTTGGGAACCCATCCAAAATTTAAAATTCAAGACGAATAATGGAATTGAGTATACCGATGGTGAAGGACGCAGGTACTGGGCACCGGAAGCTGATGCTAATGGTGAAGCCACATTACAGGTAACAAGAGCTAAATATTCACGGTTTACTTCATCTAATACGGTTTCTTACCTGTTAATAAAGGAAAACCATAGTATTAATTTGCTGGGTGGATCTGAGATAATAGATAACAGTGAAAATTACTACTATGTATATTCACCCGATGTTGATGGAAACATTCCTTTTCCAAATACCAGTCCTTCAGATCAGGATGATGCTGACTATGATGAAAGTCGATATACAATGGCATCCTTCTTTGGTATTTTGGACTATAATTTTGCCTCAAAATATTATTTAAGAGCCAGTTTAAGAAAAGACGGAAGCTCTAAGTTTGGTTCTAACTATCGTTGGGGTACCTTCTATTCAGTAGGGGTATCATGGAATATTCATAGAGAAAATTTCATGTCCGGTATACGAGCTGTTAATTTACTGAAATTGCGTGCCAGCTATGGAGTAAGTGGTAACGATGATATCGGGACCTATGAACAATGGGGTATTTATCAACCGGTTCAATATAATGGTATATCAGGTATGGGACCCTTGCAACCTGCCAACAATGATTTAACCTGGGAAGGTAATAAAGGCTATAACCTTGCCATCGATTTTGGTTTGTTCAAGAAAATCAACGGTTCGTTTGAATATTATAACAGGACAACTACTGAGATGTTGCTGGATGTACCCCTTTCTCGCACAACAGGATTTACTTCGATCAGGCAAAACATTGGTTCCATGAAGAACTCAGGAATTGAATTTTTAATTAATTACAATGTATTAAACACTTCGGTTCAGTGGAATATCGGCTTTAACATAGCAGCTAACAGAAGTGAGATCCTTGATCTGGCACTGGAAGAAGGGGAATTCATTAATCCTGATAACAATAGAATGATCTTCAGGGAGGGTGAACAACTCTTAGCTTATTACCTATATGACTATGCCGGTGTTAATCCGGTAAATGGCGAAGCTCTCTGGTATGATGAATCAGGCAAAATAACCAATAATTATAGTAATGCCCGTCGTGAGATACTGGGTTCACCGGAACCTGATTTTTTAGGTGGATTTAATACCGATGTAAGCTATAAAGGTCTTATGCTGGCTGTAAACTTTGCCTACAAATATGGAAATGAAGTTCTTATTGAGGAGTTACACTACTTAAACAGTGATTGTTATTGGTATAATGCTAATCAGGTGAAGACTCAATTAGACTATTGGATAAATCCAGGTGATATTACCAGGAATCCGAAACCAATTCCGGATAATACTACCAATTCCAATGCATACAGGAATCCACGCTGGATGTTCAATGGTAGCTATTTGAGAATTAAGAATATAACCTTATCATACAGTTTACCCGAGTCATGGGTAAGCAAAGCGAAATTGGCTAATCTGCGAGTTTATGCAAGTGCTGTAAACCTTTTTACTTTCCACGATGTTGACTTCTGGGATCCGGAACGAGGCGAGGAAGGTATGGGATTTGGTGTATACCCTATGACTAAGAGCATGATATTCGGTTTGGATGTAACCTTTTAACAATACC
>CAZMVE010000045.1:2315-22224 GCA_964569585.1 uncultured Bacteroidales bacterium | reverse complement strand
ATAAAATAAGAAACGGTAAAATACTGGCATCCGACGGAATATGGGACACATTCCTGTAGGATAAAGGCCTCGGCCCGGGTGAATGTCAGGAACTATGGTATATTGAGCACCTCGATGAAATCTTCTAAATAGCAAAAAGTTTTATCGATGCCGGAGCCAATATCATTGGCGGTTGCTGCGGTACAACACGTCAATATATCAGGAAAATCGAGGAGATCGTTCAAAAAAAATAGTAATAGTCAATTTGACTTAAAGAAAAAACTTATATATTTGAAAAACAATATTTATAAGCTTTTTCAATTCCGGTTAAATATTGTCTGTAAATTCTTTTTACTAACTTTTGTTTGTCGAATTAAAGTCAATTGTAATGGACAATAAACAGCTACTTGATAAAATCCTTGAATGCGTAGAGTTTGGTAAAGTAAACAAAGCAGCTCCTTTCCCTCCCAACATGCGTGGACAGGATGGTGCTTATGAACTTACCAAGGTGGCTCTCGATCAGGGTATAGAACCCGCAGATATTCTTAATGAAGCATTAATAAAAGCCATGGAAAAAGTTGGACAAAAATTCTCTGAGAAGAAGATTTTTGTTCCTCAGATGCTCATTTCGGCTAAAGCTATGAATGCTGCCATGGAACATCTGAAACCTTTCTTTCAATCGGGTGCTGTTAAGCGAAAAGGTAAATTTGTTATTGGTACAGTTGCAGGTGATTTACATGACATTGGTAAAAATCTTGTAGCTATGATAGTAGAAGGTGCCGGTTGGGAAGTGATCGATATGGGAGTTGATGTCAGCTCATTAAGATTCAAAGAGATTATTAAAGATAATCCCGATGCTATAGTGGGTCTTTCAGCTTTATTGACAACTACTATGCACAGTATGAAAACCATAGCTCAGGAAATAAAGCAAGAATATCCTAAAACTAGACTGATTATTGGAGGAGCACCTATAAATGAAGACTTTAAAAACGAAATTGGGGCCGATAATTATTCTCCCGATCCGCAGGGAGCTGTCATATACTTGAATTCGCTCGTTGCCTGATTCTTTCGGTATTAAAATTATTCTTCAGGATCATGTATCGTTTTGATGCTAATGAATTGGCATTTATTATCTTCGGGCAATTCTCACTAATTAATATTTTGAAAGTCAGTCATATTTAGAATTAATAAAATCGTATCAAAATTTAAAAGAGTAATTAGGTAATTTTACATCTAACAAAATGAAATTCAGTTCACTCGCCATTAATGACCCCAAAGGCCTGATATTTGGTGATGCTCCAAAATCTGTCAATACTAAACGTGGATTAATCATAGGAGGAGGCTTTGTTTACCCCGAAGCCAATTTCACCCTGCCTGCCATGGAAGTCTCAGTGAAGACTCTCCCGGAAGTCAAAAGACACTATTCTGAGATAGTCGAAGGTATTCTGAAAAGAGCAGTGGAACTTAATAGCAACGGACTGGTACTGGAACTGGAAACAGTGATCGAAATGACCAAAACACCTGAAATTGGAATTGAGCTGGTTAAAGTCATGAACGATATTTGTGAAAGATATTATCTGAATCATAAACTACCTACCGAAATACGGCTTACTCCCAATGATCTGCGTGAATTCGATCGGCCGTCCAAAGCCCGCACTTCCTCCTATCTCGATGCTATGTTCCAACTGTTTGATCAAGGTGCCAAAGAAGGAGGTAATCTGCTTTCCATAGAAAGTACAGGAGGAAAAGAAATATCCGACGATTCACTCATGCAATGTGATATCAAGAAATTTATCTTTTCACAGTCAGTACTTGGAGTAAGAGATATTCACTTCCTCTGGTCCAGAATAGTTGATATTGCTAAAAAAAATAATGTGATAGCTGGTGGCGATACAGCCTGTGGCTTTGGTAATACAGCCATGGTGCTTGCCGACCGGCATTATATTCCCAAAATATTTGCCGCTGTTGTACGTGTGGCAACTGTGGTGCGCACACTCGCATCTATCGAAGCAGGAGCTACCGGGCCCGATAAGGATTGTGGATATGAGGGTCCCTATCTGAAAGCCATTACAGGTACCCCTATTTCCATGGAAGGAAAAACATCTGCCTGCGCTCACCTGAGTCCGGTGGGCAATGTAACGGCAGCTGCAGCAGACCTTTGGAGCAACGAATCGGTTCAAAATATCAAACTCCTTTCCGGTATTGCTCCTGTTGCCTATTATGAACAACTTGAATATGATGTACGTTTGCTGAATGAAGCCAAACGTTCGGGCGAACATGAGGCACTTATTCTTCAAAAACTCCTGGTAAATTCCGATATACGGTTCGATCCTCAGGCATTGGTACTTGCTCCTGAAAGCGTGATACGTATTTCAAAAGAAATTATTAAGGGTAAGAACTACATCGAAGCAACAGTTTTTGGATGCCTTGAGAGCATTAAAATTATTAATGAGGCCCTCTCCGAAGGATCGCTTAAATTAGATGAAAAAGAACTGATCTGGATCGATATGCTTCAACATGACATTAGCGAAATACCTCTTGTTGAAGATAAATTCATTGAAATGATGTTACCCCTGGTTGAAAACCAGATCATCCCTTCGGAGTATGGTATTTAATCCGATAAAATAAACGCTGTGGCATTAAAGTCTCTTCATTCCAAAACTTTTTCGTTTGATGCGGATTCTATAACCGTCAGGACAGAGAATATTCTGAAATCGCTGCAGGTTCCCCCCGATAAAGCAGACAAGTATCTGCTGGGCCAAATCGAATTATACCGGGAAAAGTGCTTCGAGCTTAGTAAACCCTGTGCCACTTATACCCTTCATGAAAACCCTCATTTCGTTACTGAAACCGGTGAATTACTAATTAACAATATTACTTTTTCGTTGGGTAAAATAGTAACTCAGTCACTCAGAAAAAGTACAAGTGTAGCTTTCTTCATCTGCACCTGCGGCGAAAGCGTGTCGCAACTGTCAAAGCAACTTATGAGCGAAGAACATACACTGGAGGGATACATTGTTGACCTGGTAGGATCAGAGATTGCCGAGAGTCTGGCAGAAAGCATCCATATGGAAATCGGAAGGGATATGAAAAAAGAGGAACTGAATACTACTAACCGTTACAGCCCGGGATATTGTAACTGGCCCGTCTCCGATCAGCAATCCCTTTTTTCAATGATGGAAAACTTCTGCGGTGTGAGCCTTACTCCTTCTTCCCTGATGATGCCTATAAAATCAGTTAGTGGTATTGTGGGTATTGGTCGCGATGTTAAGAACAGAGGGTATTCCTGTTCCAAATGCGATGCTGCATTCTGTATTTACCGTGATAAGAGATAGCATCATTCATTTTGGGGATTCATTTCAAAATCCTATTTTTAAAAGCAGGAAAATGTTGAGGGCGTCTGGAATAAATAAAACGTAAAACATTTTAAACACTCCAAACTTAAGACCCTTATCAAATGTATAACTTCAGAACCAAGTGTCCACTATAAATATCTTTTATGAACAAGCTATCTACCCAATTTGAATCAGACCGTATGCTATTCACAGAAATAAGCTGGGACGACCTGGAATCTGTATATGAACTTGAATCCATGCCGGAAGTTGATGAATTTAATACAATCGGCATACCTGAAAATATTGAGGTTACACGCGAAGTATTTCGTCCGTCTATAGAGGATCAGTCAAAAGAAAAACGTACACTCTTCAGTTGGACCATCAGGCATAAGGAAACAGGGGATTTTATGGGAATTGCAGGATTAACAATGGCAGTCGAGCGATTTAAAATGGGAGAGATCTATTACAATCTCTCTCCTTCCTTCTGGTATAAGGGCTATGGTACAGAAACAGCCAAAGCACTTATTCGCTTTGGTTTCGAAATGCTAAAACTTCACAGAATAGAGGCAGGTGTAGCTACCACAAATGAACGATCGATTAAAGTGCTTGAAAAAGCAGGAATGACACGTGAGGGTTTGCTTCGAAAAATACTTCCTATCCGGGGGGAATGGAAGGATAATTATCACTACTCTATTCTGGAAGATGATCCGAGATAATAGATTAATAACGCTCATCACAATTTTTTCTGTTAATATTATTCGCTTCGGGATCTTAGCTGCATTCCGGAACAGGTTGATTAAAAAATGAATAAACCACCCATGCAAAAACTTTTTTACATTTACAGAATTAAGTGATTCGCCATGTACATCAAAATCGCTCTTTTCATTTCAGTTATCCTGCAGTTTATTGCAGCGGCTATAGCCATCAGCCTTATCCGCCGGACAAGATATAATATTTCCTGGATATTGATAACACTTGGTTTCCTGTTAATGGCTGCCCGGCGGTTTTATGAACTCATCCAGATCTTCCATAGCACAGAAGGATTAAAGACTGGCTTGATAAGCAGCTGGATGGCTGTGCTGATTTCCCTGTTGATGTGTGTTGGTGTTATTTTCATCCGCCAGATATTCAATATCCAGGAACGTATTGATTCGCTTCGTAAGCAAAACGAATCAAAGGTGCTTTCGGCCATTATAAGGACCGAAGAAAAGTCCCGGCAGGAATTTTCAAAAGAGCTGCACGACGGTATGGGACCCTTGCTGTCGGGAGTAAAAATGTCGGTCAGCGCTATCGATAAATCGAAGATTGATGCATCGAACCTCGAAATCATTGAACTCACCGAACAAAACATCGATGAAGCCATTACAGCCGTAAAAGAAATATCCAACAACCTGAGCCCACATATACTAAAGAATTTCGGACTGAATAAAGCAGTCGAAACCTTTACGGATCGGTTCAGCAGCCGCGAGAATCTGGATATACGTCTTAGTTCCAATATCGAAAATAAAAGATTCGATTATGACACGGAAATCTTCATTTACCGGATCATCTGTGAACTAATTGCCAATACTATCAAACATGCTTCTGCCACCAAGATAGATATCAATATTTTTTACCGCAAAAACGAACTGGAACTGATTTATGCCGACAATGGTATTGGCTTTGACGTCGAAGCTGCTGAAAGCGAATCATCGGGTATGGGACTCTCCAACATTCACTCCAGGATAAAATCACTGAACGGGAGTATCGATATTTTCAGTCATCCTGAAGAAGGCTTTAACTTAAAAATTATTGTGCCAGTATGAACGAAAAAATCTGCATTTACCTGGTGGACGATCATAATCTTTTCCGCGAAGGCCTCAGACTATTGCTTTCTAAAGTGCCTTTCATTGGGAAGATACATGAGGCATCCGATGGTCAGGAGTTCATCGATAATTTGAAGCAGGTAAATCCCGATATAGTACTGATCGATATTGAAATGCCCGTACTTAATGGAATTAAAGCAACGCAGAAAGCTCTTGAATTAAGGCCTGAATTACGAATTATTGCCCTATCGATGTATGCCGATGAAAGTTATTATACGAATATGATCGAAGCAGGTGCAAAAGGATTTCTATTAAAAAATTCAAGTTTCGAGCAGGTACAACATGCTATAAAAGATGTTTATGAAGGAAAAAGCTTTTTCTCTCAGGAAATTATGGAAGGTCTGATAAAAAATATTAATCGTAAAAAAGTTATTAAGCAAGGTACCGACCTCACCGAAAGAGAAGTCGAAATATTGTATCATATCTGTAAGGGATTATCGAACCAGGAAATTGCCGACCAGCTTTTTTTAAGTAAACGCACTGTTGATAAACACCGTGAAAACCTGCTGCTGAAAACAGGATCGAAAAATACGGCCAGTCTGGTTATTTATGCCATTAAAAACGGAGTTATTGAATTATAACCAAAGAAGGTTGTGAATTCTTCCCATAATCCATTTTCTCGTTCTTCCATCCATGGAATTCCGATTCATCAAACCTAAACCAATTTTTCACTAAACATCCTAAAAACCAAAGTGTTTCGAAATCCTACGCCTAAATACGTACCGTGAATTTTAGGTATTTTATCGGATTCCCCCCGCCTTTCAATGTCCTAACTTTGTTACAAAAAGGAGGAATGATCATGAAAACTACTGCAAAATGGATTAGTGAAAACCACTATGTCCTGAATAACAGCAAATACCTGAATATTGCTGTTACAGATCCATTGAGCCGTGAGGATAATTATGAGCTCAATTGCCTCGATCTTGTACTTATGGGTTTTGCCGGATGTGTAACTGCCGAACTTAAAAAAGAAATATCCCATCGGTCAATTGCGATACAAGAACTGACAACCGATGTAGATATTGAGATGTTGAAAACTACTCATCCTAATTTCGCTCTTCACATGGAGTGCAGAGCAATAAGCAGTGCACAAACCGAATATCTTGAAGATTGCCTGAGAAATGCCATTGATAACAGTTTTCTGGGAATTCTGTTTAGAAAAGCAGGTATCGAAATACATAGTAAAATTGTTGTTACTACACCTGCCCAACATGCAGAATTATTTGCAGGCTAGTAGTTACATCCGGTAATCAGTACATTAAAAATCGAAATTTATAGTATCAGCTACCTTGGTAATGACTGAGGTATAAGAAATAATTTGTACCATAATAACTCTATCCTATGAAAACAGTACAGCTAAAACATTCAGTAGAATTTATCATTACTTTTTTGATAACACTCTCTTTATCAGGATGTAAAACTTCTACCCAAAAGACCGGAGACAATATCAATACAGACGAAATTAAGGGTAATATCAGTATTTCCGGGGCCTTTGCCTTATATCCACTAACCGTAACGTGGGCCGAGGAATTTAAAAAGTTACATCCCCATGTAAATATAGATATAAGTGCAGGTGGTGCCGGTAAAGGTATGGCCGATGTACTATCCGGAATGGTCGATCTGGCCATGTTTTCGAGAGAAGTTCGTGAAGAGGAAACTGCTAAGGGAGCGTGGAAATTGGCCGTAGCAAAGGATGCCGTATTTCCTACCATCAATGCAGAAAATCCGGCGCTCAGGGAAATTCTGGAAAAGGGCCTTACAAAAAATCAGTTTTTACAATTATTTACGGCTGACAAACAAATGATATGGGCCGATTTTGAAGGCATTACATCACAAAATAAAATTAATGTTTATATACGTTCCGACGCCTGTGGAGCTGCAGCCATGTGGGCTGCCTATTTCGACAGAGAACAGGAAAATCTGAAAGGAATTGGTGTTTATGGCGATCCGGGTATAGCCGATGCTGTAAAAAAAGACAAATTTGGTGTTGGTTTCAACAACCTTATCTATATCTACAACCTGAAGACCAATCAGGTATCTTCAGGACTTGAAGTTATCCCTATCGATCAGAATGAAAATCGCATTATCGATGCTGAAGAAAATTTCTACGGCACAATGAACGGCGTTGTAGCTGCCATACAGGATGGAAGGTATCCTGGACCTCCGGCCCGGGATCTCTACCTCATATCTAAAGGTATACCTGAAAATGAAGTAATAATCAGTTTTCTCCGGTATATCCTCACCGAAGGACAACAGATGATTACCAAAGCGGGATATGTAGAGCTCGACTCCACAACCATACAAAATTCACGTCTAAAACTGGGTATTGAAGAAACTGAGTGAACGCTGAAACACCCTGTCCCCAAAAGCCACACAGTGTAAACTCTGAAAAACAATAATCTCTACCGCATGGAATTCAGGAGATTCAATAGAAAAATTCTTGATAGCTACAACACGATACTGATGATAGTCACATTATCGCTAGTTTTACTAACTCCTATTGTAATGCTTGTTATCCTGGGTTTTAAATCAGCAACATTATTGCAGGAACATTCGATATTCAGATTATTGTTCACTTCAGCATGGGAACCAGGCAAAGGAAATTTTGGCTTTCTCCCCTTTATACTCGGTTCTATCTCAATCACAGTTCTTTCTGTACTGATAGCGGGCCCTATATGTCTTTTAACGGCATTGTATCTCACCCAGTACGCAGGCGTAAAGCTGGTGCGAATTATGCAGCCTATTATCGATATCCTTGCCGGGATTCCCTCGGTAGTATATGGAGTTTGGGGTATACTGGTAATTGTGCCTTTTATCTCTGATATTGTTGCACCTCAATTTCATGTTCAGACAACAGGTTATACGCTGATAACGGGTAGTATTGTGCTGGCCGTAATGATCATTCCTTTTATCCTGAATATCCTGATCGAGATATTCCGTACCATTCCGATAGAACTCACGGAAGCTACCCTGTCGCTTGGTGCAACCCGGTGGGAAGTAATAAAACATGTACTGATACGAAAGGCCAAACCGGGTATTATTTCAGCTTTCGGATTGGGAATTTCAAGGGCTTTTGGTGAAACTATTGCCGTATTAATGGTGGCCGGAAATGTAGCCAAAATACCACATGGATTGTTCGATCCGGTATATCCTCTGCCTGCTTTAATTGCGAATAACTATGGTGAAATGATGTCGATACCGCTTTACGATTCGGCTCTTATGATGTCGGCACTGATACTTTTTACCTCTATACTCATTTTCAACTTCTTTTCACGTGTATCTATTTATCGTCTTGAACGAAATCTGTAGACTATGAGCAGCCGAAAGTACAGAAAAAACGAGGAAAAAATCTTCATCATGCTGATGCGGGCAACCTGCGGAATTATAATCCTGGTTATGGGATTGATCCTTTATACTATATTCAGGAAAGGTCTGCCGGTGCTTAACTGGCAAATCCTGACAAGTGTCCCAAAGGGAGGGTATTATTTCGGCGGTGAAGGCGGTATACTGAATGCTATTCTGGGCTCGCTTTATCTTGCCATAGGTTCGACAATTCTATCCCTGATCATCTCCCTGCCCTCTGCCCTATTTCTTAACATTCATCTTAAGAAACATCAAAAATTACAAAATACGATCCGCCTGTTTATCGATGTACTTTGGGGTATACCCTCGATTGTATACGGTGCTTTCGCCTTCACCATAATGATTTATTTTGGATTCAGAGCCTCACTGCTGGCGGGGATAGTAACTGTTACCCTTTTCATATCGCCAATTATGATTCGCGGTATGGACGAGGCTTTGAAGACAATTCCCAATACCTTGCTCGAAGCAGCCTATTCATTGGGATCGACCAAATACGAGACTGCCTATAAAGTATTTCTCCGACAGGCAATGCCGGGGATAGCCACGGCGATATTACTCTCCTTTGGTAGAGCTATCGGTGATGCTGCTTCGGTGTTGTTCACTACGGGATTTACCGACAATATACCCAAATCGCTTACACAGCCTGCTGCCACACTGCCTCTTTCCATTTTCTTTCAGCTGAGCAGTCCTATACCCGAAGTCCAGCAACGAGCCTATGCGGCCGCTATTGTACTGACCGTAATAATCTTATTGATCAGCATTACCGGCAGGGCTATTTCCTTTCGCTACTCAAAGAACGATATTAAATAATTCGCTATGCATGCAGATAAGATCGTCGTAAAAAACCTTGACTTAAAAATTGAACGGGAGCATATTCTTAAGAATATCAATTGTAGGATTCCCGAGAAAAAAATAACCGTTATACTGGGCCCGTCGGGTTGTGGAAAAACAACACTGCTGAAAAGTATGAATCGTCTTACCGATCTTTATTCTAAAAAGATCATCTCCGGAGCAGTTGAACTAAATGGAGTCAATATTTATAATGGTATTTCCGATATAAATGACGTGCGACGAAAAATGGGATTGCTCTCACAGCGTCCTGCTCCTCTACCTATGAGTATTTATAAGAATGTAACCTATGGTTTACGGATCAGCGGGCGAAGAAGAAAGAAATTCCTGAAACTCCGTGTTGAGCATTACCTTAAGCAAGCCAACCTGTGGGAGGAAGTTAAGGATCGTTTATATTCACCGGCCAGCAGCCTTTCCATCGGCCAGCAGCAACGTTTATGCCTGGCTCGCGGACTGGCAGTAGATCCGGAAATCATACTGGCCGATGAGCCTACATCGGCGCTCGATCCGTTATCGAGCAAGGCTATCGAAGATAAATTCGTTGAACTAAAAAACCACTATACCATTATCCTTGTTACTCACGCCCTGAGGCAGGCACGGCGCATTGCCGACTATATAATTTTTATGTACCTTGGAGAAATAATCGAGCAGGGTGATGCAACAGAATTTTTTACCCATCCAAAAAACGAACTTACAAAAGCCTACCTGAGAGGTAGCTTCAATTAACCATATTACCAAATTAAATATTATCTCATTATGAAAAGAACACTACCTATCCTGATGTGCTCATTACTTTACATGTACACAACTAGTAATGCCCAGACAACCTTAAGCGGAGAATTGCGAACACGTCCCGAAATGAGGTATGGTTATAAGCAACTTCCCGACAGCGGTTCGAGAGCTGCATTCTTCATCAGCCAGCGAAGCCGTA
This sequence comes from uncultured Bacteroidales bacterium, assembly GCA_964569585.1. Classification (GTDB taxonomy): domain Bacteria; phylum Bacteroidota; class Bacteroidia; order Bacteroidales; family UBA10428; genus UBA10428. The sequence continues at coordinate 11,902 of CAZMVE010000045.1, read as the reverse complement.
TCGCCCTGAATATGAAAAAAGAAAAATACAGTGTTGGCCTTTCAATACAGGATGCCCGCGTATGGGACGACGAGCAAAAATACAGCTCCACCGGTATACAGGGCGATAATGCCAGTATCGATCTGAAAGAAGCCTGGTTTTCATACAATCTCTATAAAGATTTCAGTATCAAAGCGGGACGGCAGGAATTCAAATATGGCGATCAGCGCTTGCTGGGAGCTCGTAACTGGAATCAGCACGGTATGTCGTACGATGCCCTTTTGGTATCTTACAAAGGCCTTTTCCGATGCGATGCCGGGCTTTCGTATAACAACAATAACGAAATTACTTTTCAAGAACTTTACTCTACTGATAAGCTAAAAACCCTGAACTTCCTCTATTTACAAAAAGAATTTTTTAAAACGCTCGACATTTACGGACTCTATATCCTCACCGGTATGCAAAACCCGAATATAGTGGATGGTATATTCTTTAAAAACACCATGGGCATATCAGTCACATTGAGTAATGAGATTATTGAACTTAACGGCAGCAGTTACTATCAGACTGGTCTCAATAAGGACAGTGCATCAGTATCAGCATTTCTTTTAAGCGGATATGGAGCCGTTTCGGTAGGTTCTTTCAGGTTTACCCTTGGTTCCGATATTATATCGGGACAAAATGCCCTCAGTCCCGATTCTTCCTACCTGCAAACCGATCACCGGTTTGATAACCTATATGGGGCAAGACATTCGTTTAACGGTGACATGGACCAGTTCTCGAACCTGAATTCAGGCACAGGAGGAGGAGGATTAATTGATATTTATTTTTCCGCAAATTGCAAAGTTAATGACAAGCTATCGATACTTGGTACCTACCATTATTTTGCACTTCAGAATAAGGTATGGGATCCTGAAACGGTTATCCCTCCCTACTCAGCCCTCGACAGTTACCTGGGCTCTGAAATTGACTTTAAGTTGAGTTTTAAGCCCACTGATGAAATTACGATCGACCTTGGGTACTCCATCCTAAAGGCTGCCCAAACACTATACACTATCCAGGAAAGTACAGCCGAAACCAAAGTTCCCGTACACTGGGCATGGATGATGCTTACTTTTAAACCGGTATTTTTTACTTCGGAGAAGTAACTACATCTATACTTTAACAGGAGTTTATACACCTGGTGTAATATCGTTAAGCTATTCATTTCTGTCTTCCTTTTCTTCCGAAAAAAGGACAGCAGGCAGGAGTATCGAAAATAAGGACTAATCTTTTATTTACCTTACAGTATGTTGACTGGTTGATTATCTGTTTATAAACAATTGCTTAAAATACTGTCCATTACTTCATTTGTTATTAATTTCATGATGAATTATTGAACTACGGAGTAACCTGAAAATCCTTAACAGAGTAAGGGGTAACAGCCAAAAAACCAAAGAGTAGGTCCACTTAAATAATTAAAAGCATGAAGAAAATAATCATATCAATGGTAGTTATTTTAACCACATACTGTAGTTTATCAGCCCAGGAAGTGCAAGGGAAATATACCCTTGAATTCAATTTAAATCCTGCTGCATTATTCGATGCAAATGCTGGCGCAATGTTTCAAATGCCCAATATAAAGGGCAGGTATTTTTTAGCCTCTGACTTGGCTATTCGTTTAGGACTGGGTCTGGGTTTCAGTAACGATAAAGATTTTACCGATGCCGCAGGTGATGACTATTTTAAAACTTCATCTACCAGTATCACGTTTTCACCAGGAATCGAAAAGCAATTTGGATCCGAGAAATTTGTTGGATATATCGGAGCAGAATTGCCTATAACTAACTATTCAGAAAAGAGCGAAGAGAAAATAGGTACTGTTGTCACTAAAACTAAAAATCCCTATGGTAACGGTAATTTGGGTATTGGATTAAATGCAGTCTTCGGATTCGATTATTATGTGCTCGGAAATGTATATGTCGGTGCAGAATTTTCACCCGGCTTAATGTTCCGAAAATACTCTGATACCGTAATGGACGACATCACTACCACCAAAGGAGGTACTGGCCTGAGTTTCTACCTTTCTTCTTCTTCAGGGATCAGACTGGGAGTAAGATTTTAAACACGCACTTGTTGAGCGAATTAATTCCACAGGAGTGTAAACTGTGGAATTTTTTTTATTCGGTATTTCCTACTAATCTGAATTCGGAACAAGATGTTTACCCATCACCCTGCTTAAATGCTAAATCTACCAGCTACTATCAATGCAAATTGATTGTATACAGCGAAAAAGAACAGTAAATAATTAACCTGCCTGTTGAATAACAGTGAAAATTTAAATCAGAATCAAATAGAATCCAGGATATCTAAATAGGTTTGTGGTTTCTTTTTTGTAATTTATCTTACTAATAATTAAATATAATTCTATGAACATCTGTAAAATTACTCATCACAACAAGCTTATTCAACTAATCATGCTCATGCTTGTAATATCCTGCATTGGCAATGCACAAACCAGTAGAGATGAAGCAAAACTTCAAATGCTGCTCGATAAAGTAAGCCGGGCCGAAACCAAAGTTGCTCAAGCAGAACGGAAATTGGCTATTGCTGATTCACTGATAACTTATGGCGAACAACGGATAGAGCTAGCAGAAGAAGAGTTTTCGCGCATTGAGGAAGAACAGAAATTACTGGAAAAAGAATATATGTCGAATAGTAAACAACTCAGGAAATTAATTAAATCAGGGGATCCGGAAATTGCAGCCCAGGCAGAGCGCGACCTGAAAGCCTTAGATGCCCAGTATAAAGCCGATAGTAAAGCTTACGATGATCAAATCAAGCAACTGATAAGAGAGGCTACCAGAGGCGAAAAGGACATAGACAAGGGGACGGAGCTGCAGAAATCTGCGAACCGGGCATTAAAAGAAGCCCTGAAAGCTCTTGAGTTGGCCCGCGAGAATTATGAAGCCGCGGTTAATAATAGTCAGTGAACGTCAGGAGATAAAATTAGCTTTCCCAAATACATCTTATGAACCCTATTCATAACATCCTGAATGTATTCAACGGAACATGTTCTAACTAGCAAATAAAAGCTTATTGCTAATACGAATTACTATTCCCTGTTTTTAATAAACGGACAGTATGGCTTACCCATCCTTTACATAGATTGAAGTACGACTGTTGAAAAATTCAGTTTTCAATTCATAACTTATTTTGCAAATTATCGATCAGTTCATTAACTTGTTAACAACTATTATTGACCATAGCACCATAGAATGAGAGTATGAGAATACGAGGAATAATCATTGGTTTTTTTCTTTTAAGTTCTTTCATGCTGTCGGGACAGAACTTTAACAAGAATGATTTCTTTGAAGCTGATATGGCATTAGTTTCCAATAATTTTGAGAGAGCGCAGCGAATTTTCGAACGCCTCCTGAAAGCTGAACCTGGTAATGCAAATCTTAATTTTTTAAATGGACTATGCCTGATAAATATTCCCGGAAGGAAAAAAGAATCGCTGCCTTATTTTAAGAAAGCTGCTCCTGAAGCGTCATCCGACTATAAATATGGCGATCCGCAGAAACTGAATGCTCCCCTTGAGGTTATTAAATACTTTGCCATGGCCAGTAAACTAAATAATGATATTTCCGGGGCCATAGAATTATTTAATCAATACAAATCATTACTCAGTTCCAAAGAACAGGATGAAATAACACTGATTGATGCTATGATCGAATCGTGTTACACAGCTCAGCAGTTAAAGAGAAATCCGGTTTTTGTTAAAACGCACGACCTTGGAGATAATTTGAAAAGTAATGAATCGCAGTTATATCCGGTAGTGAATAACGATGAGACTATGCTATTTTATTCTGAACGAGGTAAATATAATAAGGATGATATTTACTTTTCACAAAAAATAAACGGTATATGGACAGCACCCGTAAAAATTACTGTACAGTTAGGCGTTAAAAGCGAATGCTATCCTTCGTCCGTGTCTTTCGATAATGAAAGACTTTACCTGACAGTGAAGACAGGAGTAACCACCGACATATATTATTCCGTATTCAGTAAGAATCGCTGGCAGAAAATGATAAAGATGGGAAAACCTGTAAATGGTAAAGGTTGGGACTCACAAGCCTGTGAGTCTCCCGATGGCAACTACCTGTATTTTTCGAGCGACAGGAAAGGCGGTTTTGGCAATATGGACCTGTACCGCACTCAGAAGGATGAAAAAGGTAAATGGATGAAACCCATTAATCTGGGAGAGACAATTAATACGGCTCAAAACGAACTAATGCCCATTATTAATGCCGATCAATCGAAACTATTCTTCAAATCAGAGGCATATGAAAATGTCGGAGGCTATGATATCTTTGTTTCTGAAAGTTTAGGCAATAATGAATGGAGCCGGCCAGTAAATATGGGCTATCCCTTGAACACAACAGACGATGACATTTATTATATGCCTGTCGGGGAAGGGAATTATCTCTATGCAGCCATTGAAAATCCTGATAACAACTATCAGACTGAGATAACATATCTTGAGATCCTTCCTGAGAATCAATCCAGGAATTTTGAAATTGCCGGTCTTATCATACTGCAGGATAATGCAGACGGATATGATGATGTAAATATCGAAGTATACAGCACCGTAAGTTATGAAACAGTACTCACCACGCAGCCGGACAAGCAAACAGGTAACTATAGTTTCGAACTTGGCAGCGGAGCTTATATGATTAACTATGTTAAACCCGATTATAAAATCTTTACTCAGTTGATCGACCTGTCTGAAAATCATCCTGAAGATGTCCTGGTTATAAATGCGATATTGGATAAAGAGGAGCCCATAGTTGAAGTTGTTTCCACTTTTGTTGAAACAGAAACAGTTGAAGAGATTACGCCGGATATAAAAACAGAAGCAATTCCTGAAGTAATGATAGAGGAAGAAATACAACCTGTCGAAAATCCTGAACCTGAATATGAACCACTCCCGGTAGAAACTGTTGAAGAGCCGGTTGAAAATCTTGCTGAGATAAAAAATGAGGGTAGGTATACCATCCAGATTATGGCATCGCTGAAGGAACTCGATCTGAATTCTATTCAAGAACCCTATACAGTTGAAGTTCAGAAGGGTGACAACAGGTACTACCGTTACATTACCGGTACGTACAATACAATTGCAGATGCAGAAATCACGCTCAATAAGATCATAAAAGCAACATACAACGATGCCTTTATCCGCCCCTATAAACTGGACGAATACCTGAGTTATGCCGGAGGATACTTAGCCGAAAGATATACCATACAGCTGATGGCGATAAAGAAAGAGATAAATACTTCCTATTTTAAAGGTCTTTCCGATATAAAGATCAGCCATGGCAATGATGGATTTTACCGCTACACGTTTGGTGATTTCAACAACCTTCAGGAAGCACAGCATGAACTGGAAAATATTTCCGGAAATGGATACCCAAGCGCTTTCATAAAGAAAACGGCGAATATCTCAAACTATTAATATGTATTTTAACTACACAATTGATATTCCCAATCCTATCCGATAGAGACCGGATTATTTCTTGAATTTCTTTTGATAAGCTCTTCCTTTGTTATTAAATTCTGTCGAAACAGCTTACAATGCCTGTTTATGTAACCTGCGAATTAGAAAATAATTATAATTTATCCGATGTATTAGCCAATGAAGATGATTTGGATAATTCTGGTTCTAGCGAGGAATATGGAATTAATACATCAATATGAGCCAATAGTTTTGGCATTGGATGGGAAACCAGAAAAACAGTAACGGAATTTCGATACACTTCCGATTTTACTAATTATTACACTCATATAGACGATAAGTTCAGTTCTTTGTATTTTTTATTTGGAATAAAATTTTAATCGTATCTGCTTATCCAACTAATATTAGTGAAAAATCTGATCTGTATTGAAAAATCAAAAATAACCCTTGATGATTTAGGATACAATACAAATCTTAAAAATTAGAGACAAGTGGTTGGGAAAATGGTTAAAAAATATAAAAGGTTAAATAAGTACTAAGCAAAACATTGTATAAAAAACTGCCTTAGGCAGCCAAGACTAGAGGTTACTATTCCTACACCCAACATAAGGCAAACAGGGGACAAACCAACTCATAGCCGTATTCAGTTTTTATTGGGTATTGAAAAACTAAATGTGCTTCCCCTGCCCGCTATAGCTCCCGCACAGGCAGGAGGCTTTCTCCATGAAGAGGATATTCATTTTATTGTTGCTCATCGCAAAGAAAATTCTCCGATTCTTCTTACATTGTCTTCGCAATTTTTGTTCTATTTAAATTAAAGACCATGAAAAAAGTAATTACTCTGGTCACCTTACTTGGTAGTATTCTTTTTAACGAAGGAATGCTGATGGCCCAGGAAACTGTACCGGAAGATTTCAACTTTATTTTTATGACCGATATCCATTTGGAACCCGGACAAGGGGCCCCAGAAGGATTTAAGATGGCCATTGATACGGCTAATAAACTGGAGGCCGATTTTGTACTGACAGGCGGAGATTTGATTGCCGATGCACTGGGAGTCAGCTTCGGCCGGAGTGATTCACTCTATGTTCTTTACACTGAGGCAATTAAAGATTTCAATTTGCCGGTTTACAATACCATTGGCAATCATGAACTATATGGATTGTATGAATCAAGCGGTGCCGATTCTACCCATCCCGATTATAACGATGGAATGTATAAGCGCTATTTTGGCGATACTTACTACTCTTTCGACCATAAAGGATGGCATTTTATAATGTTGAATTCAATAGCTGATGCTGGAAACAGCTACATAGGTTATATCGATGAAGATCAGATAGAATGGCTGAAGAATGATCTGGCACAGATTGATACCACCACCCCTGTAATCCTTACTACCCACATTCCGTTTATAACCACCTATAATCAATTGCGCAAAGGTGCACTTGCCCCCAACGATAAAGAATTTGTAGTGATTAATTCGCATGAGATACTAAATATCCTATCCGGCTATAATCTAAAACTTGTCCTGGAGGGACATCTGCATTGTATCGAATATATCTGCCTGCAAAACAAAATCCATTTTCTGGTAGGAGGCGCCGTATCGGCCAACTGGTGGGGAGGGCCACTTAATGGTATGGAGGAAGGTTTTATGTATATCCGCCTCCGGGGAGGTGATGTAGAATGGGATTATATCGACTATGGATGGGAAGCTGCAGTTGAATAGGGTGGCAAGTTCCCGGTTTAGTATGTGTTGAGTAGTTTAGAGGTTGAGCAGTTGAGTTATTGAATCATTTAGTTGTTGTGAGGTTTAGTGGTTTAGTTGAATTACTGTTCGCCATTTACCGATCTCTCAAATCTCATATCTCACGTCCCTTTTTACTTATCCCTTTCCCCTATCGACTTGTACCGGATTAAATGCAATTTGCAGAATATCAATTACAAATAATTGTAACTCTGGCTATGGAAGTTGGAAAATACAGTTGTCGGAAGAAAACTATTTTGTATGATGTGGATAAACTTCTATAAGTTATTTGCAATAGTAATTCTTCCAAACTGGGTTTTTTTTCTATTTTTATGACCTTAACTATTACATCTCATGAGACAAATATTTTATCTTATCCCAGCAGGACTTTTTTTTATCAGTTGCGCGACTTCCCGATATAACAGCTCATTTACTGAGTCAGAGAGTTTTAGAAACATTCAGCAGGTAACATCATCAGAAGAAGATGAATTTCAGCCATCAATCTCAAATGATGGTAGCACACTTGTTTTTACTTCAGAAACAACAGGAAACGGAGATATATATTTAAAAAATCCACCTTCCGGTAAATCTCTGCAACAGATTACTTTTCATTCCGCGCCTGACAGATGGCCAGTAATCTCATATGATTCTAAGAAAGTAGCCTTCTCAACTTTAAGAAACGGTAACTGGGATATTTTCATTGCTGAAACAAGTAAAGGACAATCAAAGATACAAGTGACTTCAGGAAAGGAAGATGAGATAGCACCATCCTTCTCTCCCGATGGTACTAAACTTGTGTATATGAAGAAAAGTGCCTGGGATGAGCAATGGTATATCTGGATAGCTGATCTTGAAAAAGGTACATTTACTCAGTATGGCAAAGGTATGTATCCAAAATGGTCACCCAAAGGAGATAAAATTGCATATCAGAAAGCAACGGAAACTGAAGAAAGATGGTTTAGTTTATGGATCTATGATTTAGTAAACCAAACAGAAACTCAGTTAACTCCCGGAGAACAGTGGGGTAGTATAAATCCTGCCTGGATAGATGAGGGAGAGAGAATTGCCTTCTCAACCAGTAAAATGAGAGTATTTGGCCCTATAGCTAAAAATTATAGTTCGAATTGCAATAACTGGTGGGCGTGGACTTTTATATTGCCTGCAGAGCTAGTACCCGTTTTTGGTCAAATGGCCGCATTTGTTTTCCATTTAGGGGTAAATCCTATAATTGGCAAACCTATCTTATTCCCTTACACATGCAGTGTACAAAAGCGAAAAAGAATTAATATGACCAATACGATGGATATTAAATATTTGTCTGGTAACGATATATGGATTATAGATTCTGACGGGAGTAATTTAACTCAAATTACCTCGCATGAGGGTAACGACTGGTATCCATCTGTGGGAAATGATGGCAGGCTATATTTTAATTCTGATCGATCAGAAAATATTGATATATGGTCGATAGATATACCTGAAACTGAATAACAATTCTTAACTCAATATATATATCTCGTTACTGCTTCAACAGCAAATAACATCGTGTATAAAAATTGCCGGAAGGTGAGTTGAGCAGTTTAGAGGTTTAGCAGTTGATTTGAGTTGTTGAATCGTTTAGTTGTTGAAAGGTTTATTGGTTTAGTTGAATTACTATTCACCGTTCACGAATCACTTGTCTCATATCTCATACCTGCCTGTCGCAGACAGGTCTCACATCTCATAGGAAATCGTGTAACTGGTTAACTGAGTAACTGATGAACTGCTTGCCGTCCGATCGGATGCATCCCACAGTCCCTGCCTTTTTTGTAGTCATTCCGTACCCTATCCTGCGTTAAAACTACGGAGAGCAGGCGTTCCGGAACCGAGTTTACGAGTTCACCGAAGGTAATTGGCTAGAAGGAAACGGATGCTGAACCGAGTTCAGCATGACCTCCAAAATGGGCCGGTTACAGAAACAGGATAAAATGAGAAAATGAATTATATTGTCTGTTGCTTCACTCTTAATTACATGTAAGCAGGTCCCCTACATGTAAAAAGCAATTTTAGACTCACAACTTCAAAGAAATATATAAAAGCATTGTACTAACTTTATGACATGAAAACACTTCAACTGGTATACTTAATTTTCACAGGTTTGACATTTAGTTGTTTGTCCCACGGCCAGGCAGTCACACCTCAGGAGCAGGATGGAAAATACTATTTCCAGGTAGCAACTGTTTATTTCGAAGTTGATCCTTCCTTTGGGGCCAGAATTAGTTCTTTTAAAATCGATGATGAGGAAATACTCTCCGGAAGCGCTTATGCAGGAGACTATTTATGGGGCTCCACTTTATGGCAAAGTCCCCAGAGCGAATGGAATTGGCC
>CAZMVE010000045.1:0-2215 GCA_964569585.1 uncultured Bacteroidales bacterium | reverse complement strand
GAAGGAAATGTAGAAGGAGCCTTTGCCGGTCAGACAGAATTAATAAATGATGTGGTTTGGTATGAGCAGGACGATTCCGATCCGGCAGGTCAAAAATTTATTTGCGACGGTGCCGAAGGATGGTCGGCCCATGTGAACAGTGATTTAAAATTATTTGTGAAAAAATTTGATGACGCAGCTGCAACCAGTAATGCCCCCGGTGAAAAGGAAATTGAACTATACTATAGTGGGCCAACCGGTTATATCGAACTGGAAAATCAAAGTGCCTATACAAACATTGCAGTAGGTGATTCTGTTTCCTGGACAATGAAATGGTATCTGAGAAATTTACCTTCCGGCATTGAGGCTCAAACAGGAAATACTGTCCTGGTAAATTATGTCAGAAGCATAATGAGTAGTCAGCCACCCAATGCCATTGATAACATACAACCATCAGAAATTAGTTTGTATCCCAATCCGGCCCGTGAATATGTTTTTATTAAAAATCTGCCTTCGGGAACTGCGAACCTTACCATCAGCGATGTATGCGGAACGGTGCTGTATAGGACGAAAATCGAAAACAATGAACAGGTTCAATTAACAGGTTTAAAGAGTGGGTTATACTTCTATCAGATAGTTGGATCAACCGTCAGAGAATCCGGTAAACTAATAATAAAAAAGTAACATCGGATATTTGCTAAGCGTTACCCCTTGACCTCCCCCGGCAGGCAGACGAATAAAGTGTGCAACTCTCTTTATGCCCTCTTCAGTATACTGACGTGATTGACGACGATGATTTTGAGAACGGTTACTTTATAGAGCGCGCCATTAAGAACCGCCGCGGCGGCCGCACCCAGGGCAACGGCGAGGGAGAAAACGAATAGGAGTTTTGTGCCGGAAATGGTTCCAGGAGCCGGCAACAGCTATTGCCGGCTTCCTCATTTTCAAATGGTTATGTTTTCCCCAACTTATTAACAGGGCTTGACTTTGGCGACAGGAAGTTGTAATTTGCAGGAATAAAGGCAGTAAAACCACAGAGATTTACACTCATGTATCAGCACATAATATAAGGAAGATAAAAAGTACTTTTGATCATTTAAATATCTAAAAATATTACATATGTTTGATTGACAAAAGAATCGCAATGTGAATATTGAGCACAAAATAGAGTTTAGTTTTTTGAGGCAAAAACCTCACCTATCCAACCAAATTTGGCAAATAGGTAAAGTTTTTCCTCACCTATAAACAAGTTGGGCACAAGCAAATGAAACATAGTAGCTAAATATAAAAGATGGACTTGATACTTGATTTTCTGGGATTAATTGTGGCAACATTGATAATTCTCATCCAAGAATTTCTTAAGGATAGGATTAAAAAAAACTGGATTAAAGTTATATTATTGGGGCTAATTATAGGTTCTTTTTTTTACAGTGGATTTCAAGTAATAAAAACAAATAAAGCCAAGAATAAAACTGATAAGGAGAATGTTCATCTCATAAAACAGATTGATTCATTAAAAATCACTAATAACGAGATAAAAAGTCAAAATGATACACTTCTTGTTAAGGTCGATTTGATTAATAATAGACTTAGTCCATTCATACTTATTGCGAAAGATAAATATCCAAATCTCAATGATAATGAGGCTCTAGATATGTTAAAATTAGAGATTAGAAATATTAAAAAAAGTCTCGATGATACTAAAATAAGTATTAAAGACGCCAAGATTAGTACGATAGATAAGAAATATATAAAATATGGCAATGGAGTCCAAGCACAATTGATCTTTCATTTAACCAATAAGAATATACGTGATAAAATAGTTTTTGAGATTTATTTACCAGATAATTCGAAAACCGAAATAATAGATTTGGAGTTTCTAGAGACTGTTGGATTATCAAATTTTAATAAAGGAATTTCTGATAATAAAAAAAGTGCTTTCATTTCATTTAATTTTTCTGGCAGCAAGATTCCTAGTTTTGGAGTGAATTTGACAAGCTACAGTCAATTTTTAATAAAAAGTAATTATTTAGAAAAAAATGTTGAGATAAAATAATGCCAGTGCCCAACACACAATATAAAACAGTTGGGGTTCAGTGGTTTGCGATAGTTTGTTTTTCAAACCTGCTTTTTCGACGGTGGATAAAGACGTGCTCCGAAAACCCAACCGTTTCATATTGTCAAACGTTATAGTGCCATTCCGCTAAAGCGGACTTTTATCCCTCCGTGCTCTGCA
>CAZMVE010000044.1:15829-22312 GCA_964569585.1 uncultured Bacteroidales bacterium | reverse complement strand
CATTCATCGACTGTACAAGTTCAAATTGAACAGTGGCAACAGAAGTTACAGGATTAGGATAAACAGAAAGATTAAAGCCGAATTCTTCATTTTCATTAATAGCATTGACATAGATATTGGGAATTTCATGATCAAGTACCCATGCAAGCGAATTCTGAAGAATAATCCGGAAATTATCAGTTGCGTTGTCCATAAACATGTGATGTATGCCCCATATTACCGTTTTCTTGTATGATGAATCGGCTACTTCATCCATAGTCCACAACCAGCCATCAACAGTGCTGCTGGTTTCATCAACGGCAAATTTGTTAGTGGCGATCATAGTGGCAGCTGCAGCCACCGGAGCGGATGAACTGTCCAAATCAAAACATTGAATATGGGCTTCATCACCCTCGTTTTCATTATAAAGTGTTGTCCATTCAAATTCATCGCCAACACCCCAGTAACCACCAAAAATCGGGTGATCGGCAGCAACAACACCACTATAAACATAATCATAGTTGGTCAACGAGGAGTCTTTAGCCTGCTGATACCAGGTACCTGCCGATTGTTTGATAAGGTTCCACGACGGCCATGATTTTTTAATAGCATAGGCCTTCAAACTTACAATAGGACATGCCTTAACACCGATGGGCGAAATGTGCCCATGAGCAGATGAACCTCCGCTCTCAGTCATTACCACAGCTTCATAGCCGTCCCAGACTGATTGATCCCAGTCGACAATGCCGGAAACGTTTTTCACTTCCGTAGTAATTCCTGACCATGCATCCTGAACCATAGTTTCGATAGCCAGTACATTGGCATCGTAGACATCTGGATCTGTAGTTACGGGATTGGCTAAAATAGCCACATTTTGTGCATGGCTTACTACTGAAGCCAGCACCAGCGTTAAAAACATAATGTAAAACTTTTTCATAGATTTTAAATTTAAATTAAGTAATTAATAATCATAGTTAGTATTCTTTGATTCTTCATAGCCTGAATAGTTTTCAGTCGCTTGAGTTTCTAAATCAAATAGATTCTCTGTTATTATGTTATTGTTTATGTAGCTCCTATTAAAATTCAGATTTTCGACATTCGACAGAATATTTTCTTCTTTCACTCCATTGAAACGGCAATCGGATATATAAATATTGGAAACCGGTGATCGTGCATATCCCATTAAATAAAGGGCATACTTACTTTTTCCCGAAGTGATTTTTTCAATAAATAGGTTTCTTACCACAGGTGCATACTCTCCTACATCGCCTTCAGCGTAGTAAAGATTAACGAGAATCACAGCCTGTCTTACCTGACCAATCGTGACATTTCGCATATATATATTTTCAATTAATCCCCCCCGGCGTGAGTTTGATTTTATTCTTAGTGCCCTGTCAAGATTAGGACTATCCATTGTACAATTCTCAATAAATACATTGCGGCATCCCCCGGATATTTCACTCCCGATCACCACTCCCCCATGACCATCCTTCATCTGACAATTACGGATAATAATATTTTCGCTGGGAACATTTATTCTCCGGCCATCTTCCTCACGACCTGATTTTATAGCAATACAGTCATCGCCGGTATCGAAGTAGCAATTTTCTATAAGGACATCCCTGCAAGATTCGGGATTACATCCATCGTTATTCGGTCCATGACTAATAACTTTAATACCTCTAATTGTAACATTTGAGCATAAAACAGGACTTATCCCCCACATGGGTGAATTGACAACAGTTACATCCTCGATCAGGATATTTTTCGAATCGATAAACTGAATAAAATTTACACGTATGTAATGCCCCTCTCCAAAAATTCTATTTTCGTAAGAAATACCTTCATTAGCCATTTCAACCAAACTTTCACGATCCAATTTTTGATTTGGATTGCCAATTTGCCATCCTCCCCGATCGTTTCCCTTCCAGGGCCACCAAAACGTTGTATCGGCATTACCATCGAGAACTCCATCTCCTGTAATAGCAATATTCTCAACTGATTCTGCATAGATCAAAGGAGAATAATTCATCAGGTCGTTCCCTTCGAAACGTGCATGTACTAATGGTAAATAACGCTTCAAATCTTTTGTGAATAATAATCTAGCCCCTTTTTCGAGATGCAGGTTTATATTGCTTTTCAAGTGTACCGGACCAGTCAGAAATGTACCTTCCGGAACAACAACAGTTCCACCTCCTGTTTCATGACAGACGCTAATTGCTTCCTTGATGGATTCGGTACAATCAGTATCACCACCGGATACAGCTCCAAAATCCATGATATTAAAAGATGTATCGGGAAAAGAAGGAGGAATTATCCTGTCAAGAATCGCCGGTACCAATTCCCAACCCTCAGCAGATTTATTTACACTAGCTGAAAGAAGAATTATCAAGTAAAATAATGAAGTCAATATTTTCAATATAGTCTTATTAGTCATGTTTCAGGATTTGACTTTTTCAAATATTCATCAGAAATAGCGAGATACAAGAGTGCTGCTATACCCTTAAAATCATTCACACGCCGATCGACTGAGATATAATATTCAAAACTACCATTCGAGACTTCGACATTAAGTGTACCTACTTTCACTGTGCCGATGAGATATAGCTTCCCCGAATCGTTAAAATATACGTATTCCCGTTTAAGAGTTTCGTATGCTTTTTCAGCAGAAGAATTGAATGTTTCAGGCAGGTAACCCATTTTATAGGCTTTCATAAATGTATAGGCAAACATAGCAGTACAGGAAGTTTCGGGCCAGTTGCCCTCAACATCGGCCTTATTAACAACCTGGTACCACATACCCGTTTCTTTATCCTGATAAGCTGCAATTTTATCCGCCAGGAGTTGAAGCATTTGTAAGATTTCATTTCGCCTGGGATGTGATTCGGGTATATAATCTAATGCATCGACAAGGGCCATCATATACCAGCCCAAACTCCTGCCCCAAAATTCAGGAGATCTTCCTGTTTCAGGATCGGCCCATATTTTACTTCGTGATTCGTCCCATCCATGATAGAGCAAACCTGTTACAGTATCGAGCGTATGTTTGTAGATAAGTTGGATCTGAAATATGGCTTCATCGTAATAGTGTGGTTTGTTTAATAAATCGGCATACTGAAGCAGAAATACATCACTCATGTAAATTCCATCGAGCCACATTTGCCAGTCATAGATTTTCTTATGCCAATATCCTCCCTCGCTGGTCCGGGGTTGATGTTTTAACTGATCTAACAATTCATCGCAAGCTTTCAGGTATTTCTCATCGCCAGTCTTTTTATATACATATAATAATGCCCTACCTGGTAAAATATCATCGAGCCGGTACTTCGCCCTTGAATATTTCAGAGAATCGATTGTACCATCAATTGTAATAAAAAGATCGAGCCATTGCTGAACATAGGACAAGTACTTATCCTCACCAGAAAGCTGATCAAAATAACATAGGGCATTTACAAAAAAACCGTTTGTATAGTTCCACTCACCCGGAGAAAAAATTTCCAGATCGCTAGGATTTTTATAAATATCAGTGTAAGTTCCGCCAATCGCATTTATCCAACTACCACCCCAATACTCGTCAACGACTTGTTGGTTCGATTTTGTCAGGAAATCAACTGAAAGTCCATTCATTGAACTAATGTTTTCGTACTTTAATCGAATCCTGTTTTTTTGTTTCTTGCCTACCAATAATTCAAAGGGTCTCAGGGATTCATTAGTACTTAAATGAGTACCGACTTTAATATAGTCAGGTACATTATCACCATTTGTATCAATTAAAACAGGAGTCAGTAATTCATCATCGTTCATATCCCTGACCTGAATACTGGTATTTATAAGGGAAAGAACACCTAAGCGATTTTCAATTTCTTTCCAGTCAAGAAGATACTGATCGTAATAAGAAGAATCGTTTTCACCAACATGGACTACATATGGCAATGTTCTTTCATCTTCTGCAATAGAACTACAGGATAGTGAGAGGGTAACGATACACAGCAGATATAGTAAAGGCTGCAACACGTTCGGCAAGAATAAAGTAATATTAACTTTATATTGATGATCAGAATCTTTCATTCTATATCTGGATTTCCTGTATTTTTAATTTCTTCTGTATTATGCTTATTTTAGAGTCGTTACGATAGTCAGTTACTACATCCGGGAAAGTAGCATCCTTCCTCTACGAAGGATGCTACTATTCGGAATAATCTAACTCAAAACAATTACTATCTACAACCTTGTACCACTGCAT
Source organism: uncultured Bacteroidales bacterium (assembly GCA_964569585.1). Taxonomy (GTDB): domain Bacteria; phylum Bacteroidota; class Bacteroidia; order Bacteroidales; family UBA10428; genus UBA10428. The sequence continues at coordinate 18,090 of CAZMVE010000044.1, read as the reverse complement.
GATGAACTAATTAACCTTTGTTCCTAATAGCCGGGATTCTGGCCAAATTCTTCACTGTTATACAAAGCATCGAGCATAGCCTGGGGAATAAACCGCAGATTATGAAACTCCTCGATATTCCTTGCAGCCTCCAGATTGTGCGCACGTGCTCTTTCAACCAGTTTTCCGGTACGCTTTAGTTCGAACCAGCGAATATGTTCCGTAGCCAGCTCACGTGCACTCTCGTCGAGTATAAAATCGATATCAACATCAGCCCCTGAATTCACTCCGTATGTTGAAAGCATTCCTGATCCGTCGCCACCTATTGCTCGGTTATTAGCTAGTATTAGTATGTAATCATAGGCTCCATCGGCATCTCCCTGTTTTAATGCTGCCTCTGCAGCTATAAAATACATATTGGCAAGACGCAGCGCCCATATATCTCTTTTTGACCCTGATATATCCGTTGAAGAAATGGTATTATCCCTGTATTTTCCGTTTATAGGGAAGTACACCCTCGATTGGGCGTAAATACCAGTTGAAGGATTAATCTCATACATTTGATTAATGTCGATGATGATATACTTTCTCTCAGGTTGGATATAGTAAGGCATATAATAATCGCGACTTGGCTGACCTGCTACTTCAGGCAGATTGTACCTGAGTCGCATATATTTCGTTGTATCGATCGGATGTCTCGTCAAAACAATAGCTGTATCACCTACGCTGAACATGGGTGTAAGATCGAGTGATTCGGGCCACTCAACCAGGGTGCCATTGTAATAGAGTTCAGTCTGATATCCGGTTTCCGAAGCCGGATCTAACCTGTATTGCGGAATGGAAGCTTCGTCGTTCGATATCCAAACATTCTGAAACGAACCCCAACGTTGATCAATAGTTTCATCAAAGAGTTCGATAAAGAATCGTGTTGGCATCCATCGCAGAAATCCACGACCATTCTCAACATCACGTGTCATTCCCCATCCCGAGCTGGGAATTTCCTCATACCGTATTTGAAACATTACCAGGCCCTGATTCCCTCCTTCACGCTGTGGAATTCCGCCATAAGTCTCCCATAATACCGGCAGACCTGTATTATTATCAATACTTGCCTGATTCCGTATGGCGGGTGTCATATAAGTCGGATTCCCCGAATATACTATTGGCCATATTACTTCGCTGTTCACATAGTTTTCAAGTCCCCAGAGCTCTTCCCAACTGCTTATAAATGAGAAGCCATAGTTATCAATTACTCTGTTGGCATATGCCTCGGCATTTACATAGTCTTCCTTATATAAGTACATGCGTGCCAGAAAGGCTTCTGTAATAGCTTTATCGATACGGCCATAATCGTGATACAAATTCTGTGTCCCCTCAGTCTCCAGCTGTTCAAAAATCGTCAGGGCTGTATTCAGGTCATTGAAAATCACTTCATAAAATTCTTCAACAGTAGATCGCTGCGCTTCATGTGTCGCTTCAGTGGTTGGCTCAGTAGAAAGATAGACTCCGCCCCATGTTTCAACAATTTGCCAATAGTAGTGGGCTCTCAGGAAGCTTACTTCTGCTTTCCTTTTTAAAAGGAAAGGTGTATTATCCACCGGCGAATCATCGATCTGGCTCAGAATAAAATTACAGGTATTAACACCTACATAAAGCTCATACCATATAGCCCCCATACGTTCCTGTTCTTCGCCTGAAAGCGCACTGGAATAGGTACAAAAACCAGCTGAACGATTATCATAACCTCGTCCGTAAATATCGGTGCCTGCTTCTGTAAAATCCCATCCGTTCTCACGTCCGTACCATACACGCAAATCGAGATATGCTGAACCAACCAGTGAGTTAATACCGCTCTCAGTCTGCATAAATGTTTCAGGGGTTTCGATAGATAGAGGGTTTTCTTTCAGGAACTCTTCACACGATTGCGAGAGTAACATGAATATTATTAAGTATCCTAGTATTCTTTTCATTGTATATTTTTTTATATTCATTTTCTATGGAGTCTTGAAGTCTGTCGGTTAAAAATCCACGTTTATGCCAAATGTGTAGAAACGGGCTATAGGCCATTTAATACTGCCCTTTCTTTCAGGATCAACACCCTTCATCATCTTGCTATACAGGATGGCTGTATTCTTTGAACTTACATAGACACTTAGTCCTGATAGAGGTACATTATTAAACCATTTTTCAGGCAGATCATAACTCAGGGTTACCTGGCGCAGTTTAATAAATGAGGCATCACGATAACTGATGGTAGATTCAAAATCGATTTCAGTAAACGA
>CAZMVE010000044.1:8343-15729 GCA_964569585.1 uncultured Bacteroidales bacterium | reverse complement strand
GGTCTGAATGAAAGTACCGGAAAAGCATCGGAACTTTCGCCAAATTCATAGTACAGCGGCCAGGAATTTAATCCTCCGTAGGTACTATAAGGTTGAATAGATGCATTACCTGTGCTGCCATAACTTGCACGGATTTTCATATTGGTAATAACCTGTTTTGCCCCTACCATAAAGGACTCCTCGCTTATTCTCCATGCTACACTGGCTGCCGGGAAATAATCCCATTTATGTTCTGGTGCCAGTTGTGACGCGCCATCGAAACGAATAGCCATATTTACTATATATTTACTATTATAGGTGTAATTGGCCCGGCCAAGGAAAGACACCAGCGATTTTTCGATTAAAGCACTCTCCTGGGTCATATCCGTTTTATTTGTAGCCATGAAATACCACAGGCTTCTTTCCGATTCCTGCTCTTTACCTGTAAACAGATAGGGTTCAATACGGCTATGTTGCATTTCATGAACACCGGTAAATATTATATGGTGTTTGTTAAATGTTTTATCGAACGTGAGAATATTATTCCAGGTATAACCTCCATCCATTCTAAACTCAACTCCATTTTCAGTAACAGCCGATTCCGGATCTTTCTGTGGATACATCCATCCCCTGCGTTTAGAGGTATAATCGACTCCTAATGATGAACGAAGATTCAGTCCCTCGATAATCATAAGATCGGCATATACTGTAGAAAAGAGTCGGGTTCTACGATCCTCCTCGACATCATCGACTGTGGCCAGTGGACTATGTCGGGGGTTGGGTGCTGATGGTGTCCATATATAGTTGCCGGCACTATCGTAAGGTGCCACCATGGGTGAAAGTCTTACTGCATTCGTAAAAACACTAAAATTGGAGGAAGAGGCATCGGCTCCCTTCAGTATTTTGTGAGTAAGCTGAGTCATTGTTCCAGCTGTAAGATGCTTGTTTATTTTGGCATCCAGATTCAAATTGGCTGTATAACGTTTAAAATCGTTTTCAATAACTACGCCTTTTTCATCGAAATAAGCGATGGATGCGTTATAGGACACCTTATCTGTTCCTCCCATTACACCCAAATGATGATCCTGCTGATAGCCCTGACGTGTAATTAAATCCTGCCAGTCGGTTGAAATATTATTGGCATATCCATCAAGTTCGGTTGAACCGAAAACTGTTGTCGGATCAGGTTCAATATCCCAGTTTTCGATGTTACTATAATCGCGGTAAGCATCAATTTTTGCTGTGTAGTATCCATCTCTGTTAAAAACGGGCACCTTCTGATAGGGATCGGTGATACTATAGTATGAATTATAATATGCCTTTGCCGTACCAGCTGCGCCTTTTCTTGTTGTTATTAAAATAATTCCATTAGCACCACGTGAACCATAAATTGCAGTCGAAGCCGCATCCTTTAATATTTCAATGGATTCAATATCATTCGGATTAATGTCAACAGTTGTTCCCATGGGAATTCCGTCGACAACAACAAGAGGATCGGATTCAGCTCTTAATGAACGTTTACCACGAATAAATATATCAACACCCGAACCTGCACGGCCATCAGAAGGTGCTATATCCAACCCGGGTACTTTTCCCTGAAGGGCTTCCAGAACATTATTTGACTTGATTTCAATAAGTTCATCACCATCAACCGACACGATTGATCCCGCTATATCGCTCTTTTTCATAGTTCCGTATCCAACAACAATAATTTCATCGAGGCTTACTATATCAACAATCATACTCATATCGATAGTACTCTGGTTACCTACCTGAACTTCTTCGGTAATCATACCTATCATAGAAAAAACAATTATGGCATTAGGTGAAGGAACTGTAAGGGAGTAGTTACCATCGATATTGGAAATAGTACCGGTTGTAGTACCTTTCACAACCACATTCACTCCTGGAAGTGGTTTCAAATCGGTTGTAGAAACAATATTTCCTGTTACTGTAATCTGTGCCTGTATATTGATTAAACCTGAAATCAATATTGAAAAGATCAGAAACAGGATGCGTTGCCTTTTCAGTAGTAAATCTGTCATAGTATTATGGGTTGTTAAGTTTAAGTACATTAATTGTTTGTTTAGTTTCTCATGTGGAGATTTCAAACAGGATGATAAAAACAAGAATAAACAGAATAAGCGCTCCGACAATCATGAATGACATTCTCCGTATCGATTTTTTTGTTTCCAACATAATTGAACTCTCTATTAGTTATTTTCAATATCAACTTGAATTGATCTAGATAAAAGTATGGTTTATCGTGCGCGGACACGGAGCAACTTGTTCCAAAATGCAATGCCAAACGTTCCATGTAGGAGAGTTATGTACCAAAAAGCAGGACAGAAGTACCAAGAATTAAGTGTAATAAATTAGTATTTAATAACTTAATTGGAATATTAGAGAAACGACTTCACGCCGCAGGTAGAAAAATATAAATGAATAGATTAATGGATGGCGTGGTATAGAAATTCCTAAAAACGAATCACAACTTTCAAATAATACCAAAATTCAAATTGCCAATTCTTTATACCCCCTTATAGATTTTACAATTAGCAAATTGATTGTTGAAATTTCCACTTATCAAAGAAAAGTAATGATCAGGTATTTGTAATATGAAAATTATTATTGAATTTATTATGCTTTCATTTATTATCATTCAATTCCTTCACAATCATACTTCTTACCATATTCCGAAGCACTCATTCCGTACTTTTCTTTAAAACACTTCCGAAAGTAGGATATGTCGTTAAAGCCTGTTTGCAAGGCAATTTCCGATATGGTGAGTTTGTTCTGCGGAATTATCTGAGCTGCCCGCTGTAAACGAAGATCCCTTACAAATTCTTTTGCAGTCATATTGGTGAGGGCTGCTATTTTTCGGTACAACTGAGTGCGGCTGATTCCGATACTCAACGCCATTTTATCTACATCGAACTCAATATTATCCATGTTTTTTTCAACCACCTGAATCACCTTCTTCAGAAATTTTTCATCAGGTGACGTAAGCGTAATTTCCTTTGGCTTCAAGAGCATTTCCTTGCTAAATCGTTCACGTAATCCTTTCCTAATGGAAATTATATTATCAACACGGGCCCTTAACAGGGTAATATCAAAAGGTTTTACAATATAATCATCGGCACCAACATCGATACCGGCAATCTGATTTTCTCTGGAACCTAAAGCAGTAAGCATAATTACAGGTATATGGGAAGTCCGTTCATCTTTCTTGATTCTCCGGCAGAATTCCCTTCCATCCATAAGCGGCATCATCACATCGGCAATAACGATATCAGGCACATATTGTAAAGCAATTTCCCAACCTTCAATTCCATTACGGGCAGTTAATACCTCATATTCAGGCTCAAAATGATGAGTTAAAAATGTCTTAATATCTGTATTATCGTCGACAATCAGAATTATTGTCTGTTGAGCGAATCTTTTAACCTTGCATTCCCCATTAAATGATGGTGTTTCTTTTACAATATTTTTAGAAAGAGATGAAGAGTCAGAATGAAGGTCAATTTTAGTTTCCTGAAATTCTTCTATCAGTGGAATTAAAAGTTTGAACCGACTCCCTTTATCCTCACGGCTTTTCACATTAATATAACCATTATGAATACATACGAGTTCTTTGGTAATAGATAAACCTATTCCGGCACCTCCAGCTTTTCGGGCCGAGGAATTACTCACTTGCTGAAAACGATTAAATATTTTCCCTATCTGGGGAGCAGGTATACCAATTCCCGTATCCTTAACTATAATCTGGATAAATTTTTCATAAGGCACACTATTTCTGTAGAACGGAGGAATAAATACCTCATTATCTTCAATATCTTCCCGGAACAGGTGAGTCACAGAAAGTGTAACTTTGCCTCCTTCAGGTGTATACTTAAAAGCATTGCTCATCAGGTTATTTACAATCTTTTCAAGCTTATTGGAATCAAAAAAGAAAATAAGTTCTTTTTGTGTGGAATGAAAACTTAGCTCTATTCTTCTTTCATTGGCAAATTCTGTAAACGAAGAATATATCTCCTTCAGAAAAGGGATAAGGTTTCCTTGGCTCAATTCAAGTTTAACATTACCGGTTTCGAGTTTCCGGTAATCCAATAACTGGTTGACAAGTCGTGTCAAATTTCGGGTATTACGGTAAATAATTTCAAGGTGCGATCTGCGTGTTTCAGCACTCAGATTATTCTTTATTAACTTGTCCAATGGTCCAAGTATAAGCGATAAGGGTGTACGAATTTCATGTGAAATATTCATGAAAAATTGATGTTTAAGCCTTTCCAGTTCCTGCACTTTACGGGCACTTTGTCGTTCCATGATAAGCTGACTCTTCAATTTTTCACGATTGGCGATAAAAAGATAGATAATATAACCAATAGAAACCAGGATCAGAATAATGACGATCCTGAACCAGATTGTTTTCCAGTAGGGCGGGAGTATTGTAATATTTAATGCAGCTCCTTCGTTATTATACAATCCATCATTGTTCGACCCAATAACCCTTAAAACATACTCACCTGGATCAAGATTAGTATAGGTTGCTCGCCGCTGGTTGCCAATTTTATTCCATCCTCTGTCAAATCCATCCAATTTGTACTGATATTCATTTTTCTCACTATTGGCATAATTCAGAGCAGCAAATTCGAATGATAACATATTCTGGTCATAATCCAGTACAATTTGTTTCGTTTCGGAAATCAAGTTCGGTAATGTGTTTTTCAATTTTTCGCTGGGTCGTAACGGAACCGGTTCATTAAACACTTTAAAGTCGGTAAATATAACAGGAGGAATAAACCTGTTTTCATCAAGCTGATCGAGGAAAATGAAATCGACTCCTTTCCCTCCACCAAAAACAAGCGTACCGTCGCTCTCCCTAAGATAGGCACTATAATTAAACTGGTTGTTCAGTAAACCATCGTTCCGAAAATAATTTTTAAACTTCCGCGTTTGCAGGTCGAATCGAGAAATACCGTTTATAGTACTTAACCAAAGAAACTGATCATCAACATTAATAATACCATATATAATGTTGTTGCACAATCCGTCATTGACTGTATAAGTTTCCGATTCATTTGTCTCGGGATTTAGCCATACCAATCCGTTACCAAGAGTACCTATCCAGAGATTATGTTCTTTATCGTGACACATAGTGCGCGCTTTATAAGGAAAGTCTCTGGTTTTGCCATCAGTATCAATCATGGTTAGCTTCAGATTTTCAGAATATGCCCAGATCCTTCCCCTGCTATCCTCATAAACCATGAGTACATTACTCATATTATACTTCTCTCCCAACCGACGAAACGATCTGTTTTTCATATCGAACTGATCCAATCCGTTGGCTGTTGCCACCCAATAAAGTCCCTTACAATCTCGAATTATCGACCATACATCATTATCGCTGATAGTTGTGGTATCATCCGGATCGTATAAAAAATGTTCTACTAATCCCGTTTTCAGATCGAGTATATTCAATCCACCAAGGTAGGTTCCGATGAGTAAATGCCCATTCTGATCATAGCACATCGCTTTAATGCAATTGTTTGACAGTCCGTTTTCCTTAGTGATATATGATATTTTATGAGTATTATAATTATAAATATTTATCCCGCCATTTTCCGTGCCAATCCATATATCGACATCAAAACCTTCCCAGAATGCATAAACCTCGCCATAGTTCAATGCATATCCAGTATTTTTTCCTTCTGGAATATTACCGAATGCCTGTTTATCAAAATTCAGATGACTTATGCCGTTGCGTGTACCAGCCCACAAATCTCCCTTCCTGTCTATGATTAATTCAATAACAGAATTATGTACGAGACTGTTATCATCGAGATCGCTATGATCGAAATGGGCTATTTTATTGTCCTTATTATTTAGACGATACATTCCGCCGCGTGTAGCTATCCAATAATTGCCTCTATTGTCCTGTACAATCGCCCTGACGGTTCTGGCACGCTCATTATTCTTCTCCAGTTCAATCTCTTCAAAGCTGTTTGTAGCGGAATTTAAACGTTTCATACCTCCTAGATAAGTTCCAACCCAAATCTGATTCTTTGAATCTTCAAATATTTCCCAGATTTCGTTCTCACGCTTTATATCCGGGATATCGTTCAGGTAGAAGCTCGAAATTTTATTCTTAAAATCAAATACTGTTATACCCTCGTTCGTACCTATCCACAGATTTTTGTTATGATCGATCCGGAGAACTCTCACAAAATCATTTACCAGTTTTAATTTACCGTGCGAGCCCTGAGAATATACAGTGAAAGATTGGTTAATAGGATCAAACCGGTTCAATCCATGTTCGGTTCCTATCCACATGTAACCATCAGCATCTTCAATAATTGTCCATATTGAATTGCTGCAAAGTTCATTGTATTTGCCCTGTTTTTTAAGTTGTTTCAACGTACAGTTTTCACGGTCGTAAATAAAAATACCCTGATTTTCGGCTCCGATCCAAACATTACCATGGCTATCTTCAGTAATGGTACGAATCAGGGATTTGCCCATAATGTCGCTTTCCATTGTTCCTATATCGAACTTAATAAATGAATAACCATCGAACCTAACTGCACCGAAGGTAGTTCCAATCCATATCCAGCCTTTACGATCCTGATAAATGCAGTGAATAATGTTATCGGTCAATCCGTCGCGAATAGTATAATTGCTAAAAAACGAATGACGAATCTGTGCACAGGCAGAAAGGCCCATACATAGTATCATAGCAAACGCCAGAATGATGTTTCTGCTCAATCTCATTGAGAAAGGTAGTTAGCTTGTGTCAATTATAGGTTAAAAGTAATTAGCTACTACAAATTTTACTTATGATTTTGACATATCAAGGGATAAATTATCGCTTTTGGGGATATAAATAATCATATTCTAGTTTCTATAAAAAATATAAGAAAGTATATGAATTAATAAAAAATTTATTATATTATAAGCATGTATTTGATTATAATTTAATCACATATTATGAAAACCAAAGTATTTATTTCACAGCCGGATGAAGGGTGGTCAGAGTTGGACGTTCCACAGGAATACAGAAAATTTAGCTACGAAAAAATGGTAAGCCAGATTCATGTGTACCTGAAACAATATCCTTATAAGGGATTGCTGATCACGGAAAATCCTTCCCCATTCCGGGTGAGAAGGCCGTAGGCATGTACCTGAATTGTCATACGTATTATAGTCTGCGATACGGAACCATGTCGCCGGAGGAGCTTGTAAGGGAAGCTGCAAGGAAGGGAATCGATTCGTTAGTACTTACCGACATTAATAACGCTACCGGCATGATCGATTTTGTTAGTGAGTGTCGAAAAATGGGGGTACATCCCATTGGAGGTATGGAACTGCGCGATGATATCCACCAGTTGCTTTACATTATTATCGCAA
>CAZMVE010000044.1:0-8243 GCA_964569585.1 uncultured Bacteroidales bacterium | reverse complement strand
TGCATCCGGTTACTTTTGCCAGCCGGAAAAATTATCAGCTTCACCGTTACCTGCGTGCTATTGATAAAAATACGCTGCTTTCCAAGCTTACCGGTGCCGATCTGGCCCGGTCAGACGAATATTTTCTCTCCCCCGATCTGTTTCGCATTGCTTTTGATGACCGGCCTGATATTCTGAAAAATACAGAACGAATTATGGGTATTTGCTCCATTGAGTTTGATTACCAGGCAATAAAGAACAAGAAAGTTTTTTCCGGAAGCCGGTACGATGACAAACTGCTCCTTGAAAAACTTACCTCTGACGGGATGCTTTACCGCTACGGGCCTAATAATCCCGAGGCAAAGAAGCGAGTCAAACACGAACTCGAAGTAATCGATAAACTAGGTTTTTCGTCCTATTTTCTCATTACATGGGATATTATCCGGTACAGTATGAGCCGCGGATTTTACCATGTGGGCCGTGGCAGCGGAGCCAACAGTATTGTGGCGTATTGCCTGAAGATAACCGATGTCGATCCCATTGAGCTTAACCTCTACTTCGAACGTTTCATTAATCCGAAACGTACCAGTCCGCCCGATTTCGATATCGATTACTCCTGGCGGAATCGCGACGAAGTGCAGGATTACATTTTCAAACGTTACGGAAAGGAGCACACAGCCCTGTTGGGAACCATTGCTACCTTTAAAGATCGTTCCATTATCCGTGAATTGAGTAAAGTAAGGGGACTGCCAAAAGAAGAAATCGATGCCCTGGTAAAAAATCCTGACAACGAAGCCAACTATAATCAAATCACACAGGAGTTATTCGAACTTGGCAATCAAATCGTAAATTTCCCTAATATCCGCAGTGTACATGCCGGAGGAATATTGATTTCAGAAGAGCCCATTACCTGTTATACAGCACTCGACCTGCCTCCAAAGGGTCTGCCTACTACCCAGTGGGATATGTATGTAGCCGAAAACCTTCGTTTTGAAAAACTCGATATTTTAAGTCAGCGGGGTATTGGGCATATAAACGACTGTGCAGAGCTGGTACTGCAAAACAAAAAGAAAAAAATTGATGTGCATCGGGTTGCCGAATTTAAGACCGCCCGTGAAGTGAACCAGCGTTTGTATAATGGTGAAGCCATAGGCTGTTTCTATGTCGAAAGTCCTGCCATGCGAGGTCTTTTGAAAAAACTGCATTGTGATAATTATCTCACCCTTGTAGCGGCAAGTTCTATTATCCGCCCGGGAGTTGCCAAATCGGGGATGATGAAAGAATATATCCACCGCTTTCACCATCCGGATGACTTTGAGTACCTGCATCCTGTAATGAAAGAACAACTGGAAGAAACCTTCGGTGTGATGGTATACCAGGAAGATGTCATCAAAATATGCCATCATTTTGCAGGTCTCGATCTATCGGATGCCGATATTCTCCGGCGGGCCATGGCAGGCAAATTCCGTTCGCGTAAAGAATTCGGAGAAATTCAAGGAAAATTTTTCAATAATTGTGTGCAACGCGTTTACAACAAAGAGCTTACGATCGAGGTATGGCGGCAGATTGAATCTTTCGCCGGCTATGCCTTTTCAAAAGCCCATTCGGCTTCCTATGCCGTTGAAAGCTACCAGAGTTTGTACCTGAAAACCTATTTCCCTCATGAATTTATGGTTGCAGTAATTAATAATTTCGGAGGTTTTTATCGTACCTGGGTATATTTTAATGAAGCTGTCCGATGCGGGGCATCAGTACATCTTCCCTGTGTAAATCACAGCAACTATCTTACAACATTATACGGCAGCGATGTGTACATTGGGTTTGTGCATGTACAAAATCTTGAGCATAAACTTGCTAAACACATTGTCGAAGAACGTGAGAAGAATGGTTTATACAGGGATCTCTCCGATTTTATCTCCCGTGTACCTGTCGGCAATGAACAGATGGTAATCCTTATTAGGCTGAATGTACTGCGTTTTACGGGTAAAACCAAGAAAGAACTCCTTTGGGAAGCCCATATGCTGCTTGGCAAAACCATTCACAGAACAGAAACAAAAACCCTTTTCGCAGAGAAACCCCGTTCATTCAAGCTTCCTCCCCTGGAGCAGGAAATCATTGAAGATGCCTATGACGAGATGGAACTTCTCGGATTCCCAGTGTCAATAAGTATGTTCGACATGCTCGAAACCTCCTTCCGAGGGAATGTTTATGCACGACAACTGAAAGAAAACATCGGTAAAACCATACGGATCCTTGGTAATTTAGTTACAGTAAAAAATGTACGTACCGTGAAGAAAGAATGGATGCATTTCGGGTGTTTCCTCGATGTGGAAGGTGAATTTTTTGATACGGTAAATTTTCCCGACTCCCTTAAAAAATATCCTTTCCGCGGAAATGGCATTTACCTGATCCTTGGCAAAGTAGTGGAAGAATTCGGGTTTCCCAGTATCGAAGTACAAAAGATGGCAAAACTTCCTTTACAAAAAGATCCGCGTTACTGAACCTATCGATTTTGTATTGCAGTATTAATAAATCTTTGTTTCTTTGTTATTCTATTCCACTGGCTATGAAACAAACCTTTGTTATTTGGAATATAGTTTTCATTTGTTTGCTTCCACTCCATGCCGAAAACTGGACAGAGGTTGCCGATAGCCTTCAGCTTGCATTAAACAGCGAACAAACTGACAGTGGAAAAATAGTATTAAACCTGAAACTCTGTGATATTTTACTGAGAAATCACCCGGATAAAGCATTCGAATATGCTTCGATGGCTAAAAGAATTGCCATAGAAGCTGGCGATACTTCTTTTATAATACGTAGTATCCTCAAACAATGTGATTTCTATTCCCAAATTGGGGAACATAGCACAGCAATTGAACTAGCCTATAATGCACTCAATATTGCAGGTAATAATTACCGGCTGTTAAGTCTTTGTCATAACCGCATAGCTACCGTACATTCCGATGTCGGAAATTTATATGAGACACTAGATCACAATAAAAAAGCACTTCACTACAGCAGAATGGATGGCGATTCGACCGGAATAATGGTTGATCTGCATAATTTGGGAGGATCGTATATTATGTTGAAAATGTACGATTCAGCACTATATTATCTCAGAATTACCAATAAATATGAAATAAAACATAAAGGCAGACCCGATCCCTATTCCTTGAGTAATATCGGAAACGTTTTCCTGGAAACTGGTCAGTACGATTCTGCATTGTACTATCATCTTCTGGCTTACAAGTATGATCAGATAGACGACCAGAAATATCTGATGGCTATCGACCAACAGTTTATTGCAAACACTCTTTTTAAGATGAAACGCATGTGGGAGGCTAAAGAATATGCGTTAAAATCAATTGACCTTGCCAACGAATTAACAGCGTATGATCTTTCGATAGAAAGCTATGAAATTCTTTACAAGATATATAGCGAAGCCGGAAACTATAAGAGTGCATTTGAATATTCATTGCTGTACAACGAAGCAAAAGACACACTTCTGGAAAACAGTAAGCAATCGCTTATTCTTGGCCTTGAGATGAAGCATAAAGTTAAAGAACAGGAAGCAAAAATGCATCTCCTGGAGAAGCAAAAAACACTCTATCTCATTCTTACGATTGTGAGTATACTGTTCTTTGTCAGTATGATTATTATTGCATTATTAGTATACCGGCGACAAAGGGTATATCGTGAGCTAACTCATCAGCTTCAGCTGGCCAATGATTCAAAAGAACGATTGCTCTCCGTGATTAGTCATGATCTGAGAAGCTCAGTGGGTACATTACGAACTGCTGCCAAGGTTATTTCAGAAGGTATAACTGATGTTGATGAGACACGCAACCTACTAGAAAGTTTCTTTCCTGTTGCTGATTCGACTTACGATTTATTGGAAAATTTACTTACCTGGGCAAAGTGTAGTAAGAAAAATATTGCACCTGATTTTACCCTTATTAATCTTAAAGATATAATAAACAAAACCATTGAACATACTCATCATCTGGCTGTCAGCAAATCGATAAAAATAGTCAATACACTTTCCGACCAGTTCATAAAAGCCGATAAAAATATGATCCTTTCCGTATCGAGGAATATACTGAACAATTCCATTAAATTTTCCCATCCAAACAGCGAAGTATTAATTGAATCTAAAAATACTGAAGATATGGTTATTGTTTCAATTACCGATAGCGGAGTTGGAATGGAACCTGAACAATTGAAAACAATATTCGAAAATCCTGAAGAAAATCAATCGGTAGGTACAATGGGAGAAAGAGGTTCCGGACTTGGAATTATTATCTGCAAAGCTTTCCTAAGATCCCATGGCGGCAATATCTGGGCTGAAAGTACCTTCGGGAAAGGTACTACCTTTTACTTCAGTCTGTCTTTTCATAATTAAACTGATTATCTCTAAGTATATCAATAAATTCTTGATAACTCTAATAACTTTTTGTACGATTTTTGCATAACTTTAAAATAAACAATAAATAGTAAACATGAAATCAGTTTTATTATTCTCAATTATACTATTTACATGTTATATATCTAATGCACAGGAAACAGGATGTGTATCAGGAAGTTGCGAGGATGGAATAGGTAAATATATATTTGCAAACGGATTTATCTATGAAGGAAATTTCGAAGATGGTCAACGGTCAGGACTTGGTAAATTAATCAGACCTGATGGGGATATCTATGATGGAATGTGGGTAAATGATCAGTATCACGGTCAGGGTTCCTATACCTGGGCCGACGGATCGAAGTATACGGGAGAATGGAAAAACGGAGTACAGGACGGATATGGGATATTCTTTTATACTAATGGAGATAAGTATACTGGTTACTTCAGGAATAATCAATTCCATGGGAAAGGAAAATATACCTGGGCCGATGGAACATCTCAGGAAGGAATATATGAAAATGGAATATTTAAAGAATAACTATCTAAAAGTTTCAGAGATAACGTTTTAACAAAAAGAATTCGAATACCTTACTCTTCCTCGTAATTCATTCCGGGTTCCAATAATTCAAATCCCGTATATTTATCAATCTTACGTATAGTATCGGCATGGGTTAACTCAGTAATAATTACTTCCATCACATGCCATACGATAACACCTTCACGTATCTCGCCACACACTGTCTTCTCTCCTCTTCCACAGACTATATGACAATGTAATTTCGGAATTTGTTCTTCATTTATAAATATTGTTCCATTGCCTGTCGCTTCATACATCTCTTCCAATATATAGATCATGGGTTTCAGCACAACGGCTCGTCCTTCTTTTGGACCCACAATCAATTTACTTCCTCTGTCAACACCCCCTAATAATTGAACTTTTGCTGAATGAATTTTTTTCTTCAGGGCAAATTTTTCAATCCGCTCCTGGATAATCTCTCCATCTTCCAGACGAATAATAAAAATTCTTCCTTGTTTTGCTTCCGAGTATTTCATGTGTATTATTTCAATTCCGAATAATATTTAACCTGTTTAATCACATCAAAATTACACTTTCCTTTCAGTGTCCTTTTATAATTTTCACTGGATTATCAAATTCCAGTATTTCCATCAGAATTTTTTTGGAACCGAACATCGCAACTATCATGTACGCGATAATGCTTCGGATATAGTTCTATATGATATCGATGCCCTGACACGAGCCACTCCGGTTAATGAAACTTCATTGGGTACAAGCGTTCCCTACATGCGTGAATAAAAATCCTTCATGTAGTAAAATATCAGAAAAAAATCGTCTTGATTCTGGCTAACCTGACTTTCGTTATGTTACTATTAGCTTAAGGAATTATTAAAATCCGGGAATCGGAATATATCCATCTGGTGGTATGAATCTATCGTTTGGAAAATAGGAGTTTTGCTGGATACGCATTTCAAATCCCACTGAAAATGAATTAGTAAATTTATAATTAAAACCAACTCCCATGCCCTGATAAGTGGTGTTGTATGAAGGGCTGTAGTTGGTTAACCTGGGTACATCATTTATACCTTTGTAGGCAATGCCACTAACAGTAAGTCGGGATGAAAGCAGATAAGTGCCATGTGCATAAAGAAAGACCCGGGTCATAGGAAGGATTTCATCCTGGTCAGACGATCCGCTATACAAGGGATAAAATCTGGCATATTCAACTCCCACACCTGCTGAAAGTACAAAGCGTGGTGTAACAAGGTAGGAAAAATCCGGTGCTATGTAGTAAGAAGGGCCAAAGAAGTTTTTAGGTGAATATGTGAATCCGGTACCCACATTCATACCAATATCGAATCTTTTCAGATCACCCAACTCTGCAATGGAATCAGCACCAGCAGACCAGGGAGAAACCACAAGCTGATCGGGATCAGAAATATTATCTCGTTCCTGTCCTAAGGCGCCCGGAATAATCATCATTAAAAAACCGATACCAGCAAGAATACTTTTCATACACGGTTCTTATTTCAGTATGTAAAGATATAACTTTCTCTCCACTCTTTAATTGAAAAAATTTCACTCTATCCTACTTACAGAGTACAATCCCTTGATCCGGGATAGCTTTCCTATGAGATGATCGAGATGATTGAGATCACGAACCATGAGACATAGTTTTCCTTTAATCATTCCTTCTTCGGTATCCATGGATATCGATCGGATATTTACCTTAAGATCCTTGGCTATCGTCTCAGAAATATTTTTAAGAATTCCCGAATTATCTTCACCTGTCAAATGGATATCTACCGGAAATATCGAGCCTTTATCTTTACGAGTCCACTTTGCCTGAACTATTCGGTAACCATACTTTCCAATGAGCTGAGCTGCATTCGGACAATTTGTACGATGAATCTTGATCCCCTCCATTACTTTTACAAATCCGAAAACATTATCGCCCATAATTGGCGAACAACATTTCGCCAGTTTATAATCGACATTCGCAACTTTCTCATCAATAATCAGAAAATCTTCGAATTGCTCATCAGAAGCTTGACTCCTAAGGCTCACATCCAGCTCTTTTAATGAAGTAGTTTCCTGATCGCCCGGCAATTTCTCCGACTTAAGAAATTCTTTTATTTCAATTAAATCGATTTTATTGTTTGAAATAAGACAATAGAATTCCTGGGCATTAGGAAGGTTGTATTTTTTTAAAAGATTCCGTATAACATTATCGTTATAGTCAATCTTCCAGTTTCTGAACCGACGTTTTATAATCTCTTTCCCATTCTCAGCTTCCCTGGTTTGTTCTTCATCCAGTTTTTGACGAATTTTTTTCTGTGCCTTCGATGTAACCACATAATTAAGCCAATCCAAATTCGGCACCTGGGTTTTGGATGAAATTATTTCAATCTTATCTCCGTTCTGCATTTTATAGCGGATGGGAACGTTTTTTCCATTTACTCTTGCTCCGGTACAGGTGGCTCCCAAATCGGAATGAATATCGTAGGCAAAATCGAGAACAGTAGCACCCTCGGGAAATTTTCGAAGATCACCCTTAGGTGTAAATACGAATATTTCTTTGGAGTATAAGCTCAATTTAAAATCGTCAATGAAATTGCCGGCATCCTGTTCAGGTGTTTCCAGAATTTCACGAACAATCCCCAACCACTCATCGAGACCCTGTTCTCCTTCAGCACCCTTATACTTCCAATGAGCAGCAACCCCTTTCTCCGCTATTTCGTTCATTCTCTCCGTCCTGATCTGTACTTCAACCCACCGGCCGCCAGGCGCGATAACCGTTGTATGTAAGGATTCATATCCATTGGTTTTGGGAACAGATATCCAATCGCGTAAACGAAGTGGATTAGGTTGATAAATATCAGTTACAGATGAATATACCTGCCAACAATCAGCCTTCTCATGCTGCGGTTCACTTTTAATTATAATACGAATTGCAAACAAATCATAAATATCTTCAAATTCAGCCTCCTTCTTCTTCATTTTATTCCAGATCGAATAGATCGACTTGGGCCTTCCGATTATTTCAAAATTAAAATCGTGCTCTTTCAGTGTTTCATCAATAGGCGCTATGAATTCATTAATAAAGCTCTTGCGCGTCCGCATAGTTTCCACCAGTTTTTTTGCTATGAAATCATAAGTCTTCCGGTCGGTATATTTTAGTGAGAGATCCTCCATTTCAGATTTGATCAGATACAATCCCAGGCGATGTGCTAAAGGAGCGTAGAGAAATACTGCTTCAGAAGCAAGCCTGATTTGATCTTCAGGTTTGTTATGCTGCATTTCCCGCATAATCTCAGTTTGTTCGGCAAGACGAATCAGGAT
>CAZMVE010000043.1:17355-22594 GCA_964569585.1 uncultured Bacteroidales bacterium | reverse complement strand
TATAGATTATCAATGATTTCAAAGAACATTTAAATATTTTTAATGGACACTAGTGCAATTAGTTAGTAAATTAGTTATATTATAGAGTATTTATATTTTCAATGAAATTATTTTTAATACAACAATGAATAATAGAATTAAGTATATAAGTAATTCGAAGAGAGGTTTATCCAGAGATCGAAATCAAGATCGAATTCTAATAATTGATAAAGATTACTACTACTTTTTTGCATTATTTGATGGAGTAAGTTCATACCCTGATAGTTATAAATTAATCGAACGTTTTAAGAAACTAATTTATACGAATATTGCTGCTTTGGATAAACAGGGCAATAATTTAGACAGTTTTCTGTATAACCTTAATAAAGAAGTAAGTAACTTAGATATTAATGGGGCAAGTACTCTTTCGGTTCTTTTTATTAGTAAAGATTGGGATATTGTTAAATATGTTAACGTAGGTGATACTAGAGTTTATATGTTCAATAATCAATTTCTTGAACAAATTTCCTCGGATGACTCTTTGGAAGTTGGAAGTAATATTATAACTAAATTTCTTGGAAGTAAATCACTTACTAAAGAGGATTTTAAGCCGTATTCATTAGAAAATCAATATCATTATTTGCTTTGCACTGATGGATTTTATAGTTTAATGGAGAATAATTTGAAAAATTACTTTACCACTTTAAATTTCAAGAATCTCACAAACATAAAAAAGAAATTCTCTACTCTTCAGAGAAGAGAAAACAGTGATGATTCTTCATATATATTAGTTAAAAATGAATTTCAAGACTGAAAATGATCTTGTACATGTGCTTAAAGAGAAACTTAAAAACAATTTCTCCAGAGATAGCATAGAATTTTTTGAAGAAGTTTCGTTAGGATATGGAATTGCAGATATAGTTATTTGTGATATCAATTTACCCATGAGCAATGAAATACTCAGTCAAAATTCGTTAAATTGGTCAGATATCAATATTTACAATATTATTAATAGAAACAAGAGTGCTTCCTTTGATGAAATTTATGATACAACACGGAGCTCAAAAAAATCAATCTCTGATTCATTAACGAAATTGATAAATCGAAAATATGTCAAACAAATAGAAAATCAATTTTACATCGAAGAAGAGTATAAACTTTTCTATAAAAACAATTTCGCCATTGAAGCTAAGTTAAGAAATTGGAGAAGAGCATTATCTCAAGCATATAGATATAAATGGTTTGCCGATTATTCTTATGTGGTACTTGATGCTTATTATGCTGAACCAGCTATTGAAAATATGGATCTATTCCAGAAGTTTAATATCGGATTGGCTACTATAAATACGGAAGGTGAATTCAATCGAGTTTTCAACCCTCAAAAGCAAAAACCATTTGATGCTAACATGCAAATATTATTGTCTGAAATGATATTAAACGATTATACTGCCGATAAGTAGGTCTTCCATACATTAAGATGATAATTACCACTCTCTCGATCTAAATATACTTCGTTTTCTTCCAGTGTATCGTAATTGTTAATTGCATTGTTTATCAACCGCATAACATATTTTTTCCTATCATCAAAATTTGATATATCATCTATTGACTTGAGAAGACGTGAAATAGCTAATAAGTAGTTTTTATTAACATCTGGTTTATGAATATTCCAAGGGTATCCCTCCTTTAGAATTATATCAGAGAAAATATTTTTCTCATTACGAATGATATCAAGATTACCAGTCTCTCTAATAAGAGTTACCGAATCAGCACGAACCATATTAAGAAGCTTCTCAGAAAAATAATACCCTTTTGAACCTCCACCTGATTCATCTTCTGTAAATCTTTTAATATCAAAATTTCTTAAATTTTCATATGTACCAATCGTAACATAATCTATATCTGTTTGAGCTAAAAAAATCATTGCATCCCAATTAGCATAAGCATAAATTGTCTCGAAATTTTGTTTTTTAAGAGTTCTAAAGACTCTTGTTAGGTTTTTAAGTAGTTTTAAATCTGTTGTGAGCTTTTTCCTGAATTCCGGCTTATTCTCACATGTAATGAAATAACCATCAAAAGCGATATTCATATCCGTACATGCAAAAAGAATCTCTTCTACCTTTGCACTATCATGTATCACATAGTTTGCAAATGGTAATGTCATGAAATACTTTTCTTTGCGACTTCTAATCGATTTAATATGTTTATTGATACTCTTTATGGTCCTAACAATATCCTTAACATCTTCATTCTCATAAAAATGCGGTATGATTATATTGTTAAAACCTAAATTCTTCTGGTAGTCAATCGCTCTTTTCAGACAATTCTCAAAATAAACATTGGTAACTTCGGAAGGATTAGCATTTGCGGGATGAAATTCAAATTCATCAAGTTTCCCTTGTTTGTGTTTCTTCCCATAGAACTGCAAATCAATCATCGAAATATCATGGATTTTTTTGAAGTAATTTCTTTCACTAAATCCAATTCCATTATTGAAAGCGGTAATTAAAAAATAATCACCTATTCCTTGTTCGAAGTACGATTCAATACTCCAATTTGAGTTATGCCCTAAAGTATGTGTTACTTTCATTTGCTCAATAAATTAATTAGTAAATCTGGAGTCCTAGGTCTTTCAGAAGGATTATGCTTCAGTACCGCATTACAAAAATTCTCTAGCAACGAGCTTGTCATAGTTACTGAAAGATTTTTAGTGTTAAACTTTGCACTAATTAGAGCTTGTGTATTTCCAAAGGGGAGTTGATTTGTATAAAGATAATATCCTATAATACCCAAACAAAAGAAGTCAGTTCTATATGAAATCAAATCTTTATTACCATCATACTGTTCGGGACTTGCAAATAAGTGGGAATGAGGTTGAAAACCAGTATCAGTAATTGTGGATTCGTTAAGTGCTCGAGCAATACCAAAATCTAAAACTATCGGACTTCCATCGGATTTAATTCGGATATTTTGAGGTTTTAAATCTCTATGCACATAATTATCTTCCCATACAGGAGTTAAAATAGTACATATATTTGATAATAAAGCACTTATTTTAGATTCATCATCTTTATATGTTTGATGAATATCACTAAGATCATCACCATCGATATATTCCTCTAAAATAACCGTATCATTTTCAAATTTATCTATCTTCACAATTTTAGGAATTCCTTCATTATCAGAATATTTCGAACAAATATCTATTTCTCTATCAATCCTGATATCCTTAACTCTAATTAGTTTAAGTGCATATTTTACATTATTAATATCAACATAGTAAACCAATTTTTGCCCACTTGGGGTTGGTACCGGAGTGTACCTTGAAATATTAAAATGATCAAGAAATTCCTGTGAAAGAGAGATCGATGACATTTGAGTAGTTTTAAGTTGAATATTATTTTCCTCTAAGATTGATAGATTGCGTTTACTAAATTAAAAAATATTATATAAACAATCGATTACCGCATTGATTATATATACTTTACACCTGATAAGTATTAATAATAATATTACTTTGCTCAGCGAAACCTACCTTCTGCATGCTTTACTTGTAGAATGAATAGTATGCGTTTAAGTGTGGTCATTTTTTAAAGATTTTTTTAATTGTTTTTATTGTTCGCTTATAGATTTTTGTTTTACCTATATCTATATCATTATCTAATAATGAGATAAAAATTGCCCATACCATTAAAACAACACTTATTACTACACCAACTAATCCTATAATAAAAGGCCAACAATGAGAATTAAAATTTGGATTATGAGTAATTGACAGAAAAAAAATTGAAAGGAAAATAGTAAGTACCCCTATTGTCAATGAAATTTTTGTCAATTTCAATATATTCGATCTATTATTATTTATTTTACTAAAAATATTTCGTCTCAATGTTAAACTTGATATTCCTCCAGAAATTTCTGATCCATTCTTTAATATTTCATCCATCCTGCTGAGGATTTCCTTAGAAACATTTGATTCAATTGCTTCATTTAGAATTGGTAATATATTTGTAATAAACATGTCCCCATTATTAAAATCCTGAGTTATCCGATAAAATATATTAGCTTGATAAAGCATTGCTTTCCATAAGGACTGTATTTTAAATATCACAAACAACCCACTCAAGGCGATAAATGCAGCCAGTACTTGAGCTATGGTCGAAAACGTGTAATACATTGATGTTTCCATAATGGTTTGATTTAGATTTCGGAACAAGTTATTGAATTATTCAATTTAATTATAATCCAATTTTATCATAAAAAAATATTTTCAATCTTGACGATTCTTCGCATCCTTTTAACTTATCACCTGATCTATCTCCGTCTCTGATGCGGGAAATCAATTGGGCCGCTTTTACTACAAATATTTAATCCCTACAGGATATATTCGTCGTACCATAGTCCGTAGGACTTCAATATTTGTAGTATTAGTTAGACATGTTTTGGCGCACTAACTGTATACCTCATCTGGAATGCAGCCTGTGGATAGTGCGCAACAGTCGGACCCTCTTCTTTTGAATGCCAATTTGCCGATGTTGAAGAATCAGTTTCAGATTCTGAGTTCAAAGTTTATCTAAAAAACAAAACTTTAAACCTGTCTGTCGATAGACAGACTCTAAACTTTAAACTCCGAACTTTCTCTCTTCTATTTAGACTCATCCCAAATAACAGATGAGAATATTTTAAATTACAGGTAATTAGAATTTTAATGGAGGTTCGGGAAAATCCTTCAGAAAATTTCGGTAATTTATGCGGAAGAGTTAATATTCGCATAATATGAAAAAGCTCATTTTGACTATCTTTGCATCCGTTTTGGAAAAGTATTTACCTATAACAAAATTATTCAACATTAATACACTATAACTATGGAGAAAATTTACAATATGGTACCCTATATGGCACTCGCCGGGTCGCTACTGGCGTTGGTATTTGCCTATATCTTCTTTAAGGGTATGATGAAAAATTCGGAAGGAACCGACCGGATGAAAGAAATTGCGCAATATGTACGCGAAGGAGCCATGGCTTACATTAAACGTCAGTACAAAGTGGTTGCAATTGTTTTTATCGTTCTTGTCGTATTACTGGCCTTCCTGGCTTACCTGGGCGTTCAGAATCCTTTTGTACCTGTTGCCTTCCTTACGGGAGGATTTTTCTCAGGTCTTTGCGGATTCCTCGGTATGAAAACAGCAACCTTTGCCTCGGCCCGTACGGCTCACGGTGCATCGCAATCGCTTAACAAAGGGCTGCAGATTGCCTTCCG
>CAZMVE010000043.1:5036-17255 GCA_964569585.1 uncultured Bacteroidales bacterium | reverse complement strand
CTGTTCGCCCGCGTGGGTGGCGGTATTTATACAAAAGCTGCCGATGTAGGGGCCGACCTGGTAGGTAAAGTAGAAGCCGGTATCCCGGAAGACGATCCTCGCAATCCTGCCACTATTGCCGATAATGTAGGCGACAATGTAGGAGATGTTGCCGGTATGGGCGCCGACCTTTATGAATCGTACGCCGGTTCTATTCTAGCCACCGCCGCACTTGGCGCTGCCCTGGTATCGAGCGGAGTTAACCAGGTACAGGCCATTACTGCCCCGATACTGGTAGCTGCAATTGGTATCGTACTCTCCATCATTGGAATTTTTATGGTTCGTACCAAAGAATCGGCTACACAAAAGACTCTTTTACGGGCCCTATTCCTTGGAACTTTTGGCAGTTCAATCCTTATTCTTATTGCGGTTGCAGGTCTTGCAGCTATTGGATGGATCACCTGGGGTATCTTCGGATCGGTGGTTGCCGGACTGCTTGCCGGAGTAATTATCGGACAGGGTACGGAATACTATACTTCCGATGAATACAAACCTACCCAAGGTATCGCCATGCAGGCACAGCAGGGCCCAGCTACTACAATTATCGACGGTATTGCTGTAGGAATGTATTCTACCTGGATACCGGTTCTGACAATAGTTGCAGGCATTATTGCAGCGTTCGGATTTGCCGGCGGTTTCAAAGACTTTGCCCTGGGTGTTTACGGAATCGGGTTTGCTGCTGTGGGTATGCTCTCCACATTAGGCATAACCCTGGCTACCGATGCTTTCGGACCTATTGCTGATAATGCAGGTGGAAATGCCGAAATGGCCAAGCTCCCAAAAGAAGTCCGCGAACGTACCGATGCACTTGATGGACTAGGTAACACTACCGCCGCTACCGGTAAAGGTTTTGCCATCGGATCGGCAGCTCTTACCGCAATGGCTTTACTTGCCGCCTATATGGAAGAAGTCAGGTTATGGCTCGGAAAATCAATGGAGCACGGACAGGATTTTCTTGCAGCTACAGGATTAACAAGTCTGACCTCGGCTACTATTGAAGATTTTGTCGATTACTACGATCTCTCGCTATTCAATCCTATACTCCTAGGTGGTTTATTTATCGGTTCCATGATGGCTTTTGTTTTCTGCGCCATGACCATGAAAGCGGTTGGCCGTGCAGCAGGTGCTATGGTGGATGAAGTACGCCGCCAGTTTAGGGAAATAGCCGGAATTATGGAAGGTACCGCTACTCCCGAATATGCCAAATGTGTGGCTATTTCAACT
Source organism: uncultured Bacteroidales bacterium (assembly GCA_964569585.1). Classification (GTDB taxonomy): domain Bacteria; phylum Bacteroidota; class Bacteroidia; order Bacteroidales; family UBA10428; genus UBA10428. Next base: position 15,992 of record CAZMVE010000043.1, on the reverse strand, counting down.
AAAGGTGCCCAACGCGAAATGATGGTGCCTTCGCTGCTGGCTATTGCCGTGCCAATTACCGTTGGTTTGGTACTCGGTGTTGCGGGTGTTGTCGGACTGCTTGCCGGAGGATTGGTAACCGGGTTTACCCTTGCCTGTATGCTGAATAATGCAGGAGGCGCCTGGGATAATGCAAAAAAATACATAGAAAAAGGAAAGTACGGCGGAAAAGGCAGCGATGCCCATAAAGCCAGTGTAGTAGGTGATACTGTTGGTGATCCTTTCAAAGACACTTCCGGTCCTTCTCTCAATATCCTTATCAAACTTATGACTATGGTATCGGTTGTAATGGCCGGTCTTACAGTTACTATGAGCTTAATATAAAAACACTGTAACTATTATATAAAAACCGGCCAAAAGCCGGTTTTTTTTATCGCATTCTCTACTAACCATTTTCACCTGATCCTAACTCACTTTATATCCAATCTCCGGCCTTTCCCGAAGGTACCGGATCAGTTCGTTGGTTACGGTGACGGAAGTATTGCGTGAAAAAAGGTCAACCGATATCCCTTCCGCTTCATCATAAATTGAAAATTTAACCTGTGCTTTCCCCGAATTTTTAGTTGTCTGTTCTCTGATCTCATCAATGATTTCTTCATCGATATCGTTAAGTGACATGCGAATGGAAAGACTGTTAATGATCTCATCCCGGGCATTGTTCAGGATAGTCATGGCTTTTACCCTGAATTCCCATATATCGGCTTCCTTGCGCCAGGCATTCCGCTGTACCGATCCTTTTACAAGCAGCGAATAACCTTCGAACATGTACTTGCGAAAATCCTCATATTCTTTTCCGAAGATCACAAGTTTGTGTGTATCCGTATAATCTTCAATAACCATCGATCCATAGGGCCTTCCGTTGCGGGCAGTAAGGTGATCAACTTTTATTACCAGTCCCGCTACAGACAATTCGCGGTTTCGCAACTTATCGATTTGTTGAAGTTCGGCCAGGGAACAGTTCGTGAAATTTTCAATTTCCAGCTTATAGGCATCGAGCGGGTGCGAAGAGAGATAAACACCAATATGTTCTTTTTCCTTATTCAGCCGGTAGAGTGGTGCCCAGGGTTCTCCCTGTAATATTTCCGGCTTATTCATTTTCTGATAACTCTTATCCATATCAAACAATGTATTGGTCTGCTGTGTTTTTACCAGGTTGCCATACCGCAACAATTGATCGATAAAAGTCAGGTTCTCTTTGTCGGTATAAAAGAACTGGTGCCTGTCGATACTTCCGAAGCTGTCAAAACCACCAGCCATAACCAGCACTTCTAAACTTCTTTTGTTAACCGTTGTGAGGTTTATTCTCTCAACAAAATCATAACTGTCTTTGAATACACCGCTCTTGTTACGCTCTTCTATGATATGCTGAACAGCCGATTCTCCAAGACCCTTGATGGCTGCCAGACCAAAGCGTATATTCCCATCCTTATTAACAGTAAACCGTGAATGACTTTCGTTGATGTCGGGGACAAGAACGTGCAAGCCCATGCGCCGGCATTCTTCCATAAAAAATGTGATCTTTTTAATATCCGTCAGGTTCCGGCTCAGCACAGCAGCCATAAACTCAGCAGGGTAGTGAGCCTTCAGGTAGGCCGTCTGATAAGAAACATAGGCATAGCAGGTTGAGTGCGATTTGTTAAATGCATAATGTGCAAAAGCTTCCCAGTCGGTCCATATCTTATCGATGATCTTTTCCTGGTATCCGTTCTTCCGGCATCCTTCCACAAATTTTTCCTTCAGCTCGTCCATCATCGATTTGATCTTCTTCCCCATGGCCTTTCGAAGTGAATCAGCCATACCCTTTGAAAAACCGGCAAGTTTCTGAGAAAGTAACATCACCTGTTCCTGATAGACCGTGATCCCATAGGTGTCTTTCAGGTATTCTTCCATCTCGGGCAGATCATATTCTATATTCTCTCTTCCGTGTTTTCGCCTGATAAAACTGGGGATATATTCCATGGGGCCGGGACGATATAAGGCATTCATAGCGATAAGATCCTCAATCCTGTTGGGTTTCAATGCCCGTAAATGCTTTTTCATTCCGGCCGATTCGAACTGGAACAAGGCGGTGGTTTCGCCCCTGCTGTACAATTCAAAAGTTTTAGCATCATCAAGGGGTATCGAATCAATATCAATCTCTATTCCCTTCGATTGTTTCACATTATCCACCGCATCCTTTATTATGGAGAGGGTTTTCAAACCAAGGAAATCCATCTTCAGCATGCCCACCGATTCAATATGTTTCCCGTCGTACTGGGTAACAAACAGCTCTGCATCTTTATTGGTACATATGGGTATGTATTCTTCCAGGTCTTCCTTCCCTATGATAATGCCGCAAGCATGAACACCCGTCTGTCGCACCGAGCCTTCGAGAACTTCGGCATACTTGAGGGTTTGTGAAATAAGTTCGTTTGTATTTCCCCTTTCCTTCAGCAGATCCGGTACTTCCTCATAGGCTTTCTTAAAGGATGTTCCTGGCCTTTCAGGAATGAGTTTGGCCAGCCGATCGGCTTCGGAAAGTTCCAGCTTTTGTACGCGGGCCACATCGCGAATGGCCATCTTGGGCGCCATGGTTCCGAATGTAATAATATGAGCCACCCTTTTTGCTCCGTATTTGTTAACCACCCATTTCAATACCTTATCGCGGCCGTCTTCATCAAAATCAATATCGATATCAGGCATGGATACACGATCGGGATTAAGAAAACGTTCAAACAGTAGATCGTACTTAATAGGGTCTATGTCAGTAATGCGCAGGCAATAGGCCACCGTTGAACCCGCAGCCGAACCTCGTCCGGGACCCACTGATACATCCATCTCACGGGCCGCCCTGATGAAATCCCATACAATCAGAAAGTAACCGGGAAAACCCATGGTTTTAATCGTGTCCAGTTCAAAATCGATACGTGCCTGCAAATCGGCACTTAGCAAATTCCCCCAACGTTTTTTTGCCCCTTCATATACCAAATGCCTTAGATAATCGGCCTCAAGCTTCACACGCAGCACCCTGTCGAAATCCCCGAGCCGGTTATAGGAATCCTCCGTGAATTCCTCAATTAAAGCTTCTTCGCTATATTTTTGCCGATAATTTGCGAGGGTTCCAAAATCTTCCGGTATCGGAAATTCAGGCATGATAGCCGGTGAGTCCAGCTTATATTCTTCAATTTTTGCAGCAATTTTTTGAGTATTCTCCAGGGCTTCAGGAACATCGGCAAACAAGCGCCGCATTTCATCCTGTGTTTTCAGCCATTCCTGACGTGTATAGCGCATACGGTTCGGATCGTCAAGGTCCTTACCCGTGCTGATGCATAACAGCCTGTCGTGTGCTTCTGCATCTTCTTCATTAATAAAATGCACATCGTTTGTAGCTACTACCAGGGTATTGGTCTCCTTACCCAGTTTGATCAGTTGTTCGTTGACAAATACCTGATCCTGATAAACTTCCCGGTCAATCTGTTCATCGCCTGAAGGATGTCGCTGCAATTCAAGGTAAAAATCATCGCCAAAAATCGATTTATATACGGTAAGTGTTTCCCGGGCCTCTTCGATACCTTCTTTACGCAGTACCGATGAAATCACCCCGTTAAGACAAGCCGATAAGGCTATCAGGCCCTCGTTGTGCTTAGACAATAATTCCCTGTCGATACGGGGCTTATAGTAAAATCCTTCGGTCCATCCATACGATACCAGTTTCACCAGGTTATGATACCCGATACTGTTTTTAGCCAGTAAAATCAGATGACGTCCTCCTCCATCGATCTTATCCGATTTATCGAAGCGTGACCGGTGCGCCACATAGACTTCGCAACCCAGAATAGGTTTTATTCCCATTTTATGGGCCAAACTGTGAAACTCTTTAATCCCGAACATGTTTCCATGATCAGTAACAGCCAGGGCATTCATTCCATCGGCCTTGGCCTTTTCAATCAATCCGGGAATGTCAGCAGCACCATCGAGAATGGAATACTGCGTATGAACATGCAGATGTGTATAGGGTATGGAGATTTTAGCCGCTTCTGCCGATGGCTTACTACTTTCATCTTTTAGCTCTTCCTCTGCAGTATTTGACTCGAAATTAGATTCGATGGTTAGATCAACAGCTTGTACAGGATCGGGATTAAGGCTCCTGAAATTTTCTATAATTCCGGATCCGATCCCATAGCTTTCGGTATTGATAACTCCTAAGCGCAACAGTTCCAGGAAACAACGCGCTGTTGCAACCACATCACCTGCTGCATTATGAGCCTCAGCAAATCCCTCACCAAAGAGTTTTTGATGCAGTTCGGAAAGATTGGGCCACTTGTATTTGCCCCCCTTACCTCCCGGCAAAGCACAGTATTCAGTACTGTCTTCCATGGTATCAATAGTCCCGAGTTTGAGAAAACGGGATGTAATATTCTTACGGATAAATTCAGCTCCAACAATACTTATATCGAAATCTATATTATGACCTACAAGAAATTGAGTATGTTTCAGCGTACTATTTAATTCTTCCAGTACCCATGATAATTCTTTTCCTTTTCCCATTGCCTTCTCGGTGGATATGCCATGCACTTTTTCTGCGGCATACGGGATGGTATAACCTTCGGGTTTTACAATGAAACATTTTGCCTCTATCAGTTGGCCCGTTTCATCATGCAGTTGCCAGGCAATTTGCACCATCCGTGGCCAGTTTTCGGAATCGCTCAGTGGAGCCTTATAATTTTTAGGCAATCCGGTAGTCTCGGTATCAAAAATCAAAAACATAACAGAAGAATTTATGTATCCGCAATCCAACGCTCAGAAAAGTAAAATTACAATTCCTTTACCGGAAAAGGAAGGTGTGTTAATATCTTGGGGAAAGATAATATAAGTTACTATTCAGACTATGTATACTGCCCAATCTATCTACCAAACCAGCTTAAAATCTTCCTCCAGGTACTCAGCCGAACTGGTTCCCACCATCAGACTGAAATCACCTGGTTCGGCTTTGTACTGCATGTGATTGTTATAAAATGCCAGTTGGCCAGAAGTAAGTGTAAAATTTACAGTAATAGTTTCTCCGGCAGCCAGCTTAATCTTCTTAAAATCTTTTAACTCCATCACCGGCCTTGTTACCGAACCGAAGTGATCCCTAATGTAAAGTTGAACCACCTCTTCGCCATCGAACTTGCCCGTGTTGGTCAACTGCACACTGATCTTCAATGTATCACTCATATGAAGCACATCGGAAGACAGGGTAAGGCCTGTATAAAAATATGAGGTGTAACCTAGCCCATACCCAAAAGGAAATAAGGGTTCTATGGGTATATCAATATACTTTGAGGTAAACCTGAGATTGTCATTGCCAGGACGACCTGTACTCTTATGATTGTAATATATGGGAACCTGACCTGTTGTTTGAGGAAAGGTAGCCACCAGTTTCCCCGATGGATTATAATCGCCAAAGAGAACGTCGGCAATAGCATGTCCTGCTTCTGTTCCCAGCTGCCAGGCTTCAAGAATGGCTGTCAGATGCTCAGCCTCCCAGGGTATGGCTAAAGGTCGTCCGTTCATCAGAATCAATATAATGGGTTTCCCCGTTTTATATATTTCTTTTATCAACTCCAGCTGAACTCCGGGTAAACCAATATTGGAACGGCTATGGGCTTCGCCCGTCATCGCTGCCGATTCCCCAACAACTAATATAACAATATCGGCCCTGCGCGCTATAGCTACTGAATTTTTAAAACCAGACCGGTCCTCACTTTCAATATCACATCCTTTTTCATAGAGCACCCGGGTACGTGAACTCACTGCTCCGTGAATTCCTGAAAGCAGACTTACCGCATCCTTCGGACTGCCGAGAGCCCTCCAGCCTCCAAGAATATTGTCGGCATCATCGGCCAGGGGACCAATTACTGCCAAAGTCTTTATGGATTTAGACAGAGGTAACAGTTGGTTTTTATTTTTGAGCAGTACGATAGATTTCCTTCCCATATCCCTTGCTGCTTCCCGATGCATGTCGTTCAGAAGAAATTCTTCTTCCCTCAGCTCATTACAGTAACGATAGGGATCGTCGAACAATCCCAGTTGAAATTTCAACCGAAGGATATTCCTTACAGCCTCATCGATTTGCGATTCCGGAATTTCTCCGTTCTTCACCAGATACAGCAATACTTCGGAGTAAACATTTCCCTGCATATCCATGTCTACTCCTCCTCTCATGGCCAGTATAGCTGCCTCGTATTTATTGGTAGCAAAGCCATGGGGAATTAATTCTCCTATCGAATTCCAATCCGATACGATCATGCCTTTAAAATTCCATTCATCCCTAAGAATAAAATGCATCATCGGGTTTGCGCTTGCCGGTATGCCGTTTATTTCATTAAAAGCTGTCATGAATGTTACCACTCCTGCATCGGCTGCCGTCTTAAAGGGAGGTAAATAAACTTCACGCAGGGTACGTTCCGACATATCGGTACTGTTGTAGTCTCGCCCTCCTTCAGCCGCCCCATAGGCGGCATAGTGTTTTGCACAGGCAGCAATGGTATTGGATGCCGATAGGTCATCACCCTGGAATCCCCTTATGCGTGCCCTAGCAATGAGGGATCCTAAGTAAGTATCCTCGCCGGCCCCTTCCATTATTCTTCCCCAGCGGGGATCGCGGGCAATATCTACCATAGGCGCGAAAGTCCAGTGCTGGCCCGCTGCAGAAGCTTCAATTGCTGCCACCCGTGCTGATTTCTCGATAGATTCTAGATCCCAGGAACAGGCTTCTGCCAAAGGAACAGGGAAAATAGTCTTATATCCATGTATCACATCGTATCCAAACAACATAGGAATCCCAAGACGTGATTCCTGCAGGACCATTTCCTGTATCTGCCTTGTATAGGCAACACCATTAATATTCAGCATCGATCCTAGTTTGCCCTGTTTAATAGCCTCGATATAGGAGTGCCCCTCAGTTAACGGACCGGTATGTTCTCCCAGACCGCTTAACTGGCTCATCTGTCCTATCTTTTCTTCAAGTGTCATCATGGAGAGAACTGAATCTACTTTTCGCTCTAAAACAACATCAACTATCTCCTTATCATTTTTACTCCTGCTGCATGACAACAGCGTTACTATCAGGATAGCGGCTTTTAACAAATTCACCAGTTTCATAGATTATTTTTTTATTGGCACCTAAATACTCAAGGTATAAATCAATTTTATAACAGCTCAGATCGTACTTCGAAGAAACAAATTAAAGAGGAGAACATGAAAAATTTAAACTCAACAAAAACTCATCAAATTTTACTTTTAATGATATTCTCTTTGCCGGACCTAGGAAGCTAGTTGACACATTAAAAATCGAGTTTCAGTATTCCGTTTATGACCTTTGATTAGAGCTTCAACTAGAATCCGTTACAAATTCATCATGAAATCATTCAGATTGGTATCGCGAGGCAGGTCCATTTTTTTTCTTAACCGGTACCTGCTGATTTCTACTCCCCTAACCGAAATATTCAGAATGGGTGCAATTTCCTTACTTGAAAGATTCATTTTCAGATACGCACACAGCCGCAAGTCTTTGGGAGTGAGTTCAGGATATTTTTTTCGTATTTTTTTCAGAAAATCTTCATGCACCTGGTCGAAGTGAATTTCGAATTTTTCCCAATCTTCACGGTTAAGCAAGTCCTTTTCCAGTGTTTTGATGAGATCACTGACTTGCTGTTTCGATTCACGATGGAGCATTTTCCCTGAAACTCTTATCAGCTTTTGCTTTACCTGATTCAGCATTTCATTCTTATAGGTGATCTGCATGGCGATTGATGCAAGTTCCCTGGTTTTACTATCAAGTTCAGTAAGATTTTTCTGGTTCTCGGCTTCAAGTTTTTCATTCCTGAGCTGAATTATCTCCTGCTCAGCTTTAAGCACTTCTTCAGTATAGACTTTTTCTTTCTCTTTGAGCGTAACCTTTTGTTTTTCTTTTAATGCATGTTTCTCTTTTTCTATCTTTTTTATTACGAATAATATAATGACGGCGATAGCACTAATAAATAGTATGGTATAAAGTACATAAGCCAGTTTGCTGCGATACCAGGGAGGCAGTATAATAAAATCATAAGACTGAGCTTCGCTGACTGTTCCATAGATATTCCTCGTTTTTACCCTGAACCTGTAGGAACCTTCATGTAAATTCGTATACTCTTTCTCCCGCACCTGGCTCCATTCCGACCATGTCTTGTCGTATCCCTCGAGCACTATGCTGTACTCAGTATTTCCAGGCATTTCATAAAATAAGGCTGAATAAGTAAATCGTAAGGCATTATCCCTGTATGTAAATTCAGGTATTGAAGAAGAATTTCCAGGGAGACTGTGGCCATCGAAGAGGATGGAATCGGGTAATATTTCAACACGTCGTATTTTTACTATATAATTTTCATCATAGGTCTTTTGAAATGTCGGATCAAAATGAATGACTCCCGCTTCAGTTGAAATAAGTATATTCGATTTATCTATCGGATATACATGCTCATAGGATGTGATAAGTTTATTTCGTAAGGGAAGAAAAGGCAGATAAATTTTATGGTAACTGCCATCGAAATTGGGCTTTAGTATTCCCATTTCATCCGACGTAAAAAACCAGCAATCCCCATTAAAATCTTCAATCAGGTTATATACATTACCGTTGTTAAACAATACCGATAATTCTTCATCGCGGTAAAAAGTCTCATTTTTATAATTATAGGTATAAATACTTCCGTCAGCACTTACTATAAGTTTGTCGTAAAACCTGAGTACATTCAGGTTATATTTACCAGGCAACCCTGATTCTGTTGCATAATTCCGGATTTCTGTAATTGAATCCAGTGTTGCGTTTATTTTTAGCCTGTAAATACCCTTGAAGCTATGTCCAATCCATAAATATCCCTTTTCGTCGAATTGTATTTGTTTACAAGATTGATAAAATCCAGGAATCCTCCTGATAAATTTCCATCCTGGTTTACCATTAATCTGTTCATATTCATAGAGCAAAATACCTGCATAGGTTCCCTCGATAAGATATTGGGGTTTGCCTGGAAATTCAGCGAATGACCAGCCTCCCTGAAAATTACTGATTTGCCTGAATTGGTCACTATCGATAGTATATGTACCCTTATCGTGACCTATAAGAATAGAATTACGTCGGTTTGAAAGCATCCATACTTGTCCCTGTAATCCATCGACAAATTGAAAAATCCTCCTTTCATCCGTTAAACCATCCGGAGGTGGCCATTTAGTCTTAAATAGTCCCTGATTCGTTCCAAGATAGAGATCGTCTCCTTTCTTTTCGATCGCGTAAACAGCACCAACAATATTCTGATGTGCAAAATAGGAAAGGGGCGAATTGAGCTGCACATAATCAATCCCATTATCCAAACCCAGCCAGAGATTATTTTGTTTGTCGGCAAAGAGACAAAGCACGGTATTGTTCTGCAAACCCCTTTCTCGGTTAATCCTTTGCACTAGCGAACCTTTACGATCAAGTATTACTATTCCGTCCTGAACGGTTCCAAATGCCAGGTATTCTTCACCTATGTTGGTAGCACTGAATATTTGATTTTCTTCGAAATACGATTGTAATTCGTTTCCAAAACGGGAAATCCCTGAGTCGTTAACCAGGAAAATTCCCTTTTCCCGTGTAGCAACCAAGAGGGTATTTTCATCGTATTGAAGAATACTCATTACGGTGATATTGCCGAATTGCTCTGAATTTTTTACCGAAGTAAAATTCAGCCCGGTAAGTTTAAGTAATCCTTTACTAATTTCCCTGACATAGAAATTCCCTTCAACGGCAAAAGAGAAATGAAATACCCTGTTGAAGCAGATCAGATCGATCTTATCGTCTTTGAAAAAGAATACTGCATTGAAAGAGTGAAAAATATAACCCCCCAAATAAGGTACAATCTTCCATACTTCGCCAAAATCCCGATATTCCTCTGGTATTTTATATAGTAAAGAATGATACACAAGTTGTCCCTGCTGGTTGGCATAGAAATACCCGAAATCATTTGAGGCCCCAACATAAATACGTCCGTCTCCGGATATCAGCACCGACCTGACTATAGAACGATTAGGTATTAAATAGGTCCTCCAGCTGCTGCCATCAAAGGCTAATAATCCGGCATTATTTCCAAAATACATGACCCCTTCCTGGTCCTGTGCTATTGACCAGGTCTGCGTTCCTGCTTTGTATGTTTCTTTCGGATAATTCTGCGTGAAGGCAAATCCAACTGTTTTAACCGAGGGAAATGCACAAAAGGGAAAAAGAAATGAAGCGCATATAATTGTAATTATCTTTTTCATCGGATAATAGTTCCGGTTCAAAAATAACTAATTATATGGTATATGATTAATTCGAAGGTTTTTATATAAAATTGAAACCAAACGGTTTCAATGATCAAAAGCTAACAATTAAAGAATAACTCTGCTTATTTATCCTTTAATTGGTTTTGCTTAATAATATTTCGTCAATTTGTTGCCGGAACATTTCTTTTGTCTGGTCAGGTGTTGCTGCAATTCCTGCCGACATAACCGGTGTATCGTCCTTGGGAATGAAGAGAAAAGAGGGAATGCTCTGTACTCCAAATATAGCTGCCAGTTCCTGTTCAACCTGGACATCGATTTTATAGACCTTTATTTTACCGGAATATTCAATAGCCAGTTCTTCCAAAATAGGCGATGTAATCCGGCAGGGTCTGCACCAATCGGCATAGAAATCTATGAGGCCGGGAAGTTCACCTTTATAGATCCATTGTCCCGGATTTTGTTCGTAGTCAACAATTTCATCCAGAAACATCTGTTTATTTAATTTTACAGGTTTTACTTCTACAACCTGCGGAACAATTTTTTCAGTCTTATTTTCAGATTGTGATGCCTGCTGACTGTTACAACCCATACCTATTAATATACCTAGTAATGATAGGCTCA
>CAZMVE010000043.1:3583-4936 GCA_964569585.1 uncultured Bacteroidales bacterium | reverse complement strand
ACTTTTTTAGATCTACCCAGTGAATCGGCCTGGCCAAAAGTTATTGCCGAAATACCAAGTGTGAATATAATTAAACTTACTTTATATTTCATTTCAGGTTGTGTTAGAATTGAATAATCTATTTTTCAACAAATGTAATTTCAGTAATCCTTGTAACTCCATCCCGCACAACCTCTGTGTAGCTATCTGGCAAATAGAAAATTTTCGATTCGACTGTTTCATCAAATTGAATCTGATCGGCTCTGAAATCATCGGCATAAAAATTAACGTTAACGTTATTCATATTGGCTGGAACTACAAGAGTGAATGCTCCATTTACACCAACAGTAGTATCAACGATGATTGTTCCATAGTCGACTCCGCCAGCCGGAAACTGCACCAGATCATTAGAATTAATCTCGGCATAAATATGTACCCCTTGTATTACATTCTCATACGAAACAGGATCAATGCCCGGTAATGTATCGTTTGTGAAATCGGTGTTAACCAAAGCAGTACCGCTGATAATTGCGCTTCCGTTTTCGAATGGCTCATTGCTCATTTCGTCCTTACAGGAAAAAATAACCAGTGAAATAGCAACAAGAACGCTTAAAAATTTAATTGTTTTTTTCATAATTATTTTGGATTAGTGGATATGCATGCAAAATAAAGTAAAAACTTTTAATTCAACACAAAATAATTTTAACAATACCCACAGGAATGTCTTTTATTTTAAATATTTATCTAAATTTGCAGCCTCAAATTAAGTAGGTTTAATATTAAAAGTTAATTATGCCCGTAAAAATCAGATTAACCCGCCAGGGGCGGAAAAAAAAACCCATCTACCACATTGTGGTAGCTGATAGCAGGGCGCCACGGGATGGTAAATTTATTGAACGATTAGGATTATTTAATCCTAATACTAATCCTGCTACAATTGATCTAAATTTTGATAAAGCATTAGATTGGTTGCAAAAGGGCGCTCAACCTACTGACACCTGTAGAGCTATCTTGTCGCAGAAAGGTGTATTAATAAAAAAACATTTATTGGAAGGTGCTAAAAAAGGAGCTTTTTCTGAAGAAGAAGCTGATCAGCGTTTCGATAAATGGATGAAGGAAAAGGAAGCCTTGCTTCTTGCTGCCGCTGACAAGTTGCAGAAAATAAAAGATGATGAAGCTAAAAAGCGGATGGAGAATGAAACCAAAATCAAAGAGACAATCGCTCAGGAAGTAGCTAAGAAAAAAGCTGCTGCTGCTGAAGATCAAGAAGAAGAACCAGCTCCTGAAGTAACCGAAGAAGTCACGGTTGTTGAAGAACCGAAAGATGAGACTTCTGAAGCAGTTGAAGAAATTCCAGCTGCTGAAGATCAGCAG
>CAZMVE010000043.1:0-3483 GCA_964569585.1 uncultured Bacteroidales bacterium | reverse complement strand
GAAAGATGAGACTTCTGAAGCAGTTGAAGAAATTCCAGCTGCTGAAGATCAGCAGGAAGATGCTGCCGAAGCAGTTGAAGAAACTCCGGCTGTTGAAGATCAGCAGGAAGATGCTGCCGAAGCAGTTGAAGAAACTCCGGCTGTTGAAGATCAGCAGGAAGATACTGCCGAAGCTGTTGAAGAAACTCCGGTAGTTGAAGATCAGCAGGAAGATGTTGTAGAAACAGTTGAAGACATTCCGGTTGATAGTGATCAGCAGGAAGATACTGCCGAAGCAGTTGAGGAAGCTCCGGTTGTTGAAACTCAAGAGGAAAATATTCCTGAAACAACCGAAGAGAATCCTGAACCTGCAGCAGAAGATAATTCTAACGAAGAAACAAAGAAGGATAGTTAGTCTTTCTGTTTCTTCCGTAATTCTCAGGTGATGATTGATCTTATAGATTCTATATGCCTGGGTACGATTACCAAAACTCATGGAATAAAAGGTCGGGTAGTGTTAAAACTTGATCGTTTGAGTTCTTATGATATTCTGAGAATGGAATTGGTATTTATCGAGATCGATGGATTACCGGTTCCATTTTTTATTCAGGAATTTGAAGAAAAAACAGCTGATAACCTGATCATTACATTTGAAGATATTGTTGCCGAAGAAAGTGCCATTGGACTAATAGATAGCAAATTGTACATTAAAAAAAACGATGTTCGCTTAAATAATACTCCCAATGAGATCAACCAATTATTTAATCTCAAAGGTTACACTGTTATCGACATAGAAATTGGAGAATTAGGAATACTTCAGGACATCCTTGATATTGAAATGAATCCGTTACTTAAAATAGTACATAAGAAAAAAGAAATTCTTTTGCCGGTTCAGAATGAGTTTATTACCACTATTGATTCAAAAAATAAAATACTATTTGTTAATACTCCTGCCGGATTAATTGATCTCTTCTGATATATTGACATTTTCACTCCATTTTTTCTACGCTACTTTCTTTACTCTCATTACAATACATTATCCAACTTGATGCGTAAACAGCGTAACCATACTTCTTAGTTTTTCGTATACGGCAATACTACTTTCTGTAACTAACTAAATAAAAAATACAAGCAGGTAAACACTGAGTGGTGAATACCTCTTTATATAAAATACCAACTTGGGCAAATTAAAGCGCTTGAATGCGCTTAAAAGGTATTAACATGAGGATCACAAAACTACTAACTATTTTTATATTCTCATTTTTGGTACCCTATCCGCAGCTACAGAGTCAATGCTCGCTGATCACCAAAAATGGAAGTGCACAAGATCCGAAAACTGTCTGTGCCCCCGTTGACTTTACCATAAATGTATGGTTCAAATTTATAATCCCGGTGGATCCATCGCTGGCAACTATACGTTTTGTCTGGAACGATGGTGCTGGTTCGGTCACTACTGTGAATGGTAACTGGAATGCAGCACACGACTCAGTATGGGCAGAGGCATCGCACATATACCCTCCAACCGACGAATGTTCCCGTACTGTTGATGCTTACCTGGTTTATGATGGTGATGTATGTACAAGCAGCGGACATCAGGAACAAACCTTTAGCACATGGGGGACTGATGAAGAAAATAGCGGTGTATTAAGCACTAATCCTGTTGTCGCTTATTTTTGTGAGGGAGATGATATTATAAATGTAACATTCAACGATAATTCTACTTTTAATTGTAACATAGCAATTGAACCCGATAATCCCAATCGTTACTTTCGATGGGTTCAGTTTATTTACAATACGTATAACCAGGCAGGTGATCGTATTCCCAATGTAACGGTCGATGATGGTGCAGGCACTATTTATTCCATGACAGATGTCAACGGCGATTTTATAAGTAGTCTTGATGGTCCCATTATTCGTATTCCAATACCTGCCGATGGCCCTAATCAAACCTCTTATGCCATTAGCGCTCCTGCCGGAGGTGTTGCCGGTGATATTTTTGAAATCACTCTTCGTAACTGGAATGTTTGCAATCCATATGATGATATGCCCACCGACGGAATACCTCCATCTGATCTGGTAAATGGTGATAATCCAGCTATTACTACCACGGCCAGAATTGAAATCATTGCCCCACCGCCTGTGGTTACACCGAGTCTGCGTGAATTCTGCACAGGCGATCTCATTGTATTAAATGCTACAGCAGGTGGAGCTGAAATACGTTGGTATGCCGATGCGGCACTTACAACCTTATTATATATTGGAAATAATTATAATCCTCAATTACCTCCTTTTAATCTGGATAACTCAGTACCGGGAAGTTATTCCTTCTGGGTAACCAGTAACGACGGTATATGTGAAAGTGCTCCAAACAGGGTTGATGTTATAATTTATGAGACTCCGGCATCAGTTTTTGCTGGTGATGATATGGTAATATGTGCCGACAGTATTTTGCTGTCAGCTACTCCACCCTCAGTAGGAACAGGGCTTTGGACTACAACCGGTACAGCAACAATTGATAATAATACCAGTCCAACTACCTGGGTATATAATCTTGACCACGGCCTTAATTATTTTACATGGACAGTAGCCAATGGAGCATGTCAAACTTCCGATGAAGTATTAATAACAAGTGATCGTCAGCCCGATCCTGCTTTTGCCGGAGTTGACGATAGTCTGTGCTCTCCCGGTACTATTACATTAAATGCAACGCCTCCTAACTTGAATGGCCAGGGGTACTGGCTTATTTTACAAGGGAGTGGCACTCTTTCCGATGTTACGGCATACAATGCCATATACAATAATCCCTCCCTGGGTTTTAACCGGTTAATCTGGCGTGTCTCGAGTGAATACGGAGCCTGCCCGATTACAATTGATACTGTAAATTACTTTGTCGATTTGCTGCCAGGAACAGCTTTTGCCGGCTTCGATGCACGCTTTTGCGAAGTAAGTTCGTATACGTTTTCAGCCAATCCAGCTATAAATGGAGGAACCGGTTTATGGTCGGCAATTTCAGGAAGCCCGGACATAAGTGACCTAAACGATCCCAATGCAGTTGTCAGTAACTTACTCGAAGGCAATAATGAATATTCCTGGACACTTTCAAGCGCTTTCGGACTCTGTCCTTCGTCGACTGATACTGTAATACTTACACGTGACCTTACAACCGGAACTGCCGAAGCAGGTCCGGATATTTCACTTTGCCTTGAAAATTCCGATACATTAGAGGGTAATGCACCTATCCGAGGCACTTGCGAATGGGATGTAATCGTCAATCCCAGCGGTACCGATCCTGTATTCAATCCTAATCGCTTTACACCTGATCCAATTATTACTGTACTTCCCGGAAACGAAGGTTATTACACCCTTCAGTGGATATTACAAAACGGAAGTTGTATCAGTCGTGATACCATGCATATTGATTTTGGAGTTCCACCTCCTCCGGGATTTGCAGGTCATGATAGTGTTATTTGCGGATTATCGACCTACCTGCAAAGCAATACTTTT
>CAZMVE010000042.1:4440-22802 GCA_964569585.1 uncultured Bacteroidales bacterium | reverse complement strand
ACCTGATCGATTCGTGCATTCCGGGCACCCTTAATGTCGTTTACCACATCGTCACCCACCATTAACGATTCTGCTTTCTTGGCATTGACCGATTTTACAGCATAATCGAAAATACGAGAATTTGGTTTTGAATACCCGATGCGGTCGGAAGTAAAAAGTCTTTTAAAATAGCGTGAAATTCCGGAGTTTTTCATTTTGGTAAGCTGTACATCGTAGAAACCATTTGAAATAATATAAAGGCTGTAGTGAGGTGTAAGATATTCAAGCAGCTCAATTGTGTGAGGTACCAGACTGGTTTTAGCCGGACTTGTATTCAGGTAGTACCGGCTTATTTCTCCTGTAAGTTCCCGGTCCTTAACACCATAGTCCCTTAACAGCATCCGAAAACGTTCATGGCGCAGCTGATACTTTTTTATCCTGCCTTGTTGGAAATAATCCCAAAGACGGTCGTTATAATAATTGTATTTTTCAATAAAAGCATCCTTATCCTGAACAATTTCGTGTAATTTGAATTTATCTATAATAGCAAGCAGGGCTTCAGCGGAATTTTTTCGAAAATCCCAGAGTGTGCGATCAAGATCAAAAAATATATGAAGGTATTTTTTCATCACAATTTCGGGAACAAAACTAGGCAATATTTCGGGTATGAATTAATTTTACAAAGATGAAGCAACCAATTAAGTTCAAACTTCATCATAAATAAAAACCGGTGCATGAAAAAAATAGTATACATAGCGATTGTCTTACTCCTTTTTACCTGTAAGAAAGATGTTATAGAGAATCCCGATTGTGAAAGCTTGCGAACCGGCTTAATAGAACTCAATGATAATATCGTTAAGAATGAGATCGAGAAACTTACTGCCGACCTTCATCCACAGCCCTATTCCGAAGATCTGATAGGTCATATGAATAACCTGCAAACTCTTGCCGACCGTATAAGCAGCGATTGCAATCAATTTACTGCCTCGGTTGCCTGTTATGCATGCATATATACACATCCTCCCACTTCCGAAATACTGGTAGAGTTTGAATATGATGGAGAAACATATAAAATTATTATAGATATTATCACTTCCAGTGAGGATATTTTGCGTTTCGGAGGCTTACATCTGCAGTAATCCCATATGGATTTTCACTTCTGACTACTAAATTCTGACTTCTTACTTCTCGAATTTGACTATCAACTTAAATCTCTCGGCTGCTCCCGAGACTGAGATCCTTATCAGTTTCTGTAAATTTAATTTTTATTTTACCTTTGCTGCCTTCGTGTACTAGCATACCACGTAAAAAACTAGATTATGAAAAGATCATTCTCCCTCCTGGTGGCTTTACTGCCTGTTATTATTTCCGCACAAAATATTCAGCTTCACTACGACTTCGGAAAACAGGAAGACGGATTTAAGCGGCACTTTTTTGTTGGCACGTTTGAATTTTTTCGTCCCGATACATTGGGCTACACTTTTCTGTTTACCGACTTCGAATTTAATTCGCCTGATAAGCCCAGAGGAGCTTCACTGGGATATTTTGAAATAGCCCGAACCTTTACCATTCCCTGGTGGCAAAATCATCCAACTTTAAAAAATCTGCTGCTCCACATTGAATACAATGACGGTAGTGTCATTTATCCGGCCGACGATTCGACAACACTAGGAACAAATCTGTATAACTCCTGGCTGGGCGGATTGGAATATGGTCTTGTGCTGGGGGATTTCTCTCTGAATGCTATGGTCCTCTATAAATACATCAGAGGCTCATCGGCTCCCGATGCACAATTTACGCTTGTATGGTACTATCCATTATTCCGGAATAAGGTGAGCCTGACAGGCTATATCGATATATGGAGCCAAGATAATCCTGAAGTCAACAGGAATAACAAGCTTGCTGTGTTTTATGCCGAACCTCAGATTTGGTATAATCCTGTCGAACATATGTCCATTGGCAGTGAAATAAAAATATCAAAAAACTTTATTGAAGGCAGTAAAAGAGTTGAAGTATTCCCTACCCTGGGAATTAAGTGGAAATTTTAAAAAATGAAAAAATACTCTCATCGGTTCATTCCACTGCAACAAATTTTTCAGAGAGCATCTTTGAAAATTCCCTTGTATTACCGAAGGCTTTTATATTCATCTCGACCGTCCAACTATTCTTACTCGTTTTTTTTCCTTTGATGCAACCGCTTTTAATGGGGTAGTATCCTGCATCGATGCAAAAACAAAGGTTGCCATACATGGCTTTGGCTGATTTGAGTGCTGAACCACTAAGCAGAAAGCTTTCCGAAAGAGCATCTATTTCAAAAAGAATATGCTCCGTATATCCGGCATCAACCATCATGGGATTTACCGATTTTTTATACAGGTACTCAAATACCAGCTTATTTCCATTTTCGATTTGGGGTACCAATTCATCTCCGTTCTGAAATAAATTCAGCGATGCATTCTCATGAATCACCAGACTGTAATTATCAATTGTTGGAACTGCGGCAGGTATAAATTCAGGATTGTTAGTTATACAATCATCGACTGCCGTGAGTTGGCTTAGATGTTTCCCGCAACCTGCAACCGATAATGAAATAATAAAAACCAGTAAAGTTCGATTCATCATGAGATTTATTTTAAACAATTAATGCAGCTAAAATATAAGATTTGCCGATACCAATGGAGGAATATACCCGCGAGTATCTATTCTTGTGTAGATGAGGTTTTCGGGATGTAGATTAATATGAAACATAGGATTATTATCACTTTTAACGCTTTGATCGGCTCTTTGATTCTTCTTATAATAGTTGAGCAGAACACTATATCCGATTAAACCGGTGGATGCCGGTAAAAATAAATACCATCCTCCATTTTCAGGATCAATTAAAAAAGCCATTCCGAATCCTATCAGGCCCCCTCCAATTGCTGCATAGTTAACCCTTCTCCCCTCTGGCCTGCTAAGCTGTGTATTACGCAATACATATTGACCTATTGCCGAACTGGCAGCTGTTGAAATAGCAGGTAACAGAATAGCCGATTCATCTTCCAATTCACCAAAAAGCATTATGCTCGCACCGTATGCAGCACCTATGGTTGATAAGCCAACCAGGGCTGTAATATCGCCACGGGTATAATCAGCTAACTGTGACACTTTATTTGCTGCCAGGTAACCTATCGGGGCGCTAAGAAGAATATTGATACCATATCCTCTTAACTCATTATAGCCGGAAGCAAAAAGAAAAGATGATGTTAATGCAGGCACCATATAGCCATAATACTGATACAGGGAAACACGACCTTCAGACCAGACCTTCTGCTTTCCAAGTCTGAATCCGGTTATGCCCAGACCAAAGCTGGAAATCAATGACATAGAGAGAGCGGCTTCGCTATGCTTATAAATATCATCACTATATATGGCCATGCCCAGAGAATAGCCATACAATCCTCCGGCAATCTTACCATGCGACCGCAGCCAGAGTGAGTTGTTATTGATATTTTCATATTGCTTTGAAAAAACCGGATAGAGCATACTTCCACCAGCCATAATTGTAGTTAATCCAGCAGTTTCGGTTTCATTAAGATGAAAAATGTTACTTAGCATTAATCCATAGACCAAACCCGACAGACCTGAGTATCCAATATGCTTCAATAACAACTCCGTATCCCTTTTAGGACCTATATTTACCCCCGATTGAATTTCAGGTATATCAGCCAGAGCATACCACTCTGCCTTACTTGTATAATAGAATTCCTTTTCAGTACCGGATAATGCCTCGAAATAATCTCCTAAATACCCTTCATAAAGATTCAGCCACTTTTTTTCGGAGTTAGTAAGATTTTCATTATTTATTTGTTTTTGCTTCAGATCACGATATTCGTTACGGTTGAGTTCATTCCAGTAGGCTTTTGCAGTGTAGGGTTGAAACTCCTCCTGGCAAAAGACGTTTTGAAAAGCCAGTTGAATAAGTAAAGCTGCAAGAATGAGGAAGATTTTTTTCATCAATAAATAATCTTTGAACCGAGAATAAATTTACACTATTTGAAACGGCCATACAAAAAGAAGTTATAAATAATACTTCCCTGAAATTTCTATTTAAATGAGAAATTAATAGGATTCCAGCAGGATTTGTAAATTTGAAAATCAGTAAAATATACTACCATGTTCGAAAACCTGTTCCACCTGCGGAAAAACAATACAACCATTTCTGTTGAAATTATTGCCGGTCTCACCACTTTTATGACCATGGCTTACATCCTGGCAGTTAATCCTAGTATTTTAGGAGCTACAGGCATGGATCGTGGAGCTTTATTTACAGCTACCGCTTTAGCTTCGGCTATTGCAACCTTAGTAATGGCTGTTGTAGCCAATCTGCCTTTTGCATTAGCGCCAGGTATGGGGTTGAATGCCTTTTTTGCCTATACTGTGGTGTTGTCTATGGGCTATTCCTGGCAAACTGCTCTTACTGCAGTGTTTATAGAAGGAATAATATTTATTTTACTTACTATTTTTAATATCCGTGAGGTAATAGTAAATTCTATCCCATTGCCTATTAAACATGCGATTTCAGTAGGTATTGGTTTGTTTATAGCACTTATGGGATTTCAGAATAGTGGAATAATTGTAGCCAATGAAAATACACTGGTCTCAATGGGAACCATGAATAACCATCATGTATGGGTAGCACTGATCGGACTAAGTATTATTGGAATTTTACTCGTATTCAGGGTAAAAGGGGCTATCCTGATCGGTATCCTCGCAGCCACTATAATTGGAATTCCCCTCCAGGTTACAAAGATTCCCACATCACACATTGTCGATTTACCTCCTTCTCTCAATCCCATATTTTTCAAATTAAATTTCAGGGAATTTTTAAAGCCCGATATTTTCATAGTGCTTTTTACTTTTCTGTTTGTTGATATGTTCGATACTGTGGGTACGTTGATTGGAGTCAGTTCGAAAGCTGATATGCTTGATAGTCAGGGACGGATTCCAAGAGCAAAACAGGCACTGTTTGCCGATGCAGTTGGAACAACAATAGGTGCCATGCTCGGAACAAGCACAGTGACAACCTATGTCGAAAGTACTGCCGGTATATCAGCGGGCGGACGAACTGGTCTTACAGCTCTGGTGGTGGCCATTTGCTTCATCCTGGTATTATTCCTTTCCCCGGTTTTTTTAATGATACCCTCTTCGGCTACAGCCCCAGCTCTTATTATCATAGGACTATTTATGATTACACCGATTACAAAAGTGGAACTGGGAAATTACCTCGATTCCATACCGGTTTTTCTGACAATTATTATAATGCCCCTGGCATTTAGTATCAGTGAGGGAATTTCTTTTGGTGTAATAAGTTACGTTGTGTTGCGATTGTTTTCAGGCCGATGGAGACAAGTGCCCATCTTGTTGTATGTTCTGGCAGCTCTTTTCATTGCCAGGTATTTCTTTTAAGCTAAAAACAGAATTTCCTGAACTGTAGGAATACAAAGAATCTGCCAGTTACCAATTTTCGCATTTTGTCCGGTAATAAGTAAGTCCATTCCTCGGACAGTTTCCTGGGAAAATGGCATAATTATAGAATGCAAATGATTCTGCACCGGGAATCATTATTTCCTGCATTTCAGTTGTAGCCTCGAGTCTATACGCTTCATCGGAAGGAAATGTCATTATGGAAAAAGGCATAACAAATCCTTCGTCCACGTCCATCCATTTATAACGAAGCAATATTCCATCATCTTTACGTCGATAAGTATAGGACAATACAGGTAAAGTTGTTTCGTAAAGAAATTTTTTAAAGAAAGCTGTGAAATCACTACCTGTATAGTTGTGTACAAACTGAATAAAAGAATCTGAATCAATCACACTGTCACGGTAGGCCAGATTAAAATCCCGCAGCATCGGCTTGAAAACCGAATCATTGTTAATAGTAGCTCTGAGACAATGCAGCAATATGGCACCTTTGTTATACACATCGCCACCGGCAAAAGAGTTTTCATTTACATTACGATTTTGAACTACAGGCCAAATATTATAGATAAAGTTCATCCGGTTGTGCAACTCGTAGATCGATTGATCATAACCCTCCATATGTTCTAAAAAAAGAATTTCGGCATAGGTTGCAAAGCCTTCATGCAGCCATATATCTGCCATATCGGCTGCAGCAACGGAATTTCCCCACCATTCGTGAGCCGCCTCATGCACAATAATGTAATCGTAATTCCTGTTCAGGTAGGTTAAGGAATTTGCAGAGTTACTATAGGCACTGCCATAGGCTATCGCTGTTTGGTGTTCCATGCCTTCATAAGATGCTTCAACCATTCTGAAATGGTCATTCCAGAAGGGAAAGGGTCCAAAAGCTTCGTTATAAAAATTTACTACATCTCTTGCCTGAAGAAAATGTTTTTCTGCTTTCTCCCGATTATAGGGCATGACATAATACAATGCCAGCAGGGTATCATTATTGTAAAACATTGAATCATAAAACTCATCGTACTTACCCATGTAAAAGGTAACGTTGTAATTATTTATGGGATAGCTGACAAACCAGTTATAGCGCTCGTAATTATCCTCAGATTCCTCAATACTCCGTAATTGTCCGTTGGAAACAGCATTATATTTCCGGGGAACCTCAATATGTATTCCCATGGAATCGGACCTGTCCGATAAATGATCCTTATTGGGCCACCAGGAACTTGCTCCCAGGTGTTCGCAAACAACGCTCACCCAGCGGTTCATGCGTTTGTCCCGTGCCCATACAAAACCTCCGAACCAGGGAGGATCCCGGGCTACTTCGGGTTTACCCGAATATTCAACTGTTATTTTGTATTCTTTTCCAGGAACAATTTCCCAGGGCAACTGAATAAAAACAGCATTATACTCACGCTTAAAGGTCAACTCTTCTCCGTCCATGGTAATACTTTCAATAATATATTGTTCGAAGAGATCGAGCTGTATCTCCCTGCTACTGTGCACCCCTCTGAACCATATCTCATTACTTCCGGTAATCGATTTGCTGCGGGGCAGAATACGCACGGTCAGATCGTAATAATAAACATCGAAACAAGTGCGTTGCGATCTTAATGCACCGCGCAACGAGTCGGAACGGGTATAACGGGGACGAAGACCAAGCTCGGGGTATATTTCCATATCGCGATAGTAATACTTATTAAAGCGTTTGATCCAAAGATCATTATTGCAGGTTAATCGGTGAAATAGTTGATTTTTATTGGAATTTAATGATTTCGCCATTTCAAAATCGCCACAGCAGTGTTCCAAATCTCCAAGCCTGTCGGAGCAAATAGCCCTGTTGTTATAGGCCCTGGCATTTTCGGGATTTAACTTGATAAACTTGCTCAGTCGCTCGTAAGCCCTTAAATAATCGCCCTGATGAATAAACTCAATACCTTCATTCCAAATCTGATCTGAATTATCAAACTGGGCAAAAGCTGTTAATCCCAACGGCAAAATAAATATTACGATCAACCTGTACATGCTATGAAAATATTTTATTAAGGATTATATTTTGAAACATTCAATATTTTCTGATAATCCGTTTCCTGCAACAAATCTCTTATCGAAACATCCCTGTTTTTTTTCATGTAGGAATCGACAATCCGGTAACCTACCCAAATAACAACTCTTCCCGGACTTTCCTGTGTGAAGTCTTTAGTAAACGGCGCATCCATAATAAACTGATTTATACCGAATCCATCAGTAATAAATAACTTCTTATTCTCGACCAGATACTCCCACATGCGTTTTTCATAATCATGGCAGAAGTCCATTTGCCGTGAGGTATAACCCCATAGCAGGGTATCGGGTACATCAGGCATTAAATGGTGTACATAGTACAGGGCTCTTCCGTTAAATATCATTTGTGAGAGTAAATTATCGGTCTGAGGATTATACTGAAATTCCGTGATGATCCATGCCAGCATGGCATCGGGAGATATCTTCTCAGGACGCATTACCTGTCTGAGGTATTCCGGAACCGGCGGATAGAGCAACGTGTAAAATTCATCCTCCGATCCCAGGTATTTATCAAGACTTATAACAAGCAGACTGTCAGCAGTGATAATGGACTGGTTAAACCCCGAAATACAGGTAACAATATGAGGAACCTGCTTTTCAGGAAAGTCAAGCTGATAACGACCAAAAACATCCGATAATTCGCCCTCCAAGCTTCCTAAAGATGGAAAAACTTCTTTCACCCGTTTATCCGCCCGGTATATGGTAAAGTCGCTGACAAATGCTATTAAACCGGCAGAAATATCTTCAGCTTCAGAATTACCGATTTCAATGATTTTACTGGTAAACAAAAGAAAGAAATCGGGATATTTTTGCCTCAGGAGGTCGATGCTATCCGCCATGTTGTATAAACTGATTGAAAAAAGATCTTCTTCAAACCGATCGATCTGAATTTTTATACCGGAATCTATATCCTTTCTCGAGGAAGAGCGTTGACAGCCTGCTATAGTTAACATAAAAAGGACCAAAAATCCATACGAATTTAAACTGATTAGCCGATACAATCTTTTTCTCATTGGGTATTCCTTTATTTTTAAGCCTGAAAAAATAGTGACTTTTATTAAAGATAGATATAAGATTTTAATGAAAACGATAAACAACTACTTTTACTATGTAAGATGTAGGCTATAATTCTCGAATATGAAAACAATTATTTATCCAAAAATTGTTTTGGTAATAAAAAAATAGCGTCTATCTTTGCGAACCTGAAAATAAAAGGATAAAATAACGTAAAAATGAAAAGGACATTTCAACCATCGAACAGAAAGCGCAGAAACAAGCATGGATTCAGGGAAAGAATGTCAACCGCTAACGGTCGTAAAATATTAGGACACAGAAGGGCTAAAGGCAGAAAAAGACTTAGTGTTTCCGACGAAATACTCAGGAAATAACGAATCTCAAAATATAGATAAAAAGGGTTGTCAGAAAATGACAACCTTTTTTATTTCAGACCTTATTGAAATGTGATTATTTTTACACCCTGTTTATTATTTAAATCCGTGTCCCTATTTTTTTATGCAGGAAAACCTGAATCATCACAAGCCGGTTGTACCGGACCTAATAATTTTCGACCTTGACGGTACGCTATACGACCAGGTAAAACTGAAAAATTTATTACTGCGAAAATTACTGTTCCGTTTACTTACATTTCGCACCAGCCTTCTTGATTATCGCATCGTAGCATGTTTCAGAAATCAAAGGGAGAAGAAAAAAGGCTATGCCTCAGCCAGACTTTTGGAAGAACAATATGAGTGGTGCGCAGGTGGTTTAAAACTGCCGGCCAACCGTATCAGGAAATGTATTGAAACTTATATGTACAATTTTCCCCTGTCTTTTCTGAATCGGATGAAATATGAGGGAATAGATAAGTTTTTTACCATGCTTCGCAAAAAACAGAGTAAGATAATTGTATACTCCGATTATCCGGTAGAGGAAAAACTCAAAGTTCTGGGGCTCTCCGCCGATGCTGTGTATTGTTCCACTCAGCCTTCTATCAACCAGTTTAAGCCCAGTCTGAAAGCACTCCGGTTAATTTGTAGTGAGATGAGGTGTGATCCGAAAAGGGCCCTTTTTATTGGCGACAGGGAAGATACAGATGGAGAAGGAGCCCGGTTAGCAGGTATACCTTTTATTCTTGTCGACCGGAAGAAGGCCAATAAAGGGATCTTCTACTCAAATCTTACGGATCAATTAAATCTGAATTATGACTGAAGTCAAGATAATATGCTGGGTTTGCGGTGGTAATGATTTCAAACTGATCAAACCCACCGATGCCAAAGGAAAGCTTGACAGCGGAAATTTTGCCATTACAAATTTTGATTATGGCAAAACCGGTGAACTGCAAAAATGCAAGTCCTGCGGATTCATTCAATGTACCGATCTGCAGGAAGTGGTAAAGTTTTATGAAGACCTGGAAGACCGGGAGTATGAAAATACGCGGCGCGAACGCAAGATCCAGGAAGAACGGCTTGTACGAAATTTTAGTAAATATAAAGCTAGTGGCAAACTTCTGGATATTGGTGCAGGAAGCGGGATAATGATCGAAGCTTCCATCGAAAAAGGATATAATTGTATAGGAATTGAGCCCTCACAATGGTTACAAAAACGGGCATCGGAATTAAATCTGCCGGTTGTTCGCGGCATGTTCCCCCACCCTGAAGCTAAAGGTCCCTTTGATATAATAACACTTGTCGACGTAATTGAACATGTCACTGAACCTGCCCGATTGTTAGTCGATATCCGTAAAGAGCTTGACAAGGATGGGATATTCCTCCTGGTAACTCCTGATGTAAATTCGCTTGCTGCAAAGGCATTCGGATATAAATGGTGGCATTACCGCTTTGCCCATATCGGGTATTTTAATAAGAAAACATTGAAACTCCTCCTGGATAAAACCGGATTTTCTATTATTAAGATGACTCGTCCATCGTGGTATTTTACTCTGAAATATCTGGGTATAAGATTTCTTTCGTTTCTGCCAAAATTTTTGCAATTTCCACTTCCGAATTTCCTTGAAAAAATAACCATTCCTGTTAATCTCAGGGATTCAATCCTGGTAATCTGTAAAAAAAATGATTAAACATTACCTGTATATCGCCCGCCCCGATCATTGGTTCAAGAATATTTTTATGCTTCCCGGAATGATTATGGGCCTGTACTACCTGGACTTTAATTTTGAATTGAAATCTATCCCTGTTCTGCTCATTGGAATTCTTGCCACCTGCCTTATTGCTTCGGCTAATTATGTTATCAACGAATGGCTCGATATGGAATCTGACAGATTCCATCCGGTAAAGAAAAATCGTCCCGCAGTGAAAGCCGGGCTAAATGCTAAAATCGTATACAGTGAATACACTCTTATCGCCCTGGCAGGTTTGTTTCTCAGCTACCTTGTTTCCTTTCAGTTTCTTATCACCGAAATGGTTTTCCTCCTCATGGGATTTATCTATAATGTAAAACCCATGCGAACGAAAGATAAAGTATATCTCGATGTACTTTCCGAATCGGTGAACAATCCTATACGTTTTATACTGGGATGGCAACTCATGGGAATAGGCCTTTTTCCGCCTTCAAGTGTCCTGCTGGCTTATTGGATGGGAGGTGCCTTTCTTATGTCGACAAAGCGTTTTGCCGAATATCGTTTTATTAACGATCACGAATTGGCTGGCAAGTATAGGCAATCGTTCCGGCATTATACGGAAGAACACTTATTGATTGCGACCGTATTTTACGCACTTTGCTCATCTTTTTTCCTGGCCATTTTTCTGATCAAACACCGGATCGAATTACTTATATCATTCCCATTCCTGGCACTGTTATTTGCATGGTACCTACATATCGGATTTGAAAAAAATTCCATTGTCCAGAATCCCGAAAAGCTTTATCGAAAGAAAGGTTTTGTAATTTATGTTTTTTTTCTTTCCGTATTGTTAGTAGTATTGCTGAAAATTGATATTCCCTTGCTCAACTGGTTTATAAAGAATTATTAGCTAAGCTTTTAAGCTTATACCATTCGGATAATATGTTAAAAAAAATCAAAGATATGTCCCCTTTTAATAAGTTAACAGAAAAACATGTCTTCTATGCAATAGCCGGTTTAATACTTATCCTTATGCCAGTTCTCAGTCTTAAATCGGGAATTTCGGGTGATGAGGAGACCTACCATTATCCCCATGGTAAAAATGTATTTAATTATTATGCCACATTAGGAAAAGATACAACCTGTCTGCATTATGATAATAGCGTGCTGCACATGTATGGGCCGGTGTTCGATGTTATTACCGTAGCTGTAATTAAAGTCATCAGGCCCGATGATGAATATATGGTGAGGCATATTTTAAACAGTATTACCGGCTGGGCGGCTATTCTGTTTGCTGCTCTTATCGCTGTAATGCTTGGAGGATGGCGTGCCGGTATTTTGACACTTCTGTTTATGTTCTTATCTCCCCGGTTTCTTGGGCATTCGTTCAACAATCCGAAGGACATCCCCTTTGCGGCCGCTTATATTTTCACGGTGTATGCCATTATCCGGTTCCTGAAATATTATCCCAAGAAAATCTACCAGCATGGTTGGCTAATTGCTCTTGGCATAGGTCTTACCATTGGTGTTCGCGTGGGTGGAATTCTGCTGGCTATATATTTCCTATTTTTCACAGGAATGTATTATGTTTTCACATTAAGGTATAATCAATGGTTAAAAAAAGATAACCTGAGACGCCTGGGGAAAATGTTACTAATTGCAGGGATAATATCAATAATCGGTTACCTTATCGGCATTATTCTTTGGCCCTATTCACATAAAGCCCCTGTGCAAAAAACTCTCGAAGCCATGAAATACATGGAGCAATATGCTGTAAGTCTTCGTCAGATCTTTGAGGGCAATATCATCTGGTCCGATAAAGTGCCGAAACATTACCTGCCTAAGTATATCCTCATGACAATCCCTGAATATGTAATCCTGGGTTTTCTGAGTTTCTTTATACTTTACCGGAAGTTAAAAAAGGGAGATATAACCTGGTACTTTATTTTGTTATTCGTTTCTATATTCCCTGTAGCCTACATTATTTATAAAGGTTCAAATGTTTATGGCGGATGGCGTCATGTACTGTTTATTTTCCCGGGTATATCCATAATTGCTGCATTGGGAATAAATAATCTTATTAACAGGTTTCAACTTAAGTACATCCGATGGATAACAACCGGACTGGTTGTATTTCTGATGATATTGCCCCTGAAGCATATCATTGCGAATCATCCTCATGAGTACATATATTATAATACCCTCTCTGGCGGTGTCAAGAAAGCTTACGGAAAATATGAAATGGATTATTTCTATCATACACTCCGTGCCGGTAGCGAATGGTTAATCGAAAACAAGATTGATAAGATGGACATACCGAAGGGTAAAAAAATAGTCGTTGCCAGTAATTTAAGTATCAATACCGTATACTATTTCAGGCACCTTAAGGACAAGGTGAAAGTTATTTACATCCGTTACTATGAAAGAGGAAATAAAGATTGGGATTTTGCCATTCTGGCTAACAGCTATATTAATCCCTATCAGTTGAAACACCACATCTGGCCCCCTTCAAATACTATTAAGACATTTACGGTTGAAGGTGTACCCGTATGTGCCATTCTGGAACGAAGAGACCGTAATGACTTAGTAGGTTTTAAACTCATGTCGGAGGGAAAGTTACCCATGGCAATTGGGTATTTTAAAAAAGCGCTGCAAAATGACAGCAAATATGAACTGGAATATCTTAATCTGGCAAAAGCCTATCTCGATATAGGCAAATACGATAATGCCATTGAGGCTGCAACGGAATGCCTGAAATTATATCCCAACTACGAAAGAGCATTAACCATTATGGGAATAGCATACTTGAACAAAAGCGAATTAGAAAACGCATTCCAGGTATTCAAACGAAATATGAAATTAAATCCGAAAAATGTAAATTCCTACTATTACACCGGTCTAATTTATGCACAGACAAAGGATTATAACACAGCTCTGAAATACCTTGACAAAGCCATTAAAATAAATGCCCGGTATAAACCGAGTTATTTTTTGGTTGCTCGTATATATGAACTTCAGGGCCGGGAAGATGATGCCAAACGTCTTATCGACTATGCCAATTCTTTGCCCTGAAAAAATGATGGGTTGTTACTCTCAGTGGACTAAATTGATCCTAAATACGTTTTCTGAAATTGTTTCGTTTATATTCTTGTTAACAGGGTTTCAATATAGTTTTATCTTTGTCGGGTAAATATGCATCATGATATTATGAAGGATTTTATCTCGTATTTGAAAAGTAAAGTATTTCTCCGAATCCTTGTATATGCAGTAACCATAGCATTCACGTTGCTCGTGGTATTACTTGTTGGCCTGCGAATTTATACACACCATAATCGTTCGATCATAGTCCCCGACTTTTCGGATCTTCCGGTAGATGTAGCTGCCAAATTAATTGATACCAGACATTTACGATATGAGATCTTTGATTCAATCTTTATTACCACGCGTGAACCCGGAGTTGTTATCGATCAGCATCCTAAACCAGGATTTCTGGTGAAGAAAAATCGAAAAGTGTACCTCACAATCAATGCAAATTCACCTGAAAAAATGGTTATGCCCGATCTTTTGGGAATTACATTGCGGGAGGCACGAAATAAAATTTCTATTGCCGCTCTCCGATTAGGAAGATTAAGTTACCGGTATTCTATTGCAAAAAATGTCGTACTCGAGCAGCAACTCAACGATCATATAATCGAACCTGGCGATACCCTTCTGAAAGGAAGTGCTATCGACCTGGTGCTGGGCAAAGGACTTTCAGATGAAAAAAGCAGAGTTCCCAATCTGATTGGTCTGACTGTTGAACAAGCCATTATAAAAGCTGCAGATGCCTTTTTTACCATTAATACATCGATCCCTGACGAAACAGTTAAAGAAGGCCAGGGATCGATACCCATTATTTACCGGCATCACCCTGCGCACAGTGCCAGTGTTCTGGTACCATTGGGAACACAGATAACCGTATGGATAACAACCGACTCAACAAAAGTACCAGGCTATGCTAAATCTGATACAAGTGATTATGCATGGCCAGAATTAAATGAGGATGAAAATGTTGAAATTATTGAAGACGATTCTTACGATTACGATTATCCTGATTAATTCATACTATTTAAAAAGTCAGGTTATTCGCGGAATGGCATATAATCATGCCGTAGTAAAAGCTATTTCAGAAGGTGATAAAAACTATGTTAAAAACCAGACTGATACCTTGTTTTTCGAGAATGAGTTTTTTGAAGACTTTTCAAATTATCACCATTCGGTTTTTCCACGAAGCAATTACTGGGCCGATAACTTTGCCTACATTAATTCAACCTACGCCGATTCTATGATCAGCATTGGAGTTGCAACACTCGATGCGTACGATGAAACAGGCTATCCCTATTATTCCGATACCAATAAAGTAGTCGAATCCGACTATCTTACCTCAAATTCCTTTAAATTTCTCAATCCACTTACAGGTACATACTATTTCAGTTTCTTTTATCAACCCGGAGGAAAAGGCGATCTGCCTGAAGGTATAATTTCAGGTGATCCCGGAGTTGAAGGCAAAGACTCACTTCTGCTTGACTTTTATGCTCCCTCTGTTGAAAAATGGATTAATGTTTTTTATACCCTCGATAATACCGATACTTTTCATTTTAATCAGGTTATTATTGAGGTCGATGATTCTTTATTGCAGAATGGATTCCGCTTCCGGTTCAGGAACTACACCTCGCTCCCCAGCTATCCCCAGGGACAGGATTTGGGGATGTTCGGCAATGCCGATCAGTGGCATATCGATTATATCCAGTTGAAACAAGCCGCTAGTGCGCAAGAAATGGAAAACCTGGAAGATATCATGGTGGTTGAGCCCCTGCTACCTTCCCTGACTGAATATACCTCTGTTCCGTGGCATCATTTTTCGCTGGCACAAAGCGCCCTGGGAAATGAAAGAAGGACCATTCCCTTCTCCTTCAGAACTTATTATCCTGAAAGAGCAGAGTCAATAAACAGCATCGATCGTGTATACAATACATATAACCTGAATACAGGTGAACAATTGAGGTCCCGTATACAACATAATCCGGAACCACCCTTCGATTACCGGCACTATGAAGATAACCTTTCAACAGGTTTCTATTTCGATGAAAACGATACTGTCGGACGTCTGGAAATAGTAGCCTATATCGAAACAACAGAAGGTGAGAGCCAGAGAAAAGATAATGATACCCTTAGCCGTATTGAAACCTATTACGATCACTATGCTTACGACGATGGCTCGGCTGAATTTGGCTTTGGAATTAGTGGCGAACCACAGGATAATTCACGTATTGCACTTCGATTTCGTTCTTTCCGGTATAGTGCGAATCCCGATTCCCTTAAAGCAGTACTTATTTACTTTTGTAAATCTGTCGATGCTGTAACAGAAAATGCAGAATACCGGATCTCCATTCGTAAAAACAATGGTGCAAAACCGGCTAACGAAGTGCTATATACTTCCGGAATTTTCTCACCCGATTATAATGCAAATCTTAATGAATTTACACGGATTGAGATCGATCCGCCTCTGCTCGTTGCCGATACTTTTTTTGTCGTAATTGAACAGCTTAGCGGGTACCTCAACATAGGTTACGATATCAATAATAATAGTCTGAAAAACCTTTATGTTTATATCAACCAGCAATGGAGCAATCCCTATTCCGTGCCAAAAGGATCGTTAATGGTCCGCCCTTCATTCGGAAATTATTCCCTGCCCACACAACTCAATGAAAACAAAAAACCGGATGCTTTCAATTTGTATCCCAATCCGGCCACCGACCGCCTGAACTTTTCCGTCACATCCGATTACCAGGGCTCCTACCTGATCCGGATATTTAACTTAATGGGTGTTTTGCAATTCAGTGAAATTACCAATGAAACTTCGGTTTATTTGGAAAAACTGAACAAGGGAATATATTTTATTGAGATTACCTCTATGGATACTAATGACCGATATACTGCAAAATTCATAAAACAATAGCTCATTGGATACCCCCGACTCCAGAGAACAGAATGACAACAGCGAACTTTATGAACACCATAGATTTAAGGTCGATAAACGGCAGGATTTGCTGCGTATTGATAAATACCTGTTGCATAAAATCGAAAGTATATCGCGGACAAAAATTCAGGCAGCAGCACAGGCTAATTGCATTCTGGTTAACAATGAACCTGTAAAACAGAGTTACAAAGTTAAGCCCGGAGACCTGATAACCGTTGTTTTACCTCATCCTCCACACGAATTTGAACTTATCCCGGAAAATATTGCCATTAACATCGTTTATGAGGATGACGATGTGATTGTAGTAAACAAAGCAGCCGGAATGGTGGTACATCCGGGACATGGTAATTATACAGGAACACTTGTTAATGCCCTCGCCTACCATTTTCAGAATATAGCCCTGTTTACTAAAGGCGATGAAAGGCCCGGCCTGGTGCACCGGATCGATAAAGATACTTCGGGATTACTGGTGATCGCAAAAAATGAATATGCCATGAGTCACCTGGCCAAACAATTTTATGACCGTAAAACACAGCGTCTATACCAGGCCCTGGTCTGGGGCACTTTCGAAGAAGAAGAAGGAACCATTGAAGGCAATATTGGCCGCGATCCGAAAGACAGGTTAAAGATGCACGTTTCTCTGAATTCAGAAGACGGCAAACCGGCTATTACACATTACCGAATCCTGGAAAATCTTGGTTATGTGAGTCTGATTGAATGTAAACTGGAAACCGGCCGAACCCATCAGATCAGGGTTCATATGCAATATACAGGTCATCCCATTTTTAATGATGAACGATACGGTGGAGCTCAGATACTGAAGGGAACAACATTCACTAAATACAAACAATTCATTCAAAATTGCTTTTCACTGATGCCCCGTCAGGCACTACATGCTAAAACACTTGGTTTCAAACATCCGCATACCGGCAAGGATATGTACTTTGAGAGTAAACTTCCTCTAGATATGTCGACAGTCATTGAAAAATGGCGCCGATACTTATCTGGTAGGGACCTGGATTCCCTGCAATAAATATCATTATTCAACGGTATTATTATTCTCCACTCAAATGAGGACATTATTTATCAACTCATATATCTATCTTTGCATCCAATTGAAAAACATGAATTGTTATGCATAAATCGGGCTTTGTAAATATTCTGGGAAATCCTAATGTTGGTAAATCGACACTTATGAATGCCCTGGTTGGTGAACGCCTGAGTATTATTACTTCGAAAGCCCAGACTACCCGGCATAGGATACGGGGTATAGTTAACGGGAAGGATTTTCAGATTGTATATTCCGACACACCCGGTATCCTTAAACCCAACTACAAGTTACAGGAATCAATGTTGAAATTTGTAAATACTGCCTTTATCGATGCCGATATTATTTTATATGTAACCGATGTGGTTGAGAAGTCCGATAAAAATGAAACGTACCTGGGTAGACTGCAAAAAACAAAAATTCCGGTACTGATCCTGATAAATAAAATCGACCTCTCAACGGAAGATGAAGTCGAAAAACTTGTTGAACAGTGGCATACTTTATTGCCCAAAGCTGAAATTCTTCCGGTTTCTGCAACAAAGAAATTCAACGTATCTTTTCTTTTCGATAAGATACTTGCACTCCTTCCCGAAGGCCCGGAATACTATCCCAAAGACACACTCACCGATCACTCTGAGCGTTTTTTCGTTTCGGAGATCATACGGGAGAAAGTATTTACAAATTATAAAAAAGAAATTCCTTACTCGACCGAA
>CAZMVE010000042.1:3029-4340 GCA_964569585.1 uncultured Bacteroidales bacterium | reverse complement strand
CAATACGGTAAAGCTGTGTGGAATGGAATCGATTTCTCCGTAATCGATACCGGTGGATATATCATGAATTCCGACGATATATTTGAAACAGAAATCCGAAAACAAGTTATTCTGGCTATCGAGGAAGCCGATGCCATTCTGTTTATGGTTGATGTAACTACGGGAATTACAGGGCTAGATGAATCGGTTGCGGCCTTACTTCGGAAAGTTAAGAGACCTTCCCTGCTTGTAGTAAATAAAGTCGATAATACTTCAAGACAATACGATGCACAGGAGTTTCATAAATTGGGTATGGGAGAATTGTATTGTATCTCATCGGTTAGCGGAAGCGGAACAGGCGACTTACTGGATGCCCTGGTTACAAGCTTTAAGAAAGGTACAGAAATTAGTTCCAATGATCTGCCGAAATTTGCAATTGTGGGTCGGCCGAATGTGGGTAAATCATCGCTTGTTAATGCATTGATAGGTGAGGAACGGCATATTGTGACTCCCATTTCAGGTACAACCCGCGATTCGATTTATACACGCTATACTAAATATAACCACGATTTTTATCTGGTCGACACAGCCGGTCTGCGAAAAAAAAGAAAAGTACATGAGGACCTGGAATACTATTCGGTTATCCGTTCGGTGCGTGCCATCGAAAACGCTGATGTATGTCTTGTTCTGATCGATGCCATCTCAGGTATCGAATCGCAGGATATCAATATTATTGATCTGGCGCTCCGTAATAATAAAGGCGTAGTTATTCTGATCAACAAATGGGACCTCATTAATAAAGAGACCAACACAGCCCGCGACTATGAAAAACATTTAAAGGAGAAATTAAAACCTTTCAACGATGTGCCGGTCGTATTTACTTCGGCAATAACAAAGCAACGAATCCATAAAGTATTAGAAACTGCTATCGAAGTTTATGAAAACCGCAAACGTCGTATCAGCACGTCGGAATTGAATAGTCTTATGGCTAAACTAATCGAAAATTATCCTCCCCCGGCAGTAAAGGGTAAATTTGTCCGCATTAAATATGTAACACAACTACCCAATAAAACCCCTTCGTTTGGGTTTTTCTGTAACCTGCCCCAGTATATAAAAGATCCGTATAAACGCTATCTTGAAAATAAATTGCGTGAAAATTTTAACTTTACAGGAGTCCCTATCCGGATCTATATGAGAAAAAAATAAAAGGGTATGAAACGGCTATTAATTATAGTACCACTACTCACAATCATTGCAATATCGTGTGTAAAATTCGATCCTGTATCGCCGGTTCCCGAAATTACATTTAAAAGCCTCGATCTGGCTTCCATT
>CAZMVE010000042.1:0-2929 GCA_964569585.1 uncultured Bacteroidales bacterium | reverse complement strand
TTAAAATCGATGCTTAAAACTTTAAATTCAGTACGCCGGTTCAGGAAATGAGCCAGTTCCTTTAGATCCTCGTCTTCAATGGAATTGATATATTGTTCGGTGAGTACCTGACCTTCACGCAGAAAAGGATAAGCTTCACTGTCGCGTTTATCAACGGTTTTTGGTAGAGTTTCGCCATAACCTTTCGATACCAGACGTGAAGAATTAATGCCTTTAGTAATCAAATAATTTACCACCGATTGAGCCCTTCGTTCTGACAGATCGAGGTTAAAATCGTCATTACCCCTGTTATCAGTATGCGATCCGAGCTCAATAACTATATTCGGATTATTGTTCAGGGTTTCAACCAGTTTATCAAGTGCTACTGTCGATTCGGGACGCAGGTCAGCACTGGCAAAGTCGAAGAAAATATTTTCTATGCGGATAGGTTCATCGATCGGTGGCAGGTATATTGTGGCCGAGAATTCAGTACTGGTTTCTTTACCCTTAGTGGTTTCTCTTTCCTTACCTTTCAGAAAACCTTCTTTCTCTGCAAGAAAGACATAATCGGTATTAGGTTTCAGAAGGAATTTAAATGTTCCATCGGTTCCAGTAGTCGATTCCAGGGTAACTCCATCACTGCTAATTGATTTAATAATAGCCCCGGAAATGGGTTCGTTGGTATTTTCATTTTTTACAACTCCGGTTATCGAAAATTTAATCGGAGGCAGTATAAACATATAAATATCATCACTTCTGCCCTTTCTCGATGAGCTAAAAAATCCTGCTTCACGCTCATTTTCGAAACAGATTCCAAAATCGTCGGCTGAAGAATTCACGGGATATTTCATGTTAACAATATCCCAGTTACCCCCGAGAGCCTGAGTAGCCTTAAAAATATCCAGCCCACCCATACCCAAATGGCCATTGGAAGAAAAATAAAGGGTTCCGTCTCTGTGTACATAAGGAAATAGCTCATCCTCCGGTGTGTTGACAGACTCTCCTAAATTCACAGGAGCACTCCAACTCCCGGAACCTGCCGAACGAGTCACCATCCATATATCTTTACTGTTTTTACCTGTACCATCCTTTATGCTTCCATCCATATCCGAAACAAAGTAAATTGTATTTTCATCGGGGCTGATAGCCGGGTGAGCAATAACAATACTATCGCTGCCAAGGTTCAATGATTCAGGCTTTCCCCAATTGTCGCCACTTCTTGTTGAAACCATTATCTGGCAACCCATAGTTTTATTTTTGCTTGATTCACAGCGTGTGAAGTACATTCGTGAATAATCACCGTTAATTATAGGAGCTCCTTCTTCATTCTCCGTATTAATTTCCTCTGTAAGAGGCAATGGAGTGCTCCATGCGCCCTTTCTGTCCATTGTCGACAGAAAAATGTCGGAAAAATTCTGTCCTGTCCCACCATGCTCTTTTTTCCCATAGGTTTCTTCGCGCGACGAAGTAAAATATACCTCCCTGTAGTCGCCACTGGCATAGGTTGGGCTAAAATCATTCATTTTCGAATTAAAGTATTTCATTTCTTCCACAACATACCCGGTAGGAAATTCTAACCATTCCAAAGCCAAATCGCAGGATAAAATTCCATCAATTGCACGGGAATCTCCTGGTACAAGTTCTTTGTAATTACTGAACTGCTCCTTGGCCTGTTCATATTCGCCAATCATTTTAAGCATTTCGGCATAGTACAGCGTAGCAATAGGATCTTCGTAATTTTTATTAAGCACCTTTTTATACCACATGGCAGCTTGTTTGGGTTCGTTGATGTGTCTGTAACATTCCCCAATAAAAAAAGTAATGCGGACTTTTTCCTTTTTGTCTGTAATCTTCTGGTAGGCATCCTTAAAAATATCTATCGCCTGAAAATATTCTCCGGCTTCGTATGTTTCATAAGCCCGCTGAAGTCTTTTGTTTTGGGCATCTACTTCGAATGTCGGGATCAACATCAAACCAAAAACAGCAATTATTATTGAAATTTTCATATTTCTGATGCTTAGTGATGATTCGTGTAA
The DNA here is from genome assembly GCA_964569585.1 of uncultured Bacteroidales bacterium. GTDB lineage: Bacteria > Bacteroidota > Bacteroidia > Bacteroidales > UBA10428 > UBA10428. The sequence continues at coordinate 914 of CAZMVE010000042.1, read as the reverse complement.
AAATAAGTTAAATTGTCTAATATACGGAAATGAAAAACTAACACCTTATTCTTAATTAACTGAATAAACAACAATATATTTTATGCTGCTTATTAATCAGAATCAAAGAATTAGTAAGTGATTATGTGAGCTTATTAAAATTACACTTTTTTATAACCTCTTCTCTTTTATCCGGAAATCTTAAAGATCATGTGTTTTAATTCCCTCCTGTCTTTTATACATTTGTACTTTTAAGTTCCGGTTTGTTGATCTCACTTTCATAGGCACCCAATGTATATAAGACTAAAAGTGATTAAGTGGAGCGTGTTCATAATTTTTCTTCTGCAAGTTCTTAGCAGTAAGGGAATATCTCCTGATAAACTTCGATTTAAGTATTTGACTGAAGAAAATGGACTAACTAACAGCTATATATACAGCATAGGTCAGGACCACAACGGTTTTATCTGGATAGGTACAGAAAACGGATTGTACCGTTACGACGGGTATCGTTTTAAACATTACCTGAATTTCCCGGGCGATACAACAAGCATAAATTCCAATGTTGTATTTAAACTCTATACTGATACTCACCATAATTTATGGATTGGTACCTTTATGGGAATCATGAGATATAATGAAGAACATGAAAGCTTTTATGATTTTAATTTTCCCACAACCTACCGAAACGGATTACCTGTTCCTATTCATGGTATAACCGAAAATACTGATAGTACCATTATTGTTTCAACCGATCTGGGTATTGCCCTGATAGATCCGGTTACTTATAAAACAAGGTTCATCCGCTCTGGTTCCTCCGAATGCAATTATATCGGAAATAATATTACAACCTATCATGTAGACCGACAGGGGAATCATTGGATTGCCACTGAAGCAGGAATTACCAGAATTGATGCTATAACATCTAAAATAAAATA
>CAZMVE010000041.1:0-23009 GCA_964569585.1 uncultured Bacteroidales bacterium | reverse complement strand
TTCTTTGAAAATTCTTACACCCCAATATTAATTTTTCACCTCTTAAATTTTCTTATCCCTTTCTCCTTTTGTCTTGTATCTTTTACCTATCTCCTTTCGTCTTCTATCTTTTCTCTTGTGCCTTTCCCCTTTTGTCTTCCACCTTTTATCTTATTCCTTGCTACTTGTAACTTATTTCTTTTATTTTGTGGATTTTACAGAGCCTGATTTCTCAAAGACATAACATTTAAAGTTGAAATGACAGCTTTTATTAAGGAAGTAACATTCGTAAAAAGCAGCCCAAATTATAAAGAGTGCCCAAAGGATAGGCTTCCTGAGTATGCTTTTGTCGGTCGTTCGAATGTGGGTAAATCGTCACTGATAAATTTTCTGGCCGGATATAATAAACTGGCAAAAACGTCCAATGAGCCAGGTCGTACACGCCTTATCAATCATTTTATCGTTGATCAGTCCTGGTACCTTGTCGATTTGCCGGGATATGGCTATGCACGCATATCGAAATCAGAAAGGAGTAAATTCATCAAACTCATCTACGATTATCTTCAGTATCGACCCATGCTAACTTGTCTCTTTCTCCTAATTGATATCAGACATTCCCCTCAGGCAAATGACCTGGATTTCATGCGTTGGCTGGGTATAAACAAAATACCCTTTGCACTTTGTTTTACAAAAACAGATAAATTATCTTCTTCTCAACTGGATAAGAATTCTGATTCCTATAAAAAAATCCTTTTAAAAGAATGGGACTTTCTTCCACCTCTGTTCATTACATCAACATATAAAAAACAAGGCAAAAAAGAAATACTGGCTTTTATTAAAGAAACTAACAAAAGTCTGGAGTCAAAGAAATAGCATTTGAGAAAATGTTAAAAACCCGTTCATCTTTTTCACCCTACTTAATGCACTTTATGTAACGATATTTTTTACTTTTGCTGCACTTTCAAATGTAAAAGTCTGATAATATTTAAGTTGTTCGATTGGTATGAAGATTAAAGCTCCTATTAAATTTTTTGCCGGCAGATCGTCGGCTTATTTAGCCGAAAAGATTGCAAAAAGCTATGGTACTGAATTAGGATCTACATCGGTTCTCGAATTCAGTGATGGTGAATTTCAGCCGGCTTATCTCGAATCGGTACGTGGTTGTATTGTTTTTGTCGTCCAATCGACATTCCCACCGCAGGATAATCTGATGGAATTGCTTCTAATGATCGATGCTGCCAAAAGAGCTTCTGCCTATAAAGTTGTAGCTGTTATGCCATATCTTGGATTGGCACGACAGGACAGGAAGGACCGGCCCCGTTGTTCCATCGGAGCAAAACTGGTAGCCGACCTACTTGTTAAAGCTGGCGTTGACCGTGTAATGACTATGGATCTTCATGCCGATCAGATTCAGGGATTCTTCGATGTTCCGGTAGATCATCTTTATGCCTCTTCGTTGTTTGTACCCTACCTGAAGAGTCTCGAACTAACCGATATTGTAATTGCCGCTCCTGACATTGGCGGTTCAAAAAGGGCTAATGCCTATTCCCGGTTTCTGAATTCGGAGATGGTTATTTGCTATAAACTTAGAAAAAAAGCCAATGTCATCTCTGAAATGAAAGTTATTGGCGATGTAAAGAACAAGGATATCATTATTGTCGACGACATGATCGATACCGCTGGTACAATCAGTCTTGCAGCGGATATGATGACTGAAGAGGGAGCCAAGAGTATAAGAGTGGTAGCCACACACCCTGTACTCTCCGGTCCCGCGTATGATCGTATTAATGAATCCTCAATACACGAATTGGTTGTGACAGATACTATTCCACTTCGCGGACATAGCGATAAAATCAAAGTTGTATCCGTTGCAGATCTATTTGCGGATGTTATCAATAAAGTATACAAATACAAATCGATAAGCTCCAATTTTATATTTTAATTGCTATATTTGCACTCCTTTTTCACACGGGGATTGTATTAAAACAAAGGTGTGATGGGGAATTCAGATTCCAAGTAGCACATGTATAATTGTTTTAAAAAAATAAAATGAAATCAATTGAGATTAAAGTGAATCTGCGGAAGGAGACAGGTAAGAAAAGTACTAGTGAACTTCGCGGCAAGGGCGCAGTGCCTTGCGTTATGTATGGTGGAGAGAAAAATATCCATTTTACTGCAAAAACTAACGATTTACGTCACATCATTTATACACACAATGTATATCTGATCAAACTTGATATTGAAGGCAAACAATACAAGGCCATGCTTAAAGATATTCAATTTCATCCTGTGACTGATGAACCTTTGCATCTCGATTTTATTGAAGTATCGGAAAACAAACCTGCAGCTGTAGAACTTCCTGTTACAATTACCGGAAGTTCAGTCGGAATAAAGGCAGGTGGTAAACTTCGTCAGAGAAGAAGATTTCTGAAGGTTAGAGGTCTTATTAATGACCTTCCTGAAACACTCGATGTAGATATTACTGATCTGAATATCGGACAGTTTTTAAAAGTTGGTGATTTAAATTATCCGAATCTTGAACTTCTCGACCCATCAAGAGTTATGGTTGCAGGCGTTGGCGCGTCACGTATATCCAAGGGTATGGAAGAAGGTGAAGTGCCAGGTGCTAAAGCTGAAGCTGAAGTTGAAACAGAAGCTGAAGCTGAATCGGATGAAAAGGATGAAAAGGATGAAAAGGGTGAAAAGGGTGAAAAACAAGGAAAAACTGAGAAAGCTGCAAGTTCTTCAGAAGAATAAATCAGTAAAAATTGAAATATCTTATTGCAGGGCTCGGAAATTTGGGTGCCGAATATCATGAAACCCGGCATAATATAGGATTTAAAATATTGGATGCTTTAGCCGAAGCATCCAATATTTCTTTTACGGATAAGCGTTATGGCCTTATTTCGGAATACAAGTTCAAAAATCGAACCTTTATTCTTCTAAAACCTTCTACATTTATGAACCGCAGCGGATTAGCCATAAACTACTGGCTTAAAAAAGCTAAGTTGTTGCCTGATAAATTATTGGTTATCGTTGATGACATTGCCCTACCCTTTGGTACAATTAGAATTCGCCCTAAAGGAGGTGACGGTGGTCATAATGGTCTCACCAGCATTAGTCAGATACTAGGTACTACAGAATATCCTCGATTAAGATTTGGAATTGGTGACGATTTCCATAACGGACAACAATTAAATTATGTACTCAGCGAATGGACAATTGAAGAAAAAAAACTGTTGCCGGAAAAAATTAATGAATGCATTGAAATCATTAAAAGTTTCGGTACCATTGGTACCGACCTCACCATGAATATGTTCAATAAAAAGTAAACCCCTTCTATCCTCCTAAAGAGTAAAAAATCTGTTAACAAGCTGTTAATCATTTTCCTTACTAATTTCAAACTGTTATTTTTGTACTTGTAATGATAAAACACTATCTGACACTGGTAATTGTGCTGGTTGCCATCTCATTGACCGGATTAATAATTACTCAGATTTTATGGCTCAGAAAATCAGTAGCTGTTTCCGAAAAGCAATACGACGACAGAGCCGATCGTATGCTTGAGGATGTGGTTGGGGAGCTTCAGCAATTCAGTGATACTTCCTTTGTTATACAGAATACGCCAGAGGATCAATTAGCCATTTTCGATGTAGTTGATACTTCGTTGTTATATTTCCTGATTAATAAATATGTGAGTTATCACATGCTGGATACAACATACTTCTATGCAATGATAAACACCAACGATGACAATGTTATTTACAGATCTAAAGGCTTCCTTCCAGCAATGGAAGAACAGGCGTATAAAACCTGTCTTTCCTGCATATGGAAAAAAGAATATATACACCTCTCCATTTTTTTCCCGGGTAAGAAAATAAGTATTTACAGACAATTGATTTTCTGGGTTTTGCTTTCTTTCACATTTTTACTCGTTATTACCGGGGCGTTTGTTTTTATAATTTATACTATCCTTCATCAGAAAAAAATTTCTGAAATCCGAAACGACTTCATCAATAATATGACGCATGAATTCAAAACCCCAATTTCTACCATATCACTTGCTTCCGAAATTTTGTTAAAGGATTCAGAGAATCCTTCCCCTCAACGTGTTGGCAAGTATTCTAAAATAATTTACGAAGAGAATCAGCGAATGCAATCGCAAGTAGAACTGGTTCTGCAGACAGCATTAATTGAACGGGAAAAAATCAGACTGAAAAAAGAAAATATCAACCTGCATAATCTTCTTAAAAGTTTAACTGATAATTTTTGTATTGAACCTGAAAACGACAAGGCTCATTATGAGTTCAATCTATCAGCATCCGATCCCGCGATTCTTGCTGATCCAACCCATATTCGAAGCGTGTTCAGCAATATTATAGATAATGCTTTGAAATATTCGGGCTATCACCCGATAATACAGATAAATACTAAAAACAGTAATGAAGGAATCCTCGTTACCATTACTGATCATGGTAAGGGTATATCACGCGAAGCACAAAAAAGAATTTTTGATAAGTTTTATCGCGTTTCAACTGGCGATGTCCACGATGTAAAAGGTTTTGGACTTGGACTCTACTATGTAAAAACCATAGTCGAAGCTCACAGGGGATCAATATATGTTCACAGCAATCTGAACAAGGGTAGTTCATTTTATGTTTATCTTCCAAAAGCCAATTCGAGAGTATAGTTCTGGAATTTTATTCTGATCGGATAAATTCGGGTTAAAATGGAGAATAAAAAAATCCTGCTTGTTGAAGATGATTTGAACCTTGGGATCGTCATTAAAGATTTTCTTGAGATGGAAGGTTATATCACCACTCATTGTATAGATGGCAAAAGCGGTCAGGATACATTTATAAAGAATAATTTTCATCTGGCTGTTATTGATATAATGCTTCCACTGCTCGATGGATTTTCACTAGCTGAGTTCATAAGGAAAGAAAACAATACAATCCCTATAATCTTTCTGACCGCAAAATCGATGCAAGAAGATAAGGTCAAAGGATTTAAGATCGGTGCTGACGATTATATTACCAAACCCTTTAGCACCGAAGAGCTTCTACTCAGGATAAATGCAGTACTGAGAAGAATCAATGAAAATAAAACACATCAGAATGAGGTTGAAGTTTTTACTTTCGGAAAATTTGAATTTAGTTACTCCGAACAACAGCTCAAATCGGCTACAAATAAGATACAGCTCACCAATAAGGAAGCAGAAGTACTTAAAATGCTTTGCCTTTATAAAAACCGGCTTTTAAAAAGAGAAATTGCATTAAAAGAAATATGGGGTGAAAACGACTATTTCATGGGTCGCAGTATGGACGTTTATATTGCCAAACTCAGAAAAATTTTAAAGGATGATCCACGAATATCAATTATTAATATACATAATGCGGGATTTAAATTGGCTGTTGAAGGAGAATAAAAAACTGTTTAGTTTTCTATAATATGCGTACCTATATTTTTCTTTTTTACAGCAACCTCAGTATCTGAATCCTTCTTAAAATAACGGTCAATCTTCCTTAATAATTCATCAATTCTAAGAGGCTTGGAAATATAATCGTCGCACCCTGAATGCAAACAATTCTGTTCATCGGTTGACATAGCATAGGCGGTCTGGGCTATGACTGGCAAATTATTGCGCAAAGCTTTTATCCGTTTAGTAGCTTCCAAACCATTCAGATCGGGCATTTTTATATCCATTAATACCAGGTCAATCTGTTCCCTGGTTTCACATAATCTGATTACTTCCAATCCGGTTTTGGCACGCAATATTTCAGTACCGGTCGGACTTAAGATAGTATCAAGTAAGTTATAATTAACTTCCTCATCCTCAGCAATCAATATTGTCCGACCTGACCAGTTATATTCTACCTGATAATCGATCTGAGCGGGTCGTTCAAAATTAACTCCTGGTTTATATGGTATACTAAAGAAGAATTCTGAGCCCTTACCATACTCCGATTTTACCCAGATTTTTCCTCCAAGTTTTTCAGCCAGTCCTTTTGAGATTGATAATCCCAATCCTGTGCCTCCATAGAGTTTGTTGTATGCCGAGCTGACCTGCCGAAAACGGTCAAAAATAATCTTTTGTTCTTCTTCATTTATTCCAATGCCAGTGTCCTTTACAAAAAATACAATAGCTCTTCTTCTATCGATATAATATCCTAACTCAATACTTCCTTTTTCAGTAAATTTAAATGCATTCGAGACTAGATTTGCAAGTATCTGCTCCAGACGAATTTTATCAGTAAATATAGCCGACTCCTCATTCTTCAACCCTGGGCTGAAAATCAATTCTATAGGTTTATTCAGTACTTCTATCTGATTTTTATAATTTAAGTATAATTCGTGTAAGGCTTTATTTAACTGGAAGTTTTTATTAAAAATATTTATCTGACCAGCTTCAATTTTTGAGATGTCAATAATATCTGTAATGATGTGGAGCAATTGTCGGCAATTGGAATTGATAAGATCAATATATTGTTTTCGCTTTTCATTTGAAAGGGCCCTATTCCTTATCAGTGTGGCAAATCCAAGAATCGCGTTCATAGGTGTACGAATTTCATGACTCATATTTGCCAGGAAAGCTGATTTTAATTTATCGCTCTCTTCAGCTTTTTCTTTAGCTGTTTTTAGTTCATCGTTAATCAATTTAAGTTTAACGTTCTGAATTGCAAGCTTTTCACTATAACTTTTAATTTCCTCTTCATTCATTTTACGTTTGCTGATCTCGAGTGAAATGCCGGTAATTCCCATAACATTGCCCTGGGCATCAAAAATCGGAGCTTTGAAGGTTTCAAACCAGCAATCCTTGGTTTTCTCTTCGTAAAAAGCCTGTTTCTGTGTAATAATAATCTTTAGGTCCTGTTCACGGTAGCATTGTGCATATTCCTGAGGATATAGATCGTAATCCGTTTTCCCGATAATCTCGTCAACCGATCGTTTAACTGAATGAGCAAAGGATTCATTAACTGAAAGGTATTTTCCATCACAATCCTTTAGCCAGGCCAGATGAGGTAAATTGTTTAGAATCGCTTTCTTTTGTGCTTCGCTGGATATAAGAGCCTCTTCAGTGATTTTACGATCAGTAATATCGGTTACAATTCCTTCTATAGCAACTGCTTTTCCTCTATTGTTCCTGATGATAAGGTTCTTTTGCTGAACCCATCTGATTTCACCGTTTTTTTTCTGAATTTTAATCTCATAATACTCCGGGGCTTCCCCTTCAAGTAACATTCGCCAGTGTTTTATAAAATCCTTAAGAAAACTGGGATGAATTAGTTTTCTTACAAGCAAAGGAGAATTATAAAAATCTTCTGGTTCATATCCAAACAATTCTTTCGACTGTGGACTTATGTATTCGTATCTGCAATCCGGCAGGATTAGCCTGTATACAACATCGTTAACATTCTCTGTAATCCTGTAATATCGATCCTTATAATAATTTTCCTCCGGCAGAAAAGATTTCCTTAAAATATTAATTTCTTCCTTAAGCTTATTATTCTGCTCTCGGAGTTGTACGTTGTGCTTGAAAAGCTCACCATATGTAGGCTTATTCCCAGTCAATTAGTAGGTATAAAGGTGGGTAGCAATTTAGGAAATTTGAATTAAAAATAAAAGGTCATATGTCTAAATCCTATTTTAGAAAGCAAATCTTCTCACTAATCAATCTATTCTATTGATTGTTATCAATTTCAAATTCTTATGAAATAATATTCTTTTAATGCACTTTTTTTCTACACTCATCAAGAATTGCAGGTTGTTTACAAATAAATTATCCACTTTTCTGAAAACAATCAGTAGAACTAAGAAAGAGAATGGCCTTATGTACTCACCTATAAGAAAAATATCATTCTATTTTTTATCTCTTGGTTTACTTGTTGTACTCACTCCCAGAATATCGCGTGCTGCAGTTGAATATAACGATCTGATAATTTTCGCAGAACAACTCGAGAGTAGTATTTCAAGCAGAAATCCTTACTATTTTAATCTGTGTTTCGATACGGAAGCTATTATAAACAAAGTGGTGAACCATGCTGAAAATAATTCAGACAATGCATTTGTTCAGGGTTTTGTTGAAGGAGTGAGACAAGAATTCGATCTCGGAACAAGAATTATCGATGAAATAGGTTCAGAGGGCAGTTTTTCATTCATCCGTGCCTATCACCAAAATGGTAAATCGAAAATTCTTTTCCGCCTGATTTCGAATTATAGCATTGACTATCATGAATATGAGGTCGAATTGCGCGAAGATAAAGTGATAATTGTAGATGGATATATTTTTACATCCACCCAGTCGATAAGTAATACATTTGAGTTGATTTATACTGAATATCTGCTGAGTCAATATCGATATGCTGAAAACCTGCGGGACAGGGATCCCAATAAAAAAATCTATCGGCTTGCTGCATCAGGGAGAAACTTGAGAGCCTATAAAAAGTGGGAAAAACTACCCTCTCATATCCGGTATTCCAAGTCGAACCAGCTATTGGGAATGAACCTGGCTAAAAAACTTAACAAAAAGATATTTTTCGGAACATACATCGAGTTTTTGCAACACTTTCCCAATGAACCAGGTAAAAATTTTGTTCCTCTCGACGGACTTATTAAGCATGGATACTATCAGGCAGCTCTTAAAAATATTGATATACTGGATAAAACCATTCAGAACGATCCGCTGCTCAATGTCCTCCGTGCTAATATCTACTATGAAATCGGCAATGCAGTCAAAGCTGAAACATGTCTTCACCAGGTAATCGATTCTATGCCTGAATATGAAACGGGATATTTAAAGCTATTAGGACTTTATCTTAATGAGAAAGAGTTCAGAAAAGCCACCGAATTGCTTGATAAAATGATTTTTACATTCGATGCAAACAAGGAGGACCTTCTTCCTTTCATCGACAATCATCCCGATTTTATAAATTCAGCTGAATACAAAGATTGGATGGAGAATTAAATAGTCAAACATCAGGCTGCTGATAACTCTCCTTACTATTGATTCCACTTTAATTGAAGAACATCATTTCTTATACCAGTCAGCGTACATTTTATAATTTTCAGCAATACGCCTTATCATTGTCTCCGTATGCTCAGGAGAAATATCCTTAATTTTACGGGCGGGATTGCCCCCATAAACAGAACCAGGTTCAACTACAGTCTTTGATAAAACCAGAGCTCCAGCGGCAATAATTGAATTTTCTCCAATCACAACATGATCAAGTACAATTGCCCCTATGCCAATAAGAACATTATTATGTATAGTGGCTCCGTGTACAACAGCATTATGTGCGACTATTACATTATCGCCTATTTCAACTACCGATTTCTGATAAAGTGTATGCAATACAGCTCCATCCTGTACATTCACATTATTCCCAATGCGGATTGAATTCACATCCCCCCTGAGTACAGCATTAAACCAAATGCTGCAATCGTTCCCAATAACAACATCGCCAATAATAGTTGCACTTTCAGCCAGATAACAATTTTCACCTATTACCGGAGTAAAACCCCGGACAGATTTTATCAATGCCATATCACTACAAAATTATTAATGTAAATATACCCTATTCAGAGTTAGATAAACTAGGCAGAATGGAAGTAATACAGCTTAATCAACCTCCATAAAAGGATTGTTGGTTGAATCGTTGTGTTCTTTAAGTAATACCGATTCTATAGAAGTGATTCCCGAAGCACTGAAGAATCCCATACCATCAAGCCCTCCGCTTGTATTTTTTATATTTGACTGAATATTCGCGGGAGGTCCGCTAAAGATGGATCCGTTACCATAGGTTTCGGAAATAAGTTCTCCTAAAAAATCTATTTCTTCTTCCGAAACAGAAAGTAAATCAACACGAACAATATTCGTATCAAGCTTAATCCTTTCCTGAGCTAAACTGTAAATCTCAATTTCGGATAAATACCTGTCGTTTATCTGAAAGTCGCTCAAGTAAATTGTTTCGGCAACTTCATCGGTAATAAGTGTATCGTTTATATATATGTCAATTCGATAGAACTGTCCCTCAGGCGGCGGTTCATAGGCCGAAATTTTAAATGTATATATCCCGAACCTAAAACCAAAATAGGAAAGGTACTGGTATTCAAAAGTAAGACTGTCAATTAAGGGTACCGTATCGAGGTAGGAAGTAGCTTTATACGATTGATCATCGTGGTTTATGATCAGCGAATAGGTTTCTCCAAAACGACCTGCAAAACGTTCGGTTTCATATATACCCAGAGCATCATCGCTAAGTGTTAATGAAAATTGTCGCTTGCTTCCCTCCTCAACGATATAGACTTCGGCATCGGTAAGTGGGGGCGCCAATTCATTCTCAAAATAGCTTAATGTTTTGGTAATTCGAATTTGCTGGTACCTTAGTTCGTTTGTAATTCTTCCTTCTACAACAATGCGTTGATTTTCGGGACTATTAAGTTCCAGCTTTACCTCTTCCTCACACGAACCAAATAATAGCGCAATACTCATCAAGCTAAGTATGAATCCAAAAGCAAAACATATTTGTTTATCTGTCTTCATGCTCTTAAAATTTAAAATTGTAGGTTAACGAAGGAACAATCCGATACAGATAAAGTATATAAGCCTTAGTAATATTAGGATTCTCATCGTCCTGACGGAACGATATCTGTACCGGATTTTTACGCATGTATACGTTGTAGATTGAGAAATTCACAAAATGATTCACACGCCTTTCGGTACGATTTAACCGATAATTAACAGCCAGGTCAAGCCGATGATACGGAAACACTCGTATTGTATTCCGGTCGGAATAAACGGGGCCAATTGTTCCCCCATACTCAAAGCGACTAGTAGGCATGGTACGGGGCGGTGCACTGGTAAAAATCCAGTTCCCCGAAAAGTTAAGCCTGTCATTCAAATCGTATGCAACGACCAGAGCAAAATCATGAGGCTTATCGTGCGCAGCCTGATATTTTTTACCCTCATAAATTTCGGGTATCTTTTTAAAAGAACGGGAATAAGTGTAACTAATCCAACCCGTTAGTTTACCTTCCTGTTTACGGATTAAAAATTCCGCTCCGTAGGACCATCCTTTTCCGATTCGCAATTCACCCTCATAAGCATCGTTAAGCAATAGCTGGGCATGATCGCGAAAGTCGATAGAATTTTTATTCCATTTGTAAAAGACCTCCACCGAAGTTTCGAACATATTATTTTTAAAATTCCTGAAATATCCGGCAGCTACCTGATCAACCCGCTGAGGTTTAATGTTTGGTGAACTCGGGAACCAAAAGTCGAGAGGCAGAGAGGCTGTACTATTACTTGCCAGATGTATATACTGGTACATGCGATTATAACTTGCCTTTATCGAACTTATGGAATTTATCGTGAAGCGAACAGCGAACCGTGGCTCAAAACCTCCATCATAAGAGTTGAAAATTTCCCTGTGATCATAGTTCAGGGTATCGGTAACTATGTATTCCTGAGAATCAGAACGGTCAAACACCAGGGATTGTCCCTTACCTATATTCTGAAACAATGAGTATCGAAGCCCATATTGAAGTGTAAGCCTTGAGTTGATTTCATGCTCATTGGACATGTAAAATCCATATTCGAGTGAATGTGTGTTTGGAATACGGTAATCAAATTTTGTCGAATCATCAAACTGGCCATCTATACGCCCCGGACTAAAATTATGTTTAATAAACTGACCCCCAAATTTCACTGTATTCTCCGGATTAAGATAAAAGATGAAGTCTAATTGTTGATTAAGATCGTGAATGTAAGTAATCCAGTTAAAGTTGGTTACGCCCTCAGTTATTCCCATATCGTATTTGTAGGTACTGTAAATGGTAGAAGAATTCAGAAATATACGGTGGTTGAATACATGATTCCATCGTCCCGTAAAAGTTGAGTTACCATAATCCATGGCAATGAGATCGGAAAGTTTGAAAACATCGCGTCCAAAATACCCGGAAATAAATACCCGGTTTTTTTCGTTTATCGACCAGTTCAGCTTTGCATTCAGATCGTAAAAAAACAATTTGCTTTCCTTGGCAAGAGTGTCTTTTGCAAATGGTAAAAACAAGTCAGCATAAGTTCTTCGTCCCGATACAATAAAAGATGCTTTACCCGGATAAACAGGCCCCTCAACTGTTATTCGACTGGTAATTGTACCTACTCCTCCTGCTCCATGATATTCCTGTTTATTTCCCTCTTTCATATGAATATCCAGGATCGATGAGAGCCTCCCTCCAAATTCGGCAGGAATGCCTCCTTTATAGAGCTTCAGATCTTTAATTGCATCGGCATTGAAAACCGATAAAAATCCAACAGCATGTGAAGCATTATAAACATGTGCATTATCAAGTAGTATCAGGTTCTGATCAACACTTCCTCCGCGAACATGAAATCCTCCGGAAGCTTCACTCGACTGAAGCACTCCGGGAAGTAACTGAATGGTTTTTATTATATCCGTCTCTCCTAAAAGCTGAGGTAGCTGCTGAATGGTTTTTATCTGCAGGGTATTTGTACTCATCTCCACTTCACGAATATTAACATCCCTTCCTTCGGCAACAATCTCCACAGATTCAATTTCTTCGGTGGATTCAAAAAGAGCTATATTTAACTGTTTGTCGTCAGTAAGGTCAACGTCGATTAGTTGAGTATGATAACCTAAATAAGAATATTCGAATTTATAGTTACCCCCGATAAGTGTAATGGAATAAAATCCGTATGTATTGGTTATGGTTCCCCTTGACTGACCGGAAAGAATAACATTGGCTCCAATGAGTTCTTCTCCTAACTCATCGGTTACATATCCACTAATGGTAAATTTTTTTTGAGCCTGTGTATTGAATGAAATCAGAGAAAAGAGAAATAATCCCCAAAGGAAATTTTTCATGGTTGTGGTTTATGGACTAAGATAATTTTAAATAAAAACAGTCGAGCTTCCCTCTAAAACATTTTTAAACAGAAGCTCGATAAAATTAAACTCTTTTCTTTTTATTTATATTGCACCGCAACTAAAATTCCTGTTAAAATTTCCCAAATTTAACTCTCACTCCCACTGAATAGTTAATTAATGCATCGGGTGATGCATATATATCATCCATTTCCACATCGGTAGTAAACCGGTATGAAAAGTACCCGGCCATACGAAAAAAACGCGTAAAATTGAACTCCAGTTCTATGGCAGGTTCCACTATCATAAATACTGATGTTTGTTCAACACTACTTTGGTATTCGTAATTGGAGGCATTTTCAATCATTGATGTTGCAGCAATAGCTCCAATTCCGGCAAGTACAGGAAAAGAAACATGGACCTGCGATTTTGGAAACAGAATAAATTCACCAAAAATCCCTCCATATCCTCCGGCCAGACTTACATCCGCATTATCGGCCAGTACATATTCCGATGAATTTACAAATCCGGCCCCTCCGATTCCCAATGCAAAACTATGGCCGAGAATTACGCCTCCTCTCGCATCGAATGATACACCGGGCCGATCTTCAATAAGGGTATATCCTACTCCGATACCACCATATCCTCCTATTGTCTTGCCTCCGAAAATTGTTTTGAACTCATCCGAGTTACGATGCTTACTATCTTCTTCCTGTGCATAGGCAGAACCTATGAATGCCAGGATAACTGCTAATACAAATACTTTTTTCATGGTTTTAGTTTTTCAAAAACGATATTTAATTGCGAATACTAAATTTAAAGGCTTTAAAAGAAAATACCTGTTGAGTGAAAACTCAAAATAGGGTCGCAAAGCGGCTGATACTAAAATCGGAAATTCAGAAGCTGAATATTCAAGGCCCACGGCACCATCAAAACCGAACTGTGGAGTCCACATCCAGTCATGATAGAAGGTACCGTTAAATAATTTATACTTGTTAGTGTAATTCACTCCGGCATGAATACCAAAGCCATACATGAATTTCAGATTATCAGAACGCGAAACTACCATCGGGCTAAAATATTCACGTAATGCAGTAAGGCGAAATCCGTTTTTCGAAATACCTGCAAATCCTTCCAATGCCATTTCCTCTTTAAAAAATTGTCGGTAGGAAAGGCAGATACCTTCACCTGCAATTATACCTGCATCGCGAGTATAGTATTGAGCCGAGACCTCAGTTAAAATGAAAAGTAAAATTAAAATGCTGATTTTATATCTCATTTACGACTCAGATTTTAATTTCTCTCTATTAAATCACCCGATCCGTTATCAACCAGTTCGATTGTTTCCGGAGATCCTTTATAAATTACATCGCCCGATCCGTTTATGGTAACATCCAACAGATCGTAAGCAAAGCAATATACATCACCCGACCCTGAACTGGTTACATCACATAATTCTACCTGCAAATCATCTGCCAAGATATCTCCTGAACCGGCAAGATGATAATTCCCACGATGTGCTTTTCCATAAGCCGTAATACTTCCTGAGCCATAAAGATCGATAGTGAGAGTTGAAGTCAGAAATATATTATCGATGTTAATATCTCCCGAACCGGAATTTTTTACATCCAAATAATTACCAATCACATCGTATACATCGATATCCCCGGAACCACTGAGTTCGACATAGTCGATAGCAGGCATATGGATTTCAACTCTCACATAACTTGAGCTGATACAATGGTTATAATTGGTTTCGATCTTTAAATTTCCCGACCGAACATAAGTTTCAATAAACGGAAGTAAATTTTCATCAGCGAGGACTTCGACAGAATAAACACTATCGGCCATTATTTCAACATCAAAACTGGTAGAATTTTCCACTCCCGTGAATTCAGCAACAAGCCTCTGTTCCGATTTAAGAATTCCATTACCCTCAAGACAGTCGAAGATTTCGCAGGAATTCATTAACCATGTGACAGTCCCTAAAATAATCAGACCATAAACGTATTTTATTCTCATGATTGTTCGTATTTCGTTATTCTTTTCTAATGACAATTGTCCATGTATTAGGTTGCATCGCCATATTCACTTACCGGTGAATTATGTTGATATTACATTTCTTTGGGGCGGTTATTTTGACTTTATGAGAAGTTTCTGTTGCTGTACTTCCAATGCGCCCGTAAGTTAGCATTAATTTTTCATCTTCATTCAGCACTTTTGTCTCGATACTTGCCAGACTCGCCGGCAGATTTATATACACATCCTTATGGTGCGTTATATCAAGATTATATGAAGTTGAACGATTAAAATTAAGATCAATATCGGTATATTCCGATTCAATATTGATGAATGAGAATACATTGGATACATGGTTGACATCAATATTCCCATATTTCAGGCTGCACCGGAGTTCCTTACGTATATTACCAATTGTAAACGAGGAGAAATATCCTGCGGCCGAAATATAATCTGCAGCTTCAATCTCAAATTTATCACGCTTCGAATCAATATCGAGATTAACAGCCCTGTCTACCGTGATTCGTGATGATTTGGTTTCCAGATAGACTTTCCCTGCTTCTTTGATATGCAGATCGGAGTATGAAACCATTACTTTACCGTCGTCAATGCTGTTTATGGTTCCATTTCCGGAACTTAAAAAAATGGATGGTGATCCTGATAAGCGATTTGCTTTCAGATCGCCGTTTGAAAGGATAATTTCAAGGTTTCCGTTGAAATCGTCCATATATATATCACCGAACTTGTTCTCTATCTTAAGGCTTACGTTTTTTGGCACATAAACCATGTAATTGATGGTAACCTGATTTGTTGGAATAAAGGCATCAACAAAATCAGAAATAATACTGGTTGGACTTGTCAATACTGTTTTGGCTACGACATAATACTTCGTGCCCGTAAATTCAAAATTGATGTTACTTCGCAACTTCTCCATTTTCTGGTAGCTGCTGGCACTAATCCGAAGGTCCACTTCAAAGCGCACACTATCACTGTCCCAGGTAACGACATGTATCTTGCCATATTTGTTGGATACCTCAACAGTTGTTTTTTCAGTTGCTTTGAAGTTACGTACTTTTCTATCTGAGTATACTTGTCCCGACACTCCGCCAGGATATAAGAAAAGTACAAGCCATAGACAAAGAACAGTTCTGTAAATCATATTTGTTCGGTATTGAATGTTTTTTCTTCTTGATTTTGTGATTCGAGAAAATGCAGCATGTCCTCAAGAATCGAGATGCGCAACCTATAATTCTGTATCATCGCTTCGATCACCTCATGGTTGGCAATATCATCTTTCAGATCATTTTTCAGACCTTTGTATATACTATCTAATTCAGATAAATCGGTTTCAAGTTCATCTTCTAATGTAGGATATTCCGATAACATAGGTTTGACTTCTTCCAGCTTTGTATTAATTATCCCTGTATAATACATTTCAGCTTCCTTCAGCTCAGGTATATTAATTTCTACCTCAGCTGTTTTCTTTTTAATACCTTGTCCCTTTGTCATCCAAACCCTTTGTGCAACAAGGGTAGCCCCGATAAGGAAAACAATAGCAGCCGCACGAGAGAGATAATACCCCCAGTTTCTTCTTCGCTTTGGAGCAATGGATTTTTCGATCCCTTTCCAGAGTTCAGGATTTGGCTCACGCAAATCGAACTCTGTACTATGACCCTTTACAAATTCTTCTAATCTGTCTTTCATGTCCTGGTATTTATAAGAACTTCTTTAATTTTATGTTTAGCACGCGAAAACTGTGATTTCGAGGTCGATTCAGTGATCCCTAAAATTTGTGCAATTTCGCTATGATCATACCCCTCAATAAGATAGAGGGAAAAAACAACACGATAACCCTCCGGCAGCGCCTCCATTGCTTTATGAATGTGTTTCACTTTGAGGAGTTCCGGTTCGATATTCGAATCATTATCAAGGTTGATTTCAGGTATGTTTTCAGTGTATACCAACTGAGTTCTTCTTTTCTTCAGATGATTAATACACTTGTTCACTACTATCCGTTTCAGCCAGGCACCAAATGCTGATTCGTATCTAAAAGTGTTCAGCTTCATAAAAGCTTCTATAAAAGAATCCTGCAATAAATCTTCTGCCTCAGCCTGGTTATTCATCATACGGTAACACACATTGTACATAGCTTTTGAATATAGCTTGTAAAGTTGATACTGAGCTTTCTGATTGCCTGCTTTGCTCAGCTCAATAATGTCGCGATGTATGTTTTGGTATGCTACCTCCAAGTTAATACTGGTTTTCGTTTCTAATGACAACGAATGTATGACACAGTTGCATAAGGCAAGAAAAAAATAGAACGTAAAAAACAAAATAGCTACAGCACTAATTATAACCTGACAATGAATGCTTTGTATTTTTATTATGTATCCTGTTTCCGAAACTTTCCGGAAAGCGATAAAATAAATAAACCAAGTATAAGAAGTAATGTGCCATAAAAAGCTATTCTGCCGATATAATCGCCATGTTTCACATAAAAAGTGAATGTATCGTTAGCATTGATTTTTCCGTTAAGAGCGCCGCGATACCAGTATGGAAGCGACATCAGTACTTCACCGCGTTGATTGATAAAGCTTGAAATACCCGTATTGGCTGACCGGGCAACACTACGTCTGGTTTCGATAGCTCTTAATGAAGATAAAGCATTATGCTGGCGATATCCGGGAGTATCACCCCACCAGCCATCGTTGGTGATAACAAAAATATAATGAGCTCCCTTTTTAATATAATCACTGACAAACTCACCATAAACCGATTCATAACAAATTACAGGTGCAATTTTAATTCCATCCTCAACCGATGTAAAAACCCCTCTCTCCTTCTGTGTTGCCAGGCTTCGAAAGGTTCCCCCAAGACGGATTGTAAGCGATTTTAAAAGACTCAGATACTGGGGGTAGGGCATTTTCTCTACGCCAATTACCAGTTTCGATTTATGATATACAGGAACATAGGAAGTAGTATCGTATTGTATGGCAGAGTTGAATGTATCGTAAAATATATTGCTATTGCCGATCTGATTAGCTGTCGATGTCTTATTCTTTGGAGTATATTGCTCCCTGCACATAATCCCTGTAATGTATTTAATACCGGGATGCATAATAACAAATTCTTTTACCATTCTCAATTCAGGAACATAATCGAACTGGCCTATCCAGATATGATTCATAATGGAAGTTTCCGGGCACACTATATAATCGGTTTCTGGTGTACAATACTGGGTTGCCAGATCTACCTGTATTTTTGCCTGTTCTATGGAGGGCAGATCATTGAATTTAAGATAGGGATCAATATTAGGCTGAACAACTACTATCTCACGCAGATCGGGCTTTTCTTTGTAAGAATAAAATCGGTAAAGCGATAAAACAAGAGGAAATGCTATTACAAAAATAGTTGGGATCACCAGTTTCCATTTACTTTTAAATTTGTTACCCAGCATGATTCGCCGGATGAATTCGTATACCAGAACATTAGTCAGTAATATCCAGAACGATCCTCCGAAAACACCTGTAAATTCGTACCATTGAATAAACCGGACAGAAAACATGAATCCATTGCCCAGGGTGAGCCATGGCCATGAAATTTCGCCATGATTATAGGCAAATTCAAAAGCGAGCCAACAAATTATAAACGATATATACCCTATAGTTCTGCCAAATTTTCGTTTTATTACCGAATATATCATGAGTGGAAAGGCCATAAAAAAAGTGCTTACAAACACGGCGGCAAGCAATCCGGCAAACGAAGCATTCTTGATCCACCAGGTAGTAATAATATTCCAGGTCAGCAGAGCAAGCGATGCGAACAAGTAAACCCTGGTATTCTTTCTTTTCCGGCCCTGGTCAGTAAGATCATCTTCGAGTACCAGCAAAGGTATAAATGCGATAAGTAAAAGTAAGCCCGACCCCCATTCATACCATCCTGCAGAAAGTATAATGCCGGAGGTTATTGCTAAAATGATCCTGGTTGATTTCTTCATATTGAAAATAAAATTCAGCAGTATATA
The DNA here is from genome assembly GCA_964569585.1 of uncultured Bacteroidales bacterium. Classification (GTDB taxonomy): domain Bacteria; phylum Bacteroidota; class Bacteroidia; order Bacteroidales; family UBA10428; genus UBA10428. Next base: position 4,100 of record CAZMVE010000041.1, on the reverse strand, counting down.
TAAACGACAGCAAATATATCCAAGTAAATTCTAATTTAAAGAACCATTAAAAAGTATTCTTGTTACTAATACATAAGTTGTACAAACACGAAAGGATCATTAAAGATCAGTAGATACATTGTATCTGTTTATTATAACCACAACTGCTTTTTACTTAATTTTACAAATTTTATCAAGCAAATATTATGAATCCATTATTAGAAACTTTCAACACTCCATTTAATACTGTACCCTTTGATCGAATTAAAAACGATCATTTTTTACCAGCACTCGATAAAGCCCTCAGCAAGGCACGGGATCAAATTAAACAAATCAGGGAAAATAAAAATAGACCCGATTTTAGTAACACAGTCGAAGCACTTGAATTTGCCGGTGAAACTGTTGATAGTATTGCCCGGATTTTCTTTAACCTGAATCATGCCGAAACCAATGATGAACTCCAGAAACTGGCTAAATCTATTGCCCCTAAACTTACCGAATTTGGTAACGACATTACACTCGATACCCAGTTGTTTGACCGGATTAAAGTTGTATACAACGAAACAGAAAGAGCTACTTTAACTACCGAACAAAAACAATTACTGGAAAATACTCATAAGAATTTTGTACGGAATGGAGCAAACCTATCCGATGAGGGAAAAAAAGAATTCAGAAAGATTACAGGCGAGCTATCTCTATTAAATGTGCAGTTTAGTGAGAATGTTCTTGCCGAAACTAACAACTTTATACTTCATCTTACTTCCGAAAAAGATCTTGCCGGTTTACCCGAAGATATCATTAATGCTGCATCGGAAGAAGCAAACAGAAGAAATTTAACCGGATGGGTATTTACACTTCAGCACCCGAGCTTTGTCCCCTTTATGAAATATGCCGATAATCGTGAATTAAGAAAAAAAATGTTCATCGCTTATAATTCACGGGGGCACAATGGAAATGATCACGATAACCGGATGATAATTAAAAGGATCGCCGAACTCCGTTTACAACAGGCAAAATTGCTGGGATTCGAAACTTATGCCTCTTTTATATTAGACAACCGGATGGCCAAAAGCACTGCAGAGGTATTTGTCTTTTTAGAGGAACTAAGAAACGAATACTATCCCAGGGCACAGAAGGAAGTTGCCGAAGTTACCGGATTTGCTAAAACTCATGGCGCAAAATTCGATATGCAACGATGGGACTGGAGCTACTATGCAGAAAAACTGAAAGAGCAAAAGTACTCGGTAAATGATGAAGTATTTAAACCCTATTTCGAACTTGATAAAGTACAAAATGGTATTTTCGATCTGGCTCAAAGGCTTTACGGAATTACTATTCATCGGAACAAGGAAATTCCTCTGTACAATAAAGATGTCAAAACATTTGAGGTTCGGGATGAAAAGGATAAATTTCTGGCTGTACTTTACCTGGATTATTTTCCCCGCGAAAGTAAAAAAGGTGGCGCCTGGATGATGGAGTTTGAACAACAACATGTGAAAAATGGATCAGATAAACGTCCTCATGTGTCACTGGTATTTAACTTCAATCCTCCCTCGGCCGATAAACCTTCATTACTGACATACTCCGAAGTGCGTACTTTTCTTCATGAATTCGGACATGCCTTGCATGGCATTTTCAGTAGGGTAACCTATGCCTCACTGGCCGGAACTGAAGTCTACCGGGACTTTGTCGAACTTCCTTCACAAATAATGGAAAACTGGGCCAATAAAAAAGAATGGCTCGATTCTTTTGCCAAACATTATCTGACCGGGGAACAAATACCAGCACCGCATATTCATAATCTCATCGAAAGTCGAAATTTTAACGAAGCATTTTTTGGTTGCCGCCAGCTTGCTCTTGGTTATCTCGATATGGCGTGGCACACTTTAACTACAACCTGCGAAGAGGAAGTGGAACAATTGGAAAAGAAAGCCATTGCTCAGCTGGAGTTGCTCCCACCTATCGACGGGGTAGCGGTAAGTACATCGTTCAGCCATATATTTGGCGGAGGATACGCTGCTGGCTATTATAGCTATAAATGGTCAGAAGTACTTGATGCCGATGCGTTTTCTTTATTCGAAGAAAATGGAATATTTGATGAAACCACAGCAAAACGCTTCCGCGATTGCATTCTTTCAAAGGGAGGCACGGAACATCCTATGAAACTTTACATCGATTTCAGAGGCAGAGAACCTTCTATTGAGGCATTGTTAAAACGGAGCGGATTAAAATAAATTTTTCTTCTTGCTAAATGCTTATCAGATACTTACCTGGCAGATCTCAGACGTGTTCTTTTAAATACAGAATCTGTGATATTGTAACTTAGCATTCCTCATCTGAATTCAATAAGTTTCTAAATCATTCACCTTTTAAATAGTCGTTTAAAGGAACAGGACTATGCGTTTGGGCCCACTTTTCAGTAATAATATACTGTTGCTCAAGTGTATTAAAATCAAACATGTAAAAGACCTCCGGGAAATCGGGAACATATACAAAGGTTCGTTCAGCCAGGGAGGGAGCTACTTTTTGTAATGCCCTTAATTTCTTAATAAATCCTTCTCTTGTAATGTCTTCAATCGAGATACCCAATTTATCCATCAATTCAAATTTGTCTATACCAAATTGTTTAAGCTCTTCGTCGAAATCGGGGATTGTATCCCTTTTGCGACTTATAATAAATAATTTTTCAACCTCGATATTCCGAAAGCTTTCAAATTCAATAACGGCTTGAAATGGAACATGATCAGCAGCAATACCTCCATCGATATATTCTACATCAGGAATGGTTGTTACATTCCTGATGTGTCTCGGAGGAAAAGCCAGGGGATAGGAACAGGAAGCCATGATGACATCGACAAGATCCAATGCAGGATCACTTTCCGAATTAATCTTAAAGTTACTTATTCTGTAAGTCCTCTCTGAAAAATCAAGAATTTTGAGGTTGACAATAGATATAGCACTTGGATATGGTAGGTCCGCTATCTTCCGGTATCCAAGAGAATCATTGAATATCCTGATTAAGAATTTATACAATGGTTCAGTATCGACAGGCAATTTCTTGTCGTGCTGAATATAAATGCTATCATTAGTGATACTGAAAAGAATTTCCTTATAATCGGGCCATGTAAATTTATTCTCGAGAATAGCATTTAATGCAACTAAATTTATGGACCCGGAACTGGCCCCACCGATAAAAACTACATCCTTCAGATCCCCTTTTTTATAAAGATGCTCTAATAGTGATGCTTCCTGAGGGATTTTTGCCGCCGCACCAGTAATAATGACTGCTGTCCCCTTTCGTTTTTGTAAAACAGGCTCCGGAATATCTCTTCCCTGGCATCCTCCGAGTAAAAGAATAAAGCAGCATGTAAAAATCTTTACTGGTTTCTTCTGAAAAGTAAACATAATCAGTATTGTATTGGTGTGATTTCAAATTCATTTCCTATTATTTTTAAAGCCCTTAGGTTTAATTTCATTCAGAATATCGGAGAGATAATCCGATTGTATTTGTTGAATTTCAAGTAGTGTTTTATTTTGATGCAAAATCAGATGATCGATTTTTTCGTTCAAGATTTTAATCTCAAGTTCTGCTTTCAAATTGATCTTGTAGTCGTGTTCACTCCTTTGTCTGTCTTTCTGTTCCTGCCGGTTTTGGCTCATCATAATAATAGGTGCCTGAATGGCAGCCAGGCATGATAATATTAAATTTAAGAGGATGAATGGAAAGGGATCGAAAGGTTTGGTTAAGAGTATCCATAAATTTATAGCTATCCAAAGGACAATAAAAGAAAAAAAGAGTATAATGAAATTCCAACTTCCTCCAAATACAGCTATCTTATCAGCTACTTTCTGTCCAAATGTTAACTTTTCATCAATATCAATTTCAATATTTTCAGATAATAATTTATTATTTGAAATAGCTTCGTACACTTGGTTTTCTAATTGATCTATCTCTCCAACCTCTTGTTCCATAAGATTTTTCAAATAGAGTTTCCTGTATTTGTTTAATTCATCCTGAGAAATATAACAATTACGATCAAAATCGGGATAATCGTGTTGAATTAATTTAATCTGGGGTATGCACTTGAAACATATAAAAATAATCAATAAATTAGGGGTAT